>JAURML010000026.1 GCA_030830695.1 Caenibius sp. | reverse complement strand
TGCATAAGCTGCAGATGCTGCAATTGCCGCAGTGCCGAGCGGCAAGGCAAGTCCGGCAAGTTTACCGAGCCGGGGGTAGAGAGAACGGGATGTCATGACTTTATGTCTCCAACGAGAGGGGTGGCAGCGTTTTCGTGCGCTGTTTGATCGAGATGACTTGCGATTGGAGAATAGGAAAAAGGAAAGAGTCAGAGGCGGCGGGCGAAACCCAACAATGACGGATATGCCGCTGACTATGGACATCCGTTCGACGTATGATTGCCGATTTCATGCGAAAAGCAGGCGGAGAATCGGCATTGAAGGGCCGAGAATTCGGCCAGCAGCTCGAATCGTTTCCAAATAGGAAAACACACATGTTCGTTATATGTTCTTTTTTCTTTCCTACAGCATTTAGGACCGCATATTGATGCGACTCAGACAATGAATAGGAAGGAATGCCGTACCGATGGAAAACTCAGTTCGCCCTGGTGTAAATCCGATACTGGCGCGCACATTGGCCAGTGCGATCGAAGTGTCGTCAAAGCCGAAACGCGACATCGCCAGGGAAACTGGTCTGCACAAGGATGCGCTCCTAGGAGTCATAAGAGGCACAAGGGCCGTCACCACCGACGAAGCCATGCGCTTGCTTGGGGCGACTGGCGTACCCCCTTATGGTATTTTGTCGTTGGCCTTATGTGGTCAGGAGGATCTGGCACTCGACTGGATGCACCGCGACATCGGTCTTTTCTGGGAAGAAGTTTTGCTCACACTTCCCTCCGCTCTGTCGCAAGCTCTCGGCGAAGATGTGGCTGAAATTCGGCCCCGTTGGGCCGCAGGGACATCAAGGCTCGTCGCTAAACTTGTGGCCGAGCATGTGCGTGAGGTCATAAACCGCGACCTATCTTTACGTTGAAGGACAGTTTTATGGCGAACACCGCAGATACTAAAGACAACCTTTCGGTTAAGCCTGCGATTGAACCTCTACCGAAACCTCAGCGGCTCATCCGGCTGGCAGAAGTTAAGCAACGGGTCGGGTTGAGCCGTGCGTCGATTTACAAGCGGATGTCTGAGGGACGGTTTCCGAAATCCAGATCTTTGGGGAGCCGATGTGCGGTTTGGATTGAAGCAGAGATCGACGATTGGATTTCTTATGTCGCATCTAAATAGCGGGGGCTCATTGCACATCTTGCATATATATGTTCCGTTTCTAACACGCTAAATGCCGCAGAAAAATCGGCGAGCGAGTGCGAAAATGATTAGAAACGAACAAATATATCAACGGCATCTTCAATGTGATTTACCCCAGTTACGAATTCACCACTCTATGCTGTTCTTTCAATGCACATTTGCTGACGCCAACACTCGGGGAAGGGCGTGAAGTGTCATCAGGCAGGGTAGTTCGGCTCACATATTCGCAATTGGTTGGTTTCCTGTTTGGCGCCCTTGAGCCGCTGAGATGGAGGGCGCGATGCCCTGCGCTTGTGGATCAGGACTACCATAGTTGTTCGGATTAGTAGCGACGCTGCAGTTGACCAATTTTTTCACAATCTCTAGCTTAAACGCTAGGCCGCGCAATGTGGGCAGGCAATATATCATTCATTGAGAGCAGGATTTTTGGCGGATACCTCGCGATACGAAGCGATAGTTGTCAACATTCCGGAGGTGTCGCGATCACACGATAGTCTAGGTTTTGTGTGGCTACGTCCGCTTAGACGAATTGATTAACGACCACGCAGCCGAAGGGTTTCTCTGATATGCTGCGGTTTCATTTCTTGTCGATCAGGATAGTATCTACTCCGGCGCGGGCGAACGCCTCAGCCATCACTAATGGAACGGCATCAGTGATCACAGTGTCAATCTCGTCTAAACCACAGACGATCGATCCGGATTGTCCATTAAACTTTGAACTGTCGACCAAGAGAATGACTTTCTGAGCCCGCTCGATAAATCGCCGTTCAGCGGCAACCAGCACAACATCGGCCTGCATCACGCCCTGCGGCCCCACACATGCAGCACCCATGAAAAGTTTGGGTGCATGGAAACGAGGCATCGATTCCTCCCCAGCTGCGGCGAGGATGATGTTCTGCTCTGGAAAAACAGACCCGGAAGGAACAAGCACCCGGATGCCCTTCTGGGCGAGTAAGGCATTCACGATGTACAGCGAATTGGTCAGGACCTGGCATTGACGTCCTGCAAGATGGGGGCACATCTGTAAAGTTGTCGTCCCGCCATCGATCATGATGCCTTCACCGAACGGCACCAGCTTGGCCGCCGCTTTGCCAATCGCCTGCTTGGCAGCGAGATGTTCAGTGATCGACTGGGCGAACGGCGTTCCAAGCAGGCGAGGTTGACGTTCGGACTGTTCACGGAGCTTCGCCCCGCCATGGATGCGTACCAGCGAACCTTGTGCCTCGAGCCGAGACAGATCGCGGCGGATCGTCGCTGGTGAAGCCTCCAGAAGGGCTTCCAGTTCACGGAAGCTGATGAAGCCCTTGGGGCGAAGAGCTTCAGATATCAGTAGTTCGCGTTCTGCAGCATGCATGGAAAGTCTGCCTTCGTTTGGCCTCAAGCAAACTTCTGGCGCTCGGCTTCGAGTTGCTCAAGCGATTTGCCTTCATTGCGCGGGGCCCAAAAGGCACCGATGACTCCACTGATGACAAGGAACCCGGTGAGGATCCAGGCAAGGTTGGCAAAACCAGTGTTGTTGAGCATCGGGACGAAGAAGCTGAACACCCCGAGAGCGATCCGGACAATGGCAAAACAAACCCCTTGTGCAGTGGCGCGAAGTGCTGTCGGAAATTGTTCCGCGCTCCATAGCTGGAAGAAGCTCTGGGCACCGAAACCGCCGCCGAACTGCAGCAAGAACACATAGAGCAGCGCCACCGGGATGGTCAGAGGGAACACCGCGAGCAGTGCCATGCCGATCACTTGAATCACCGCCGAGGCAATGAACAGATGGCGCTGGTTCACCCTGTCGACCAGCTTCATGAAGACGAACCAGATTGAAACCATCCCGATGAAAAACGACAGTGCCTGGATAGCAACGGATTGCGCCTGGGTAGCCGCGCCGACGGTGCTGAGTATATAGGGGAAGAAGAACCCGTTGGTTCCGGCCCAGAGATTCCAGAACCCGTATATTCCGACAAGCCCCAAGATAGACCTAAGGTACTTGCCTTTGAATAGGCTCGAAAGCGGCGGACGCGGGACACTCGCTGCCTGCGCTTCCTCCCATCGGCGGGATTCCTGCATCCGGCTGCGCAGGAAGGTGAGCCCAAGCGCCAGCACCAGAAGATGCGCGAAGACAATCCGCGCTCCGAGCAGGCCATAGTCGGTAAGCGCGAGACTCATCAGCAACACGACGACAGGGCCGAGGTACCACAGCACCTGTGCGACGCCGGAGTGCTTGCCGCGGGCATCGTCAGGTGCCTGTTCGGCGATCAGCGACCATGAAGCTGGAATGTCCGCACCGACGGCGAGACCGACGATCAGGAAGCCGGTGACGATCATCCATGGCGATACCGCAAAAACCAACAGTGCCATGCCTGCGGCATAGACCAGCATATCCCATTGGTAGATCTTCTTGCGGCCGAACCGGTCGCAAAGCCGCCCGCCGATGAGGGCACCGATACCCGCTCCAATAGCGTTGGGGCCGAATGCGCCTAACGAGCCGAGAAAGCCTTCAGACAATCCGAAGGCATCCTGCCACAAAACGAGCGCGACCGAGGCGGCGACGATTGAACCGGCATCGATGTAATTGGCAAGGCCGGCCAGAATTGTGTCCCGCCAGCTGTCTGGATTGGTGTTGCCGTTCATATTCATTCGTCTCCCGCCAGGTTCGCGCGGCCAATCTGGTCGATCCGGGTGACGCCAGTCAGTGCCATCGCAATTCGCATCTCTGCCTCGATTATCGAGAGCAATTTCGTAATGCCTGTTTCGCCGCCAGCGGCGAGCGCCCAAGCCCATGCTCGGCCGAGCATCACGCCCTTGGCGCCCAACGCCAGCATCCGCACCACGTCGAGCCCGGACCGGACCCCGCCGTCGGCCAGGACGGTCAGCCGGTCGCCAACCACATCGACGATCGGCGGCAGGGCGCGGGCGCTCGACAGGACTCCGTCGAGTTGACGGCCGCCGTGGTTGGACACGACAATGCCATCGGCGCCCAACGCGGCCGCTTCTCTAGCATCCTCCGGATCGAGGATGCCCTTGATGACAAGCGGACCTTTCCACTCGGAGCGAATGAAATCGAGGTCACGCCAGCTGATCGAAGGATCGAAATTGTCGCGCATCCACGCAAAGAAATCCTCGATGCCGGTCTTTCCATTGAGCACGGGAGCGACATTGCCGAGCGTGTGGGGCCCGCCGCGCAGCCCGACATCCCAGGCCCAAGCGGGCTTGACGCTGGCTTGAGCGAAGCGGCGCAGCGCACCCTTCATGCCGGGAGCCCCGGCCAGGCCGGTATGATAGTCGCGGTAGCGGCTGCCGGGCACCGGCATGTCGACCGTGAAGACCAGGGTTGAGCACCCCGCCGCGACCGCCTGCGCCAACAGGTCCTTCATGAAGGCTCGGTCGCGGATCATGTAGAGCTGGAACCAGAACGGCCGGGACGCCGCCGCCGCGACTTCGGGAATGGCGCATGCCCCAACCGTTGAGAGGGTAAAGGGGATACCCGCCCGGTCCGCGGCCCGAACCGCCTGACACTCGCCGCGCCGGGCATTCAGGCCTGCAAGACCGATCGGCGCAAGCACGACCGGCAAGGCCAGCTTCTGTCCGAACAATTCGGTCGACATGTCGATTTGCGAAACGTCGCGCAGCACCCGCTGGCGCAGCGGGATGGCGGCCAGATCCGCCACATTGCGGGCCAGCGTCGCCTCGGCATAGGATCCGCCATCAATATATTCGAACAGGAAGCGCGGCAACCGGCGGCGCGCGGCCAGACGAAGATCGGCGATTGAGGCGATCGTCATGCTTGTGCTCCTGTAAGCGCTGTCCAGCGGGAACGGTATAGGCTGAGATCCTGCGGCAGGGGCTCGACACGAATCAGTTCGCCTTGCGGGGTCAGGGCCGGATCAATCAGCCGCAGCGCCCCGAACGAGACGTCGTTGTGGGCATTGGCGGTGAAGACTGCGCAGTCGGGCCGCAGCGAGGCCAGGGCGCGCACGAACACTTCAGCTTCGGCGAACCGGCCTTCGACCAGAATCCGCTCCCGGCTGCCGATCAGATCAAGCGCGCCATCGGCGAGCAGGGCCGCATAGAGGCAGGCCGCAGCCCGCCGCTGGAACCAATCGTCAGGCCGGTTGATGAACTGGAACGCGCTGTCCGGCCAGGGCCCGCAACCCGGCGCAAGGGTTGGGAGGATCATTGCGCCGCAGGCCAGAACCTCGTCCACCGCGGCCAGCAGGGCAGGTTGGTCGGGCTTGATGTCGACCCGGCGCGTATCAATCTCAATCAGGGTTTCGATTTCGCGCCCGCCCATAAACCGCGCGGAGGGAACCGGCTGGCCATAGGCATCGACATTGACCAGACAATCGCGCGCTTCGGGCAGTGCCGCCGTGTCGACCGGGCCAGCCGCCAGCCGCATCGCGATGAACCAGGTGCCGGTCGACAGCACGGTCGCCTCGTTCCGCGCGATCTCGGTAAAGCCCCGCGCGGCAAGCAGGGCGGCGTTGGAATCGTGGAGCCCCGCGAGGACGCGCACCGTGGGCGCGAGCCCGGTCTGCGCTGCGACCGGGGTCGAAAGCGTGCCAACGACGTCCCCGGCCGCGACCAGCGGCGCGAAACGCCTCGCCCAGCCCTCGCGTTCGGCCAGCGGCGAGAAGCGCCCCTCTGCCGGACACCATAGATCCGAATGGCAGCCGAGGCTGGTCACTTCGCTGACCGCCCGGCCGGTGAGAAACCAGGCCCAGTATTGTGCCCAGGGAAGGAGCGTCGCCCCGGCCATGGCTTCGGGATAGAGACGGTCGAGCCAGTAGAGCTGCGCGCCGAAATTGAGCCCGTCGGGCAGGGCCGGCGAGCCGGTAAGCGCAAACGGGTCGCGCGCCGAGCGATAGCTGGCCAGCAGGTCGGCTGGCAGCGCCTGCTCGTAGTCGAGCGGAGCAAAGGCCGGGCCGGCCTCGCTCAACGCCACCACGCCAGCCCCATGACCGACCGGAACGATTGCCTCGATCGGGTGCCCTGCGAATCCGGCCAGGGTTTCGATCAGCCAGACACCCACACCCGCCAGATCGAGGCGCTTAATGCCGTCGTCGACGATCGGCGCGTTGGGGCGCACCACGCGATCGAGCATGCGCCCGCCTTTGGTCCACAAACTGACCTTGCTCAGCGTCTTGCCGAGATCGATGACGATGATGGCGCCCTTGGTCAATGCGCTTCCCTTCCGACAAGAAATGATCAATAACAATCATTGTTGATCATTTCTAGCAAAAAGTGTAGCAAGTAGCAGAACCGGCTCAGGCCACCTGCGCGCCGTCACTTTCGAATATGAGGGATTCCATGAACGCCCAGACCCCTATTTATGCTGCCTTGCCATTTGCAGTGCCGAGCAGTCGCTGGGATAAAACACACGCCGCGACACTAAGCCCCGCCGAATTGTTGCTCTATCGCTCGAACCTGCTGGGCAGCGATCTGACGGTCACCAATTTTGGCGGCGGTAATACCTCGGCGAAGCTCACCGAAACCGATCCGCTGACCGGTGAGTCTGTCGAGGTCCTGTGGGTCAAGGGTTCGGGCGGCGATATCGGCTCGATGAAGCTCGATGACTTCGCGACGCTGTATCAGGCCCGGTTGCTGGGGCTCGAAGCCCACTATGCTGGCCCCGACGACGACGACAAGATGGTTGGCTACCTGCCGCATTGCACCTTCAATCTCAATGCCCGCGCGGCCAGCATTGACACCCCGTTGCATTCGCTGCTGCCCTTCGCCCATGTCGATCACGTCCACCCCGATGCGATCATTGCGCTGGCGGCCAGTTCGGGCGGGGAAGCCGCGACCAGGGAGATATGGGGCGGCGCAATCGGTTGGCTGCCGTGGAAGCGCCCGGGCTATACGCTGGGCGTGATGTTGCGCGATTTCGTGGCGGCCAACCCGCAGCTGCAGGGCGTTATGCTCGCAGGCCACGGCATCATCTGCTGGGGCGACAGCGCTCAGGCCTGCTATGAACACACCATCGCGCTGATCGCCGATGCTGCGAATTATCTCAACGCCCGCCTCGCCAGAAAGCCCGCGTTTGGCGGACAGGCCGTGGTGTCGAATCCCGACCGTGCGGCCATTGCTGCCGACCTGATGCCCCGTCTGCGCGGCTTCATGGACGGTGCGCGCGCCAAGGTCGGCCATTTCTCCGACGATGCCGAAGCGCTGGAATTCACCGGCTCGGCAGACTTTGAGCGCCTCGCTGCGCTTGGCACTTCTTGCCCCGATCACTTCTTGCGGACCAAGATCGCGCCGCTGACGCTCGATCCGGCGCGGCTCTGCGACGATACCTATCTCGAACAGCAGATCGCCGACTACCGCGCGATGTATGCCGCTTATTACGAGCGCTGCAAGCGTGCCAACTCCCCGGCGATGCGCGATTCGAATCCGGTCGTGGTGCTGGTCCCCGGCGTCGGCCGTATGACCTTCGCCACCGACAAGACCACCGCGCGCCTAGCCGGCGAGTTCTATGGCAATGCGATCAACGTGATGCGTGGTGCCGAAGCTATCGGCGGCTATATCGCGCTCGAAGAGCAGGAAGCCTTCGACATCGAATACTGGCTGCTGGAGGAAGCCAAGCTTCAGCGCATGCCGGCCCCCAGGCCGATGGTCGGCAAGATCGCCCTGGTCACTGGCGGGGCCGGCGGCATCGGTGCGGCAACGGCGGCCCGCCTGCTACGCGAAGGCGCTTGCGTGATGCTGGCGGATCGCGATGCAGCGGCGGTGCAGGAGGTCTGCAACGGCTTTGCCGCGCAATTCGGCAAGGATGTCGTCCGCGCCGCGGTTTGCGATGTGACCGATGAGCTTCAGGTCCAGGCCGCCTTCGATGCCTGCGCCCGCGAATTCGGCGGGCTCGACGTGCTCGTCGCCAATGCCGGCATCGCCAGTTCCGCAGCTATCGAGGATACCACCATCGCATTGTGGAACCGCAACTACGACGTGTTGGCCCAAGGCTATTTCCTCACCAGCCGCGCCGCCTGGCCGCTGCTCAAGCGGATGAAGGCGCAGGGGGGCTCGGCCGTTGTGTTCATCGGCTCGAAGAACGCAGTGGCCGCGGCGGCGGGGGCTTCGGCCTATGCCAGTGCCAAGGCCGCAGCCAACCATCTGGCCCGCTGCCTCGCGCTCGAAGGGGCGCCGGAAGGTATCCGCGTCAACATCGTCAATCCAGATGCGGTTATCCGGGGCAGCAAGATCTGGGACGGCGACTGGCGCAAGGAACGCGCCGCCTCGAACAAGGTCGATGCCGGCGAGGAACTGGAAGCGCATTATCGCAATCGCTCCATGCTCAAGCGCGACGTTTTGCCGGAAGACATCGCCGAGGCCGCCTATTGGCTCGCCAGCGAGATGTCGGCAAAGTCGACCGGCAACATGATCAACGTCGATGCGGGGAACGTCCAAGCGTTCACACGCTGAGCCGGAGCAATGGGGAGAGAAAAATGAAAAGACGGTTCGGAATTGCACTGGCAGGTGCCGTAGCACTGGTCCTTTCGACGCCTGTCTTGGCGCAGCCTGCCGGGGTTCCAAAGGCCACGCCTGCAGCAGCTCCTGCCGAACCCGATGCGATCCCGCTCTATGGCGACCAGACGCCCGGTTCGTCTGCAACCGAAATCTGGTCAAGCATAGGATCAAGCGGTCTCACCGTTTTTAACGTTACCCGACCGACCCTGACCCCGGTGCTGCCGAAGCGCGGCAAGGGCAACGGGTCGGCGGTCATCGTTGCCCCGGGTGGTGCTTTCATGATGCTCTCCATGGAGCACGAAGGCTGGAAGGTTGCCCGCGCTCTTGCTGATCGCGGGATTACCGCCTTCGTGCTAAAGTATCGCTTGGTCGAGACGCCGAAAGATCCGGCCGAGGGCACGCGCTTCTTCTGGACGCAGATGATGAAGGAAATCGGCCGACCGATGGACGGCGAACTGCTCCGGCAGAGCAAGGCGCCGGAAGACGCCAGGGCCGCCATCGCCATGGTCCGTGCCAATGCCGCCCAGTGGCACGTCGATCCGGCGCGCGTCGGCATTATCGGCTTTTCCGCCGGGGCCATGACTGCGCGCCGGGTTGCGCTTGATTCCGATCCAGCCGCTCGCCCGGCCTTCGTCGGCTATATCTATGGCCCGCAGGACCCCGAGCCAGTCCCGGCCGATGCTCCGCCGTTGTTCGACGCCATCGCGCTCGATGATGCCCTGTTCCCTAGCAAGGGCTTCGCCATCGCGCAGGAATGGCTGAAGGCAAGGCGTCCGGTGGAAGTGCACGGCTACCAGAAGGGCAACCACGGCTTCGGCCTTGGTAGTCCCGGCACCACCACCACGCTCGTCCTCGACGAGTTCGTTTCATGGCTGGCGATGAACAAATTCCTCAGCCCCGTAAAGAAGTGATCCCATGACCGGCCTCCCTATCTCCGCCGACCTCATCGCCCAAGCCAACGCCCGTGAGATCGATGCGCTGGAAGACGATTACACCTCACTCGGCCGCAAGCTGGCTCGAAACGGCATCGATATCGATGCGATCAAGACTCGCGTCGCTGGCTTCTCGGTTGCCGTGCCTTCTTGGGGCGCGGGCCGCGGTGGCACGCGCTTTGCCAAGTTCCCGATCCCGGGCGAGCCAACCAACATCCACGAAAAGCTGGAAGACTGCGCTGTCATCAACCAGCTCAGCCGCGTCACCCCCCGCGTATCCCCGCACTTCCCGTGGGACAAGGTCAGCGACTTCAACGCCCTGCGCGAAGAGGCTGCCAGTCTTGGGCTGGGTTTCGATGCCGTCAATTCTAACACGTTCCAGGACCAGCCGGGTCAGGCCCACACCTATGCCAACGGCTCGCTCTCTTCGCAGGATGCCGGCGCGCGGGCGCAAGCGGTGGAACACAACATCGAATGTATCGAAATCGGAAAGCAGCTTGGCAGCCGTGACCTGACGGTTTGGGTGGGAGACGGCACCAACTTCCCTGGCCAGCAAGATTTGGCGCGGAGTCTTGATCGCTATCTCGATGCCGCGGCAGAGGTCTATGCCGCGCTGCCGGGTGATTGGCGCATGCTGCTTGAGCACAAGATGTTCGAGCCGGCGTTCTATTCGACCG
This sequence comes from Caenibius sp., assembly GCA_030830695.1. Lineage (GTDB taxonomy): Bacteria > Pseudomonadota > Alphaproteobacteria > Sphingomonadales > Sphingomonadaceae > JACKKV01. The sequence continues at coordinate 143,339 of JAURML010000026.1, read as the reverse complement.
TGATCTCGGACTGGGGCAGCTCGATCCTCGCCGCGCAGGAACTGGGCCCCAAGGCCAAGTGCCTGGTCGATCTTGGCCACCATGCGCCCAATGTGAACATCGAGCAGATCGTGGCCCGCCTGCACCGCTTCGGCAAGCTGGGCGGGTTCCACTTCAACGACAGCAAGTATGGCGACGACGATCTCGATTCGGGCTCGATCAACCCGCACCAGCTGTTCCTCGTGTTCAACGAACTGGTCGAGGCCGAGCTGAACCCGCGCGATGGCTTTGATCCGGCCTATATGATCGACCAGTCGCACAACGTCACCGATCCGATCGAATCGATGCTGTCATCGGCCGAAGCAATTACCCAGTGCTATGCTAAAGCCAGCCTCGTCGACCGGGCCGCACTGCACGCTGCTCAGGAAGGCAACGACACGATGATGGCCTTTCAGGCGCTGCGCCGGGCCTATAACATCGATGTAGCCCCGATCCTCGCCAAGGCGCGCATGGAAGCGGGCGGTGCGATCGATGTGCTAGCAGTCTATCGCGAGAGCAAGTGGCGAGAGCGGAAGGCTCAGGAGCGGAAGGCCGTCGGGCTGGGCGCAGGGATCGTATAGAGTCCCGCTTTTGGGGGATCCCCTCCGACTTCAGGCGGATAGCGGCCTCAATTTCGGTTTCACGAGACGGCCCTAAATCTCCGGAAAAGCGGAAATCGCGAAACATGTGAAGCGCGCATCTCTTCAGAGGATAAGAGCTACAGCGTATCGGTCTATTTGTCTGACAACGCCCCATCATGACAGATTGCAAGACCGCTTACAAATACTAGGCTAGCGTGGCGTCTGGCCGACCACGTCCAAGACCTATCCAGAAAGTGCGCTCTGGGATATTGTTTTCCGTCTGACGCGGATTTGTGGGAACAACGCCCTGCCGGAAGCTGTTCTGGTCGCTCGAAAATGTTCTGAATGTGGTCGGTCAAGCGAAGGCGCTAAGGTCAATTGAGATCTATTGATTCTGCTTGCTTGCAATTGTCTTAAATCAGATCAAGCATGTGATCAGCAGCTTGAAGGCCAACAAGGTATCTTGCACCAACAAGGTCAATTCCGACGCCGACTACGGTGTTTAAAGCGTGACTTCCACCTGCTTTGTTGGCAATATTGATTCAAAAGGGTTGTCATGAGGTAGGCAATGTTCGAGGTACCTGGGACTCACTTTTTGGAGGAGGCGCACTTCGATTCTCCTGGGCTTCGGGCGATCGTAGGCCGTTGGTCATGGAATCGGCCCACTGAAATTCGCTTTCAACGCTCTAAATACCACCGTTTGTGTCTATGTTTATCACGCGTAGAGAACAAACAATCTGGCCAGTACATGCTTGAGGGTAGCAGAGGCGAGTATGGCGAGATAGGCAGACTGACTTTTGCCCCGGCAGGAAGCGAGATGCTCCATCGAAACGATGGCAGTACCGCGCGGATTATCTGTTGCGAAATCGATAGCGAAGTGTTTGAAGCGTCGAGCCGTTTAATTGCTGGAGAGTTCCGCAACGAAGATCTAGACAAGTGCCTCGACGTGCGGTTGGAGGGTGTTATCCGGCGCATGACTCAGATGGCGTCTGAAACACTGCACCCCACTTATGCGAGCGACGTGATGATTGAATCAATGACAATCAGCAACCTTGTCGATCTTGCCCGGTTGCTCCGGGTAGAACCTTCGCATCAGCTATCCGGTCAGTTGGCACTTTCGCAATTGCGGCGGATCGACGAAATGTTGAGGGACTTTTCAGGCAAGGCGCCCACCATTGCCGAACTGGCGGCACAGTGCGGGATGAGTCGCGGCCATCTGTGTCGGACTTTCAAAACGACAACCGGACGATCGGTTCACGAGCACGTGAACGATGCGCGTATGGAATTGGCCAAGTCGCTGATTCTGGAGAACGATCTGCCTTTTAAGGTCATTGCCTATCGCGCTGGATTTGCCAGCCAGAGCGCATTCACCTTTGCTTTTGGCAAGTCTATCGGGCTGACCCCTGGCGAGTTTCGCCGACAATTCGGACGTGGCGTGTCCCCGGAGCCATCTGGACTCTATCAGTAGGGCCGCCCGACGCGCGCCCTCTATATGATGATCCGGCCAACGGCCTCGGCAGCGCTGCGCATGGCTCCTTCGATATAGCCAACGCCGGAGCCGTCGCCGACTTCATGGACGGTGAAGCCTGCGGCCACCAGTTCGTCCGCCAGGGTTGAATCGCTCCGGGCACCGGTGGCGACTATGACATGATCGGCGTTCACCTTTACACGGTCTCCATCTAGGCCGGTGAATTCGATTCCGTCGGGCAGGATGACGATGCCGCTTGCGCCGGTGTGCAGAGAAACGCCGTGTTCGCGCAGTTCCGCTACAAGGCGCGCCCGGCGCACGACAGTCAAGCCGCGGCCGAGATTTCCGCTCTCCTCCACCACCGTCACCTCGCGATGGCGCTCGGCAAGGAACTCGGCCAGTTCGAGCCCCACCAGCTCGCCGCCGATGATCGCGATGCGCGAGCCGAGCGGCATCCACTGCCGCGATGCCTTGCGCACGAAGCCCGGATTTGCCGTAAGTCCCGTCGCTGCGCCGACCTTGGCGGCGAGGCGCGCGCCAAGCCCGACTTTCTCGTTGAGCGTCGGGTTGGATTTGCCGAGCATGAGACTGCGCAGATCGTCTCCGCTCAGCACATGCGCCTGGTCAGAGCCGGGGATCGGGGGCAGTTCGCGAATGGCGCCGGTCGCCACGACAACTTCATCCGCCCCCCATTCGCGCAACAGCTCCGGAGTGGCGCAGGTGCCGAGGCGGACATCCACCGGCACTTGCGACAGCTGGTGCTCCAGCCAATCCAGGAGGTGCTCGTTGGGCTCGTAGGCCAGCGATGCGAATCTCAGCGCCCCGCCGAGGCGATCACCACTTTCGAACAGCGCCACGTTCTGACCCGCCAGCGCCAGCCGCCGGGCAGCTTCCATGCCAGCGGGTCCGCTGCCGACCACGGCAATCCTGCGCCGGGCCTGCCCGTTTACCACAGCTGGGCGCTGATATTCGAAGGCAAGCTCCGGATTGACCGCACAGCGCACCGAAGTGCCGATGTAGATGCAGCTCACGCAGGTGTAGCAGTAGATGCACGGCCGGACGTCTTGCGCGCGGCCTTTCGCCAGCTTGGCCGGCAGAAACGGATCGGCCAGCAGCTTGCGCCCCATCGCAACGAAGTCGCAATCGCCCTTGCCGATCCGGGCGTCAGCCGCTTCGGGTTCGATACGGCCCGAAGCAATGACCGGGATTGATACGGCTGCCTTTATGGCTGCCGCTCCCGGCATGTTCAGCTCCGGTGGATGTGGAATGTTGGATTCGCTGTGGAGCTTGCCATGCGAGGTGTTGTGATAGGATGTGGCAGTGATCGCATGAGCGCCAGCCTGTTCCAGCCAACGCGCCGTCTGGCAGGCATCCTCGATCGTGATCCCGTTGGCTTTCCCGACCTCGCGGGTGTCCAGCTTGCACCACATGGCGAAGTCGGGGCCGACCGCAGCGCGTACTGCCGCGACCGTTTCCACCATCAGCTGGGCCCGGTTTTCGAACGTCCCGCCATAGCGGTCGGTCCGGCGGTTGGTGGATGGCGACAGGAACGAGGAAAGCACGTAGCCATGCCCCCCATGAATTTCCACGCCATCTAACCCGGCCGCCTTTGCCCGCAACGCACCGGCCACGAAGTCGGCAATGACCCCGGCGATATCGTCCTCGGTCATTTCGTGGATCTGGGGCATGATCATCCGGCTCGAGTCAATTTCCTCGGGCAGATAGGCCGAGAAGAAATCGCCCGGCTCGGGCGGAAGTGGCAGCGACGGCGTCCACAGCGGCACGCCGTGGACAGCTGCGGCATATCCGGCATTGAGGCCGCCATGATGCAGTTGGGCGGCAATCCTTGCGCCGTGCCGATGCACTGTTTCGGCAAGGCGCGAAAGGCCAGGCAGAAACCGGTCATGCGAGATGTCGATCTGGTTGCGCTGAACGCCGCCCACTGGCAGCGAGACGCCGGTGGCGCCCATGATGATCAGGCCGGCACCACCGCGCGCCTGCTCCTCGTGATAGGCAATCAGCCGATCACCGCAGGAACCATCATCTTCGGCCAGGCTGACGCCCATGGCCGTCACGCAGATGCGATTGCGCAGTTGGAGTGGGCCAAGGCGCCCGGGAGACAGCAGATGCGGATAGCGTGAGTGTGTCATGGATTTCGCTTGCCCGGGGGTTCAGAGGATCACAGGGCGGTGTAACCGCCATCGATCGGCACTGCAGTGCCGGTCATGTAGCTGGACTCGTCGGATAACAGGCATGCGACTATCGAAGCAATCTCCTCTGGCTGGGCGAACCGGCCAAGCGGGTGCATTGCAGCAGCCGCGGCCGCGGCTTCAGGGTGGTCCTCCACCATTCCCATGGTCATGCCGGTGAGCACGGCGCCGGGGCACACCGCGTTCACCCGGATCCCGCGTTGCGCATAGGCAATCGCGATTGCCCTGGTCAGACCGACGCAGGCGTGCTTGCTGGCCGTGTAGGCCCATTGAGGGCTGGCAACGAGGCCCTGGGTTGACGCGGTATTGACGATCGATCCGCCCCCAGTGCGCAGCATCGCCTCGATCTCGTATTTCATGGAAAGCATTACGCCTTTGGCATTGACGGCGAAAGCAAGGTCCAAGGCTTCCTCGGCGTCATCAGCTTCAAGCGATGTGGTAACCAGAACGCCTGCATTGTTGTGGGCAAGGTCCAGCCGGCCGAAAGTATTTACCGCGCAGTCAACCGCCGCCCGAACCTCTGCTGCAGAGGTGACGTCCATGGTAATGCCAACCGCTTCGCCGCCCGCTGCGACGATGCGCTCTGCGGTGTCCCGCGCGGACTCTGCGTCACGGTCGCCCACGACAACCTTTGCGCCATTCTGCGCAAGCAGCAGTGCGCTTGCGCGCCCAATCCCCGAACCCGCGCCGGTAACCAGGGCAACCTTGCCCGAGAACTTGCCTGTCATGCCAATCTCCGCATTTTCTGGAACGCGCCCGCCCAAAGGCGGGCGTCGCCATTCAGGTTCAGAAGTCGAAGCTGAGATCGACCCCGAAGGTGCGAGCGCGCTCGTACATACCCGGATAAATGATCCCCGACGCGCCCAGGGCGATCTGGGTTACAGAGTTCAGCTGGCGATTGTCGAATATGTTGCGACCCCACAGCGCAATCTCCGCCTTGGCTCCGGCAAGATCAAAGTCATTCAGGGCGATGCGGCCATTGACGACCCAGCTGTTGTCGGTCGTCACAGCGGCGACTGCGGTCTGATTGTTCCTGGCGGGCGTGGTGGTGCCAAGGTAGGTCTTGCTGCGATAATTCGCGTCGACCCGGAACACCAGATGTCCGCCAGCGAGCACTTCGCCGGTTTCATACTGGATAGAGCCGTTGCCAGTCCATTTCGGACGGTTCACAGGCAGTGTATAGGCAAGGGTACCGATGATCGGGCTGATCGTGTTGAATTTGAAATCTGTGTAACCAAGGTTGGCCGTCAGGGTGAGGCCTGTGACCGGCACCAGGACGTTCTCCCATTCAAAGCCGCGAGCCCGGGCGTCGCCGGCGTTGACCAGAACAACGGCAGCCGGCACCACCGGGATCACGTTGGCGCCGGTGGTTTCGAACTGCATGTTGCCATAGTCGACGTTATAGATCGCCAGGTTACTGCGCAGCTTCCTGTCGAACAGTTCGGCCTTGATGCCCAGTTCCCAGGACTTTGCGGTTTCTGGCTCGTAGGAAAGCCCGGCCAGCTGACCGCCAGAAATGAACCCGGTGGCATATTTGGCATAGACCATCACGCCGTCGGTCGGACGGTAATTCGCTCCGACCATCCAGCTCGGCTTGCCCTTGCTGTATGCAACGTTGACCGGGATGGAGCCGCCGGTTGCATTTTGCTGGGTGTTGTCAACACCGCTCTTCTTGTCGTGGGTCCAGCGGTAGCCGCCGACAAGATCCAATTGCGGCGTGACATGGACTTCAACCTGGCCGAACACCGCGTCGGATCGGGTGTCGATCATCGTACGCGCATAGCCTGTCGCCGGGATCGTCCTGCCAATCAGATTGCCCACGAAGGAGGCGATGTTCGGCATTGCGTTGGCTTCGGTGTGATAGGAAAAGTGGATGTAGCCGGCTGTGATGTTGAGCAGATCGTTCTCGAAGTTGATCTGGGTCTCGTTGCTCCACTGACGGTTATAGTAATCGATGTTGGCGCCGATCAGGGTCAAGGGCAGGTAAACGCCGCCGCCCACCGGGAATCCAAGTCCGCCAAGGCCATCAAGCTGGTTGGTCGAAATCAGCTTGGACGTGCGCCATGCCCAGATGTTCTTGAGGCGCAGGTTGTCCGAAATTGCGTACGACGCGGTGACGTTGTGGCCCAGGCCCGAGGTAAAGCTCGGTGTGCTGAATGCGTTGTTCACCGCTTCGGGCCGCAGATTCGTCACCGGGGTCAGCACTGCCGGATCGGGCTGGATCGCCAGAGTTCCCGAGATGGCGGGGCTGTCGATGAAAGCCATGCCCTGCGCATCAGGAGTATAGTTGTTTTCGGAATAGTCGAACTTGTAGAGCAGATCGAACTTGTCGGACAGGTCGAGGCGCAACGCGGCGGAAAACGCCTCCACGTTTTCATCGCCAAGCCGTGCCGACGAGGTTCGCAGCCCGCGATTTGCGACGGAATAGTCCCAGGTCGTGCCGGCTCCGAGGTTGCGTACATCACCGTTACGCTGCGAATGGACATAGGCAAAACTGGCGCTGAGCGGGCCAACTTTTGGCAGGTCGATGCGCGTCTTGCTGCGAAACTGGTTGTAGTTGCCGTAAGTCAGCTCCTGACGAACAGCGAATTCACCCGACGGATTGTGCGTGACAATGCTGATGGCGCCACCTGTCGAGTTGCGGCCGAACAGGGTGCCTTGCGGCCCCTTCAGCACCTCTATCCGATCAACATCGGCCATCTGGAACAGCGTGCCGACCGAGGCCTGCATGTAGACGCCGTCCATGTAGATGGAGATGCCCTTGTCGGAGCCCGGCGCGGCGCCGGCGGTAAGCAGGCCGCGCATGGAATACTTGGGCTGGCCCGAACCGGGAGCCGACATCTTCACTGTAAGGTTCGGCGCAATGGCGCTCAGATCGCGCACGTCGAACACACGGTTGGCCGTGAGCTGGGTCTCACCAAGCGCTGTGATCGAGATCGGCACGTCTTGCATGTTCTGCTCGCGCCGCTGCGCGGTTACGACAATGTCCTCGATACGGTCGGCACCAACGGTGTCATTGGACTGATCCGGCGCGCTCTGGGCAAGTGCCGGCGCGGAAAAAGCCACGGCGAGGCCACACGACAGGTGCAGAAAGCTCTTCAGTTTCATCGGTATTGCCCCTCCCATATTGCCGCTCTTGATCGCTTGCGCGGATCGCGGCTTCTAAATTGGAATATGAGAGCGACTATGCCTGAAAGCGGGTCGCGTGAAGGTCGCCGCGACGTATTGGAAAGCAACGCACGATATCGAAACATTTCAGGCAGAGGCTGGCGCATGTGCTTTTTGTGACGTGTCGCCAGTTCCTCAAATGCTGTGGGTTTGATCCGTGTACGGTCCGTTCCTCAAAGGGATCGTCCAAGCCGTTCTGCAGTCAGGGTCCGAATCCGGCGTCGGTCCACTTTGTTGCTGAACAGCATTGGCACTTCGTCGCGGGTCAGCAAGATGTAAGCCTGCGGGACTTTGTATGGGGAAAGCTTCTGCCGCAGTTCTTTCTGGATTGCATCGGGATCGATGCTGCTGCCTTCGCGCGGGACGATCGCTGCGGCCACAAGCTGGCCGCGTTCCGCATCGGGCAGGCCAACCACATAGGCGGAATGGATGCCGTCTAGCGCCTGCATCTCCATTTCCACCTCGGCAGGGGAGACGTTGGAGCCTGCACTCTTGATCATGTCGCCATCGCGGCCCACGAAATGGACGCGCTCGCCCTCCACCAAGCCAAGATCGCCGGTGTGGTAGAAGCCATCGGCGGTATAGTATTCCTCGCGCTCGATCTTGTGCAAACCGGGCGAGAGGGCATAGCCGCGCACCTGGATCTCGCCGATTTCGCGATCTGCCACGGGTCGGCCATTGGCGTCTGCAACGCGCATTTCGAAGCGGTCGGCAACGATGTCAAGCGGTGCGCAAACCGGATAGCCGGGCGCGCGAAACTCCTTGCCAAGCGCGTATGGGCCAAGCGTTTCACTCATGCCCAAGCCCCAGAATGGCGGTGTCTGTTTCATTTCGGCAAGATCTTCCGGAGCAAGCACGCTGCCCATGGCGTAACGACTGCTGATCGGGGTTCCTTCCGAACAGAGGCTTGCAACGCCCATTTCCATGTTCGGCAGCAGCGAAATCATCAGGCCGCCCACCCAGAACATTGGCAGCGGGCAATAGACCTCCCCGGTGCGCAACCCCATCTGGGCGCGAATCCAGTGACCGCGAAAGATTGCCGGCCCATGATCATGGCGGACGCCCTTGGGCAAGGCCATCGATCCCGATGTATAGATCTCGACAAGCTGGTCGGTAGAATGAACCTCGCGCTCCACTTCTTCCAGCAGGCTTTCGTCAACCGTGCCGGCCTCATCGGAAAGCCAAGAGAAATCTCGGAACGTCTGGGGTAAGTCTGGACCGGTCGAGACGATCCAGCGCAGATACGGCGTCTGCTCAAGGCGCAACTCAGGGCTGTGGCCGGTCAACAATCCAGGCAATGCTTCGCACATCCGGTCGGCATAGTCGTTGCCCAGCAGGCTGCGCTGAACGATCAGGCCAGTCAGGTCTGCCTGACGCAGCACGCGCACAAGTTCATTTGACTTGAGCAGGGTGCTGATCGGAATTGCGACCGCACCGATCCGGGCGAGCGCGGAGAAGATCAGGACAAATTCTGGCCCATTGCCAAAGATAAAGCCGATGCGCGTTCCCTTGCCAATGCCCCGTGCAAGTAATCCGCGGGCGAGAGATGCCGAACGGCTTTCCAAGTCACGATAGCTGAGGGATTGATCCGCGATGCCCGGACGACGCAGGATTACCGCAGGAGCATCTTCGTAGGCCAATGCGACAGCCCGTAGGAATTGCGGATAAGTCTTCGCAGCCAGAATCGGATCGGAAATTTTGTCCACGGCAACCACGTCTGAAAAATCCCCTTCGATTCGGTCGGTGTCGGAAAGCCTAGGAGCGAAGGCCGCAATATGTAACCCCGACTCAACAGGCTAGAGCGTCTCTGCGACAAAATCGAAAAACTTGGTCCGGTCGCGCAAAACCACTCGATCACTTATTGCTGGTCCCTTGAGTAAGTTAGACTCGGTATCCGAAATCCCACGCCGGTTGTGGCCGATGTGGCGGGAGAATGATGATGCCTGAGGAGAGAATCATGGTGAACCTGAGGCGCGTACCACACCCAATCAGCGGAACAATTTATGAATCCCTCGGTGACGGGCTGGTCCGCGTCTCCAGGGACAAATCCGACTCCTACGGCATCTTCAAATGGGATGGTGAATGGGTTGAAGGTGATGTCACGCAGGCCGATCCCGCCTTGCTGCTCTATGTCGGAGGTCCAGATCTGCCGGATGATCATGATGTGCTCTGGCAAATGGCGGATGCCGGCGTACACGACGGCTCGGCGCCGGTCATCGCGCCGTTTGGTTCGCGTCTAGGGGACGTGACACCTCTGGTTGGCGCGTACACGCCCGATAAGGGCATGATGACCCCCGAAGGTATGCGCTCTTCCGGATATATCGAGCCGGAATTTTACCTCGACAACGATCGACGACCCGAACTCATTCCCGATGCCTTCCGCGCCGTCAGCCCGATGCCGGGCGGCCCCATCCGGATTCCCACGGCCATCTATCACGAAAAGGCCTTCCATGACCGCGAGGTCGAGCGACTGTGGAAGCGCACTTGGCAGATGGCTTGCCGCGAGGATGACATCCCCAACGTAGGAGATTACTTCGTCTACCGGATTGCCACTCTGTCTTACCTCGTAGTGCGGACCGGCGAAAACGAGATTCGCGCCCACCAGAACGTCTGCCTTCACCGCGGGCGCCTGCTGAAGGACTGCAGCGGGATCAAGGCGAGAGAATTCCGCTGCCCGTTCCACGGCTGGGCTTGGAACCTTGACGGCTCCCTCAAGGAAATCACCACCGAGTGGGACTTCCCTGGCGTACGCGAGGATGCCGCGCAGTTGCCGCCCGCCAAGATCGGCACCTGGGGCGGCTATGTCTTTATAAACCCCGATCCCGATGCCAGCCCGCTGGAGGACCATCTCGGGCCGGTGATGATCGACTTCTACCGCAAGTTCAAACTCGAGAACCGGTTCAAGCAGGCTCATGTAGAGAAGGTTGTCCGGGCAAACTGGAAGGTGATCATGGAGGCCTTCATGGAGGCCTACCACGTTATTGCAACGCACCCCCACCAAATGCTGCTGAGCGGCGATTGCGCAAACATGCGCTACGATGTGTTCGGCAATTGGGGGCGGGCGGGCATCTTGTCGGCGGCCGGCAGCCCGCAGCGCGGAATGGCCGTGCCGCGCGAAAACGCTCTGGCGCACTACCATGCTTCAGCCGATTACATGCGTGAACACCTCCGCGGCCTCGTCGGCGACGAGGTGGAACAGTATTCGGACGCCGAAATCAACGATGGCGGATCGTTCAATCACCTGTTCCCCAACATCTGCCCGTGGGGGGGCTGGGCCAGGATCAGTTTCCGCTTCCGTCCGAATGGGGACAATCCAAATGAGTCGATCATGGATGTCATGCTGCTTGTTCCTTGGCCCGAGGGCAAATCCAAGCCAGCCCCGGCCAAACTGCGCACACTAGGGGCTGATGACCCCTGGACTATGGCTCCCGAGTTGCTCTCGCTCGCCAAAATCCTCGACCAAGACATCATGAACGCTCCTTCAGTCCATGCTGGGCTTAAGGCCAAGCAGCCCCCTTATGTCTGGCTTTCCGCTTACCAGGAGGGCATGATTCGCAACTTCCACCAGAACTACGACAAACTGATGGATATCGATCCCGACAAGGTGATCGAGGGTGTGCAAGAACTATGAATTATTCCATGCACCCTATCGTCATCGATCGATTCATGTCCGAGTGCCTTTCGGCTGAACTACCCAAGCAGCAGGACCTTCAAGATGTCTATGATTCCGGCAACGGCAACGCCGAATATGATCGTGCGCAAGGCCGGAATACCCATCCAATAGGTAGGCAGGTAAAGCGCGCGCGCGCCCAGCCACATCCAGCCGTGCCACGCCGTTTCGGGCGAGGTGCGATTGGCAACCACCACGCCGATCAGCGCTACGATAGCCAGCGGAAATGTCTCGAAGAAGTTGGCTTGCGCACGCTCTAGGCGCCGCGTGGCCGGGCCGAGGTCAGGCTGGGTATCGTTCCGCGCGCCAACATTCCATTTCAGCCCGTAGGCCCATGTTTTGACCAGGATCGGCAACATGATATGAACAAAACCAAGGATTGCCCCCCATGCAAGAATACGAAGTTCGACCGGCATGCTATAACCTTTGGCAGAAGGGACAGAAAGCGCCCTCTAACTCCATCCCTTAGCCTTTGAATAGAGTTAATTGAATTGCTCGACGTTTTCCCCGGCCTAATTCTGGCTGTTGACGCAGGAGCAGGATTGGGCGATGTGTATAGAGTAACCTGAATTTTCTATAGGAAGACATAATGGCGCAAGGAAATCTTGGGATCGAGCCAAACGTGCTCAAGGCGATCTACGTTCAGATGTCGCGTATTCGTGCAGTAGACAAGGCGATCCAGGCCGGTCTTTCGGCAGGCAAGTTCATGTTCACATACTGGCCGATGACCGGTCAGGAGTGCATTCCGGCAACCATCGCACAGCTCACGACCGAGCGTGACTACATGGTCACCACATATCGTGGTATTCACGATCAAGTTGCCAAGGGTGTTGATCTGTTCGGGATGTTTGCAGAAGCATTGGGCCGTCAGGACGGCGTTAACAAGGGCAAGGGCGGTTCCCCGCACATTTCCGATCCATCATCGGGCTCAATGGTCACCACTGCCATTGTCGGCGCGGGCGCTCCGATTGCCAACGGCCTTGCCATCTCCGCCAAGGAGCGCGGCGAAGACCGCGTGACCATCGTCAACTTCGGCGATGGCGCTACTTCGATTGGAGCAGTTCACGAAGCGATGAACCTGGCCGGTGCTTGGAAACTGCCGGTGATCTTCTTATGCCAGAACAACCAGTGGGGCGAATATACCCCCATCCCGGACTATACCGCCGGCCCCAATTTCTTCGGCCGCGCCGAGGCGCTCGGCTTCCGTGGCGTGCAGCTCGACGGCAACGATCCGGCGGCCTTCTATGCGGGCATGCAGGATGTGATCGACCATGTCCGCGCCGGCAAGGGCCCGGTCTTCGTCGAGGCGCTGACCTACCGCATGGGTCCGCACGCTGGCGTGGGTGATAACTACAATGCCGACAAGGATGTACTTGCCGCCGCCAAGGAGCGCGCGCCGCTGGAAAAAACCCGTGCGCTGTTGGCTGAAGCAGGTATTTGCAGCGAAGAAGAGCTTGAAGGCATCGACGCAGCCGCCAAGACCGAGGTCGAGGATGCAATTGCCCGAGCCATGGCCAGCCCTGTCACTCCGGCAGAGGAAACGCTCACCGACGTCTTCGCTGACGTAACCTGCGTCCCCCAACGCGGCCAGTACCCGGAGCGCGCCGATGAAGGCGAGCCGACTGGCGAGGCCAAGACCATGTCGATGGTTGAGTCGATCCGCGATGCGCAGCAGATCGCTATGTCGAAGAATGGCGAAGTCTTCATCCTGGGTGAAGACGTGGGCGATCCGCACGGCGGCGTGTTCGGCACCAACAAGGGCCTGCAGACCGAATTCGGCAAGAACCGGGTTCGCCCCACCCCGATTGCCGAACAGGCTATAATCGGCGCGGCTATCGGCTCGTCGATCGCGGGGATGAGTCCGATTGCCGAAATCATGTTCACCGACTTCTTTGGTGTCTGCATGGACCAAGTTTTCAACCACGCGGCCAAGCAACGCTACATGTCGGGTTCTGCCACGCATGCGCCGATGACGATCCGCGTTCAGGCTGGTGGCGGCATGGGCGGGTTCGGCGCCCAGCATTCGCAGTCGATGGAATCGTGGCTGCTGCACTCGCCGGGTATCAAGGTGGTCTATCCCTCTACCCCAGCCGACGCAAAAGGCCTGCTTACCTCGTGCATCAACGATCCTGACCCTTGCGTAATGTTCGAATCGATGATGTTGCTGTTCACCCAGAAGGGCGAAGTGCCGCTCGGCGAATATGCGATTCCGCTGGGCGTCGCCAAGGTGCGCCGCGAAGGCACGGATATTACCATAGTCACCTATGGCTGGCAGGTGTACCAGTGTCTGGCGGCCGCCGAGGAGCTGGCCAAGGAAGGGATTAGTGCCGAGGTGATCGACCTGCGTAGCCTCGTACCGATCGACTATCACCGCGTGCTGACTTCGGTGCGGAAAACCGGCCGCGCGCTGGTCGTCCATGCGGCGGTCGAATTCTGCGGCTTCGGCGCAGAAATCGCCAGCACGATCAACGAAGAATTGTGGCGGGATCTCAAGGCACCGGCCATGCGCTTTGGCGCTGCCTATGCTCCCATCGCCTATTCGAACGCGATTGAAATGTCGCAGGTCCCGAACTCCGGCTCGATCATCGCCCGAATCCACGAAGCGATGAAGGCCTGATTGCAACAGAAGGAAATCACCATGTCTACAATTCTCACTGTTCCGAAGCTTGCCATGTCGATGAGCGAAGGTACGATCGCTGAATGGGTTGTCGCCGATGGCGCCGACGTTACCGAAGGCCAGATCATCTATCTGCTCGAATCTGACAAGAGCACGACCGAGATCGAGGCGCCCGCCAGCGGTAAGTTGATCCATAAAGCAGAAGCCGGCAGCACGCTCGATTGCGGCACAGAAATCGGTGAAATTATTTAGCATGTTGACCAGTGGGCAGCCTCTGGTCATTGCGGCGTTCCAAACCCGAAAGCCTTGACCGATGAGCATGACTCGGCCGCGCCCGCGGCTTGACGATCTTACCCGACCGTTCTGGACCGGCGGGGCCAAGGGGCTGCTGCTGATCCAGCACTGTCCCAGCTGTGACGGCTGGACCCATCCGCCGCTCCCTCTGTGCCGTCATTGCGGCAGGGAAGATCACGGTTTTGCTGCGGTTCCGGGCACCGGCACGGTCGATAGCTTCACGGTCAACCACCAACCGTGGCTGCCGGGGATGGAGGTACCTTTCATCATCGCACGGGTCGCGATCGATGGCGCGCCGGGTGTCTATCTGACCACCAATATCGTGGGCTGCGAGGAAGCGGATCTGGCTGCGGGTGACCGCGTACGCGTTACCTTTGAAGAACAGGGTGACATCCATTTCCCGCTGTTCGAGAAGGCGAAATGACCATGGCTGGCGTTGAAGCATTCATCACCGGGGCCGGCCAGTCGGAAGTCGGCATTCGCTTGTCCCGTCATCCGTTGCTTCTGACCGTCGATGCAATCCGCGAAGCCGTGCGTGATGCCGGACTGACGCTGGACCAGATCGACGGTGTGTTCACCTATCCCGGCAAGATGGACACCCCCCCGGGGTTCTCGCCGGTCAGCAGCATCGACGTGATCGAGACATTGGGGATCAAGGCGCGCTGGCATTATGGCGGGGGTGAGCAGCCGGCGCAGCTTTCCGCGATTGCCGCCGCCGCCATGGCGGTGCGCAGCGGTGTGTGTCGCCACGCGATATGCTTCCGTACAGTTTATGAAGCCGCCGCGCTTTCGCGCCCGGCCGAATTTCCGCAGCCGCGCGGTGGCGAGGTGGGCGGCGCGCTGCAATGGTTGTTGCCGTTTGGCGCGCTTTCGGCGGCCTGCTGGACCGCAATCCCTGCAGCCCGCCACGTCCAGCGGTTTGGCATGACCCGTGAGCATCTGGCTGCGATTGCGATCAATGCCTCGCGCAATGCCCTGCTCAATCCGCAGGCATCGGCGATCACCCGTGAGGAGCTGACGCTCGATCGCTACATGGCAGCCAGACTTATCGCGACGCCTTTCGGCCTATATGATTGCGATCGCTTTACCGACGGCTCGACTGCCTTCATCGTTTCGGCCGGAGATGCGTTGGACGAGATTTCTGCCACGCCGATCAGGATTGCGGCCATGTCGGGTTCGGTTGAACGCTACAGCTGGGACCAGGCAGAATGGCCCGCTGCCTATGCCGCCGGACCCGAACTTTGGCAGCATACCGACTACCGGACCGGCGATGTCGATCTGGTGCAGTTGTATGACGGTTTTTCGTTCCTGCCGATAACCTGGCTCGAAGGGCTGGGCTTTTGCGCGAAGGGTGAAGGCCACTATTTTGTTGAAGGCGGGCAGCGCATCGCCCGCGATGGCGAGCTGCCGATGAACACCGCAGGGGGGCAGCTGGGAGCGGGGCGCCTTCATGGTTTTGGCTTTGTGCATGAATCGGTTATTCAGTTGCGCGGTCGCGCCGGCGCACGTCAGGTCGGTGGGAAGCCCCGGTTGGCCGTGGCGACTTCGGGGGGCGGACCGATGGCGGCGGCCCTGCTACTGGCGCGAGACTGAATGCTTGGATTGCCTGCCAATTCTCTTTGGCGACAGAAAGAGATATCTTTTTGAAGCCTTGCCGAATGGTCAGGTGGCAGTAGTGTTCAGGCGAAGCAGGCAAGAGCAGTGTCGCCGGGTTGGAGTGGCAATTTTCTCCAGTCGGACTAGCACCGCCCGGATTAGAGAGGATAACCGATTGTCGAAGCATTGCATTCGCTATGGCGGTTTCAAAGCGTCAGAAAAGCTGTTTGACGCGGGCTGCAAGTCCGGTGCGTGATCCGGCAAGCATTCTGGCTACCCGATCGCTTATCCAGCCGGGCGGGCCTTATGAAACCTGCCTGGCCATGCGCGGCGGACAGCAGGTCGAGGTTTTCGCCAATCACCCGCAGACATTGACTGAACTATGGCTGCAGGCGGCCCGGTCGCCGTCGCGGCGCGCGCTGGTTGATCAGGGTTGTGAATATTCCTCAGCTGACCTGTTCGGCCGCGCTGGGGCCATTGCGCAATGGCTGCAAAAGGACATGGGGATCGTCGGGGGCGATACGGTGGGCATTGCACTGCCCGCAGGGCTGGACCTGATGGCCGCCTTCATCGCGATCACCGGGATCGGAGCGCGAGCGGCGATGCTCAACATCCGGGGCGCGGGCGAAGAGCTGGCCCATGCCAGCACCAGTGCCGGCACCAAGCTCATTGTTGCCGATGTGGAGCGACTGACGGCTTTGTCCTCGTTTCACGACGACATGGCGGCCCTATGCGTGGGTGAAGATGAATTGGCACAAGCGGCCACGCGCCATTCCGGTGCGGCCTTCGCGCCCGAGCCGGTCCAGCCAGAGGACAGCGCTGCGATCCTGTTTACCTCCGGCACGACCGGCTGGCCAAAGCCGGTGCTGCATACCCACGGTTCACTAGCGCATACGGCCGTGCTTGGCGGGCTGGTGGCCGATCTTCAGGATCTGACCTTCGAGCGTGAATTCGACCAGTCTGTGCCGCCCGAACGGCGTGCCGCCAGTGCTGCAACGGTGATCGCTTCGCCCATGTTCCACATGAGCGGCATGACCCCGTTCCTGCGCGGCTTGTGCTTTCATGCCACTCTGTTCGTGATGACCCGCTGGAATGCCGAGGCAGCGCTTGCGCTGATGGAACGCGAAACGGTCACCCGGCTCGGCTTTGTCCCGGCCATGCTGCTCGACATGATCCGGTCGCCGCTGGCTAACGATCGCAACCTCGGTTCGATCAACTTGCTCGCCAATGGGGCGGCGGCGCTCGATGTCAGGATTGTCGAGGAGATCCGGCTCAAGATGCCACAGGTCATGCTGGCAAATTCCTATGGCATGACCGAAAGCGGCGCCTGGGGGACATCGATCTACGGGCGGGACTACCTCGCCCATCCAACCAGCGCGGGCTATGCTCTGCCAACCCTGCAACTGCGAATCGCCCGCTCGGATGACAGCGATGCCCCCACCGGCGAAAATGGCGAGATCCTTCTGCGCGGTGCGAGTGTCATGCGCGAATATATCGGTTTCCCGGACGAAACTGCCGAGACGCTGCGTGGCGGCTGGTTGCATACTGGCGACGTAGGCTGGCTTGATGACGACGGTCGCCTGTTCATTGCGGACCGGATCAAGAACATGATCATATCGGGCGGCGAAAACGTCTATGCCGCTGAAGTCGAAAGAGTGCTCAATGAGTGCCCGGGGGTGGCTGAATCCCTCGTCTTCGGTCTCCCGGATGAACGGCTGGGTGAACTGGTGGTCGCCGCGGTAGTTGCCAAGGATGGAGCGCTGCCGGGCGAAGAAGAACTGCGCCGGATGCTGCGCCAACGCCTAGCCGGATATAAGGTGCCCAAGCAGATTTTCGTGTTGGATGAAGCACTACCGCGTACATCGACGATGAAGGTCGATCGCGGAACCTTCCTGCGCCAATTCCGTGAGGGCATGGCCAGGCAAGGAGCATGAACTGCCCGCTTTCCAGTTTCCGGATAGTAGAATTTGGCGGGATAGGCCCGGGGCCGTTCGCCGGATTGATGCTGGCCAATCATGGCGCGGAAGCCATCGGCATCAATCGAGCCGGCTCCAATGGTGGTTGTCTACCCCGCAAAACGTGGCGCGCGACACGTTCATCGAAGCATTCTGTAGCCGGCGCTCATGTACCTCTATAGTGGCATTGTGCTGCCGGCGATGCGGATCGAGGGGCGCAGCGACGAAATCTTGCGCCATGTCATCGGAGAATGGACTATAAACCCACCCCCCGATATGCGCTTTGACAAATTACTTTCTTTCAATTGGACCGGTGCGAGTAGAGATTGGCCCCAATCGCAAAATCAGCTCCTCGTGAAGACTCAGCGGCGTTGCGCTGCGATAAAACTAACTGTATTGCACTTCGTTATGTAGGGGTCCCGCCACCCGTATGGCGGAAAAAAGGGATTGAGGCGTGAACTTCGATTACACTGATGAACAGAAGTCCCTCAAGGACGAAGCGCGTCGTTTCCTGGCGGCCGTATCGCCGCTCACGGCGGTGCGGGCCGTGCTCGAAGAGCCCGGAATCGGCCACGACCCGGCGTTGTGGAAGCGCATCTGCGAGCAGGGATGGTGCGGCGCGGCGATTCCAGAAGGCTACGGCGGATTGGGCATGGGCTATGTCGATCTCTGCGCTCTGGCAGAGGAACTCGGCCGCTCGCTCGCTCCGGTTCCCTTTGCTTCCACTATCTATCAGTTTGCCGAGGCGCTGGTGATCGCCGGCAACGAGGAGCAGAAGCAGCGCCTGCTGCCACTGGTCAGCGCGGGCGAAATCATCGGGACGCTGGCCGCGAGCGAAGGACCCGGCGTGCTGCGCAGCGATGCATTGAAAGTGCGCTACGTCGACGGAAAGCTCAGTGGGACTAAGGTGCCGGTAATCGATGGACTTGCTGCCAACTGGGCCATTGTGCTCGCAGCTTCTGACGAAGGATCGGTTCTGGTGCTGGTCGATCTTTCGCAGGGATCCGTGCAGCGCGAGGTGGTCGCCACGCTCGATCCAACTCGCGGCGCTGCACGCATCCATTTCGATGGCGCCGCTGGCGAAGTGATCGGTCAAGCGGGACAAGGGGCGCAGTTGCTTGCCCGGGTGCAGGATCATGCCGCCGTGCTGCTGGCTTTCGAGCAGGTCGGTGGAGCGGATCGCTGTCTGGAAATGGCGCGGGACTATGCGCTGGAACGCTATGCCTTCGGCCGTCAGATCGGCAGTTATCAGGCGATCAAGCACAAGCTGGCCGACATGTTTATCGCGAACGAAGTTGGCCGGGCCAATGCCTATTACGGTGCCTGGGCCCTATCGACCCAGGCGCCAGAACTGCCGCTGGCAGCCGCCGCCGCCCGCGTCGCGGCCAGCGCCGCCTATTGGCAGGCCTCGAAGGAAAACATCCAGACTCATGGCGGAATCGGCTTCACTTGGGAGGCTGATTGTCACTTGTTCTATCGCCGCGCCCGCCACCTCGGGCTGGTTGTGGGCGCGCCGCGTGACTGGAAGCGCAGGCTGGCAACCCGCATCGAGCAGCAGGTCGCAGCTGAAGGGATCGCAGCATGAACTTCGATGACAATCCCGAAGAAGCCGCCTACCGCGCCGAGGTGCGCGCCTGGATCGAGGGTAATGCCCCTGACCTGTCCGTGCTGACAGCCGAAGAGCGGCGGACCTGGCACCCGGCGCACAAGGAAGCGGCGCGGCAGTGGCAGGTGGTCAAGGCCGATGCCGGCTATGCCTGCATATCGTGGCCGCGCGAATGGGGGGGCTCGGGCGGCACCAACATTCAGGAAGCGATCTTCAACCAGGAAGAAGCCCGCGCCGGGGTGCAATTCACCTATTTCATGACCGGGCTGCACTTCCTGTTGCCTGCCTTGCTGGAACACAACCAGGATGAGCTCACGCTCAGCTTGATCCCGTCAGCGGTTCGCGGTGACAAGATCTGGTGCCAGCTGTTCTCTGAACCGTCTAGCGGATCGGATTCCGCCGGCGCACGCTGCGCTGCCGTGCGCGATGGCGATGACTGGGTGATCAATGGCCAGAAGGTATGGAACAGTGGCGCTCAGGCATCGGACTACGGCCTATTGCTGACCCGCACCAATCCCGATGTCCCGAAACACAAGGGGCTGACGGTGTTCTGGGTCGATATGACTACGCCCGGTCTTGAAGTGCGCCCGATCAAGATGATGTCCGGCGATGCGGAACTCAACGAAGTTTTCCTCACCGACGTGCGCATCCCGGATTGCCAGCGGGTGGGCGAAATTGATGGTGGCTGGGCCGTGGTGATCTCAACCCTCATGAACGAGCGGGCGGCGCTGGGTTCGGGCACTGGGCTGTCGTGGCGCGATGTCATGGCACTGGCCCGGCAGACCCCTTCGTGGGAAGGCACGGTGATGGATGACCCGGCATTCCGTGAGTGGTTTGCTGATTACTACATCCGCACCGAGGCCGTGCGACTCACCAGTTTCCGTACGCTGTCCTCGCTTTCAAGGGGCGAGGCACCGGGGCCGGAAAGCTCGGCGGGCAAGCTGCTGTGGTCCAACTCCACCCAGGATATGTCGAGTCAGGCGGTTGACCTGCTCGATATGTCGGGGCTGCTGGTCGATGCCGAAGACGCTGCGGCGAACGGAGCCTTCCAGCACCGCTTCCTGTGGGCGCCGGGCTTGCGGCTAGGTGGCGGTACCGATGAAATTCTCAAAAACGTCATTGCCGAACGCGTGCTGGGCCTGCCCGGCGATGTCCGGTTGGACAAGGGCGTGCCCTTCCGTGAAATCCCGAGCGGGCGCTGACAAGGAACTGCATTGTGTCTGATATTTCGCTTACCATAATCGACAAGGCCGGCACGGCCCATGCGTTGACTGCCGGTTCGGGGCAGAACCTGATGCACCTGATGCGCGAGCATGTGGATATGACTATCGGCACCTGCGGTGGCGAGATTTCGTGCGGCACATGTTTGGTCCAGCTTGGCGATGGCTGGGCAGGCGGATCGGTTTCGGTCGATGAACAGGACATGCTCGAAGCGCTCGATGCCGCGCCCGGGTGCCGGCTGGCATGCCAGCTTTCACTCGAACCCACTGCCGCGGGTATCACCGCCACCATAGTTGCCGACTGACTAACAAGAGGGCCAAAAGCAATGGATAAAACCTTTCCCGAATCCGCCACACTTGACCGCGGCTATGACAAGATACCGTTGCCCTTCGGCTGGTTCGCCGTGGCTGCTTCGGAAGAAATCACCGTAGGCGATCGCAAGACCTTCCGCTATTTCGGTACCGAATTCGTAATCTGGCGAGGGGAGGATGGCCAGTTGCGCGCCGTCGATCCGTTCTGCCCGCACCTGGGCGCCCACCTTGGCGTAGCGAGCGAGGTGGTCGGCAACGATCTGCGCTGCGCCTTCCATCACTGGACTTATAACGGTGAAGGCGGTGTTACCGAGATCCCCTATACCCGCTTCGTCCCGCCCAAGCTCAAGCGGTCGTGCCTGCCGGCCTGGCCTGCGGCGGAGGTCGATGGGCTGGTCTATGTTTGGTATCACCCGAACAAGGGCGCACCCAAGTGGGAGGTGATGGCCCTGCCACCCTGTCCCGAAGGCGAATGGGTCGAGGAAGAGCGCCACGAGTGGTCGGTCAATATCCACGTTCAGGAAATCACCGAGAACGGACAGGACCATGCCCACTTCGCTTCGGTTCACGGAGTGCCGGGCGCGCCTAGCGGTGAGTTCCGCCTCGATGGCTGGGTTCGCCGCAACATCGTGGAGGCGACCATGAACACGCCGCGCGGGCCTATGCATGGCAAGATCGACAATTTCGCTACCGGCCCCGGCCAGACTATCACCCAGTTCATCGACGTGACTCACGTCGTTTTGCTGCAGACTGTCACGCCGATTGACCGGGAGAACACGCACATTCGCTGGAAGCTTTATCGCCAGTCGAACCTCAGCGATGGCAAGATGCGCGTGAACCAAGCCCGCATGCGCGACCTGGTGAAGCAGATTGTCCAGGATATCCCGATCTGGAACGCCAAGCGCTATGTGCCGAATCCGCTATTGGTCGAAGGCGATGGGCCGTTGCTGGCCTATCGTCAGCAATATGCGCGGTTCTATGATTTCGAAAGCGACGCCGCAGCCGAATAATTTGCGCTGATGGCTGGAGATAGAGGCGGCGCACCGGCACCCGCGTTACTTTTTATCTGAGCTCCGATCGACAGAGATCTGGTCAGACCTATTGAAATCCGGGGGGGCAGGCTGGCCTAGCCCCCCCGGTCCAATGTTCGATCAGGCGAACAATTTCATCACGTCAGCCGAAGTGACGACACGCTTTTCCTCGCCATCGGCAAGCGGCTTGGCCGCGCCGTCGACATAGATCGGCGAAGTATCGACACCCTGTTCTACTGCCTTTCGACGCAGCGCACCCACGGTGCAATCTTCGCGCTTGAAGTGATCGAACGGGCTGTAGTTCATCGCCCGCATGGCGTTCAGGTGCGTGATCTTATCGATCTGCAGGTCGGTCAGGCCAGCTTCAACAACCGAGCGATGCAGGAATTCGGGGCTTTCGGGCCAGACCGAATCCGAATGCGGATAATCGCATTCGTAGAACACGTTGTCCTCGCCCACCTTGTCGAGGTTTTCGAGGCCAAACTTGTCGTCCACGAAGCAAGTATAAATGTGTTCGCGGAAGACCTCGCTCGGCAGCTTGCCGCCGAAGCTGGAATTGGTCCACGCACCGTGGCGGAAGTTGGTGAAGTCCGCACGCTCGGTCAGATAGGGAATCCAGCCGATACCGCCTTCGGTCAGCGCCATCTTCAGCGGCAAGCGCTTCATCGCATCGAGGTGAAGCCAGTCAGCCGCGGCGATGGCGATCGCTATCGGGAAGGTGATGGTCCAGACCTCGATCGGCGATTCCGCCGAGGGGTGCGGAGGAGCATTGCCGGTACCGATGTGGCAGTTGATCATGATGTCGTTAGCCGCGCAAGCCTGCCACATCGGTTCCCAATAGGGGTTGTGGATAGAGGGCAGGCCCTTGGTCGCAGGATTGTCCGGGAAGGTGATGGAATAGCAGCCTTTGGCGGCGACCCGCTCGATTTCCTTGACGATCTCCTGCACATCCCACAGCGGCACCAGCGCGACCGGGATGAAGCGGCCCGGATAGGCGCCGCACCAGTGATCGATGTGCCAATCGTTGTAGGCCTTCAGGTGAGTCAGAGCCTCTGCCTTGTCAGCGTGGCGCAGGAAACCGGCACCGTCGATCGCGCAGAACGAACCGAAGCACAGCGATCCGAGGATGCCGTTGGCGTTCATGTCCTTGATCCGTTCGTCAACATCCCAGCAGCCTTGGCGCATGCCGCCGAAGGAGGTCGGCTCGAAACCATATTCCTCGGGCGGGCGACCAACCACTGCGTTCATCGCAATGTTGGTGAACCGGCGATCACCATAGACCCAGACGTCCTGTCCGTTTTCGCGGATAACGCGGGGGGCGGTTTCAAGGTCCTTCTTGCTCAGCACTTTCTCGAACATGTCAGGCGGCTCGACTAGGTGATCATCGACGCTGACGAGAATCATGTCTTCCATTTTCATCACGTTTCTCTCCTTTTCTCGGCATTTTTAGAAAAAATGAATGGTATTAGGTTTCTACTAAGGCAGAAGCGAAAAGTAAAGCCTGTTCTGGCCCTGCTGGCTTGCCTAGCTGCAGCGGCTATGTAAGGTGACGCCATGTTGGCACCAGTGAAGCGTGAATGCGAGATCAACCTTTATGACTAAAAAGCTGAACAAGTCGGGGCAGGTACTGGGCCAGAAAGGAAACGAAACACGGGCGCGCATTCTCGAAGCTACCGACAGCCTGTTGCGCGCGAATCGTGGCGTCCCCCCAACTCTTGCAGCGTTGGCGCGCGAAGCCGGCATCACTTCACCGACTTTCTATCTTTACTTCGGGGATGTTGGCGAAGCGATTGAGGCGCTGGTGCGGATGACGGGCGAGAAGCTCGATGGCCTCATTGCCCTGCTTGATGATCCTTGGTCTCGGGAGGAGCGTTTTGCTCGATCTGAGGTTTTTGTTCGAGCTTATTTCGATTATTGGAAAGTCAATGCCCCGGCGCTTAGAGCTCGCAACCGCCTTGCCGACCAGGGGGACGAGCGCTTTGTCAAGTTGCGGATTGCCGCCACCAGCAAGCTGATATCGCATTTGGCGCTCCAGATCGGTAACCCACCGGTGCCTGGTGGCTTGCCGTGTAGCCCGGAATCTACAGCGGCCTGGCTGATCACCGCGCTGGAGCGTCAGGCTACTGTGATGGTTCTCAAACTTTACCCGTCGTTCAGCCCAGACATGGACGATTCCATTCGTTCAATGGCTAATCTTTTTGGCGCCGTTATTGCTGGCGTCTGAATCCAGCTTCCGTAGCAAAGCGCTGCGGATTACCCTTCAAACCGCTCATATATTAGTGCGCCGCGCAATTTTCCAGCTCGCCGCAATAGCATGCTGGACGCAATTGGATTACCTCAATATAGGAACGCGCAGCAGGAGAGTTTTTTCTTTCTGGACAAGGAGGCCAGCAATGCCCGTCACAACCGACGATTATGTTTCGATCAGCGACTTTCTTGGTCGTTATTGCTGGCTGGTTGACAGCAACGAGGAGGATGCCTGGTCAGCGCTGTGGCTGGAAGACGGGGTGTTCACCGGCGTCACGCCCGAGCCACTGGTCGGCCACGAAGCGTTGAAAACAGTTCCGCGCAATCAGTTCAACCTTTCGCAGGGCAAGATGCGCCACCACTATGGCAACCTCCACTGCGACTATGCCGAGGGCAGCCGCGATGAAGTGCGGGCCCGCTATTACAACAATGTGAGCATGTGGAAGTCCGGTGGCTCATTCGTCTGCATGGCGCTGTGCGATGTCCAGCTGGTGCGCAAAGGCGCGGGCTGGTTGATCCGTAGAAACGACACCACCCTGCTGACCTGATAACTGCCTTGCCTTGCAGCCAATTTTGGGCTGCGGGCCGCGATTTGGGAACTATGTGATGAACTGGACGATTCCGGAAGATAGCCGGCCAATTCAAGAGATGTTTGAACGCTTCTTCGAGGCGGAATCGACGCCGGCGCGGGTGCGCGCGGCGGAGCCCGTGGGCTTTGATTCGCAGTTGTGGGGTTCGCTGGTTGAATTGGGTGCCCCGATCATGCGCGTGCCCGAGGCGTTCGGCGGAGGCGGCATGCGACTGCTCGATGCCTGCCTGATGATGGCGCAGGCAGGGCGGCGGCTTGCTTCTGCCCCGCTGGCCGAAGCAATTGCTGCAGCCGGGGTGCTGGCCGCCGCGGGTGGCGATGTGGCGGCGCAATGGATTGCGGCACTGGGTGCCGGCGAAAAGCGTCTGACGCTCGCTCTGCACGACGTTGCCGATGGCCGCACCCAGCTCGTCCCCGGTGGCGCGGTGGCCGATGCCATCGTGTGCCGCGACGGCGATTTCCTGCTGCTCGTGGAGCTGGACGCTCCGCTGGCCGCACCTGCCACGCTTGCCGGCAATGCGATCGGCCAGTTCGATCCGGCGGTGGGACGCCGAACCGTGATTGCCAGCGGCGAGACGGCTGTGGCGGCGTTCGAAGCCGGGCTGGAGGAATGGAAGCTGTTAGTCGCCTCGGCCCTTAATGGCCTTTCTCGCGAGGCGCTGGTCCAGGCCTCTGTCTATGCCTGTGAGCGTATCCAGTTCGGGGTACCCATCGGTACCTATCAGGGCATCTCGCATCCCCTGGCCAACGACATCATCGAGGTTGATGGTTCGGACCTTCTGATCACCCGCACCCTCAAGGCCATGGCGGCAGGCAGCGCGCAGGCGTCGGCGAATGTCTCGCTCACTTTCTGGTGGTCGGCCCGCACGGCATCGAAGGCGGTGGCCCATGCGTTGCACACCTACGGTGGTTATGGCCTGACCAACGAATATGATGTCCAGCTCTATCATCGCCGCGCCAAGGCCTGGGCTATGCCGCTGGGCGATCCGGCTGCCGAACTGCTGCGCGCCGGCCGCCGGGCCTTTCTGGGCGAAACGGTCTGCCTGCCCGATGCCGGGCAGATGGAAGAGGATTTTTCTACACCTGAACATGCTCTGGCCCTGGCCGATGAAACCCGGGCGCTGTTCGACAGGGTGCTGACGCCGGAACTGCGGGCCAAGGCGCATTACAGCTTTGAGGGCCACGACTGGGGCGTCAGCAAGGCGCTGGGCGAGGCCGGGTTGCTTTTCCCGGACTGGCCCACCAAATGGGGCGGGCGCGATGTGGATGTCGAAGCCAACCGGGCGAGCATTGGTGTGTGGGAGGAGTTCGAATGGACCACCCTGCCGCGGGGCGTAACCGGGATGATTGGCAAGCTGGTGATGCAGTTCGGCAGCGAGGAGCTGCAGCAGGAAGTGCTGCCGCGCATGGGCCGAGGCGAAATCATCGCCAGCCTTGGCTACACCGAACCCGGCTGTGGCTCCGACGTGTTCGGGGCCCAGACCCGCGCCGTCCGCGATGGCGACGACTGGGTCATCAATGGCCAGAAGATGTTCACTTCGGGCGCGGACTTGGCCAGCTATGTCTTCCTGCTGACGCGCACCGATCCCGATCTGCCCAAGCACAAGGGGTTGACCCTGTTCCTCGTCCCACTCGATCTGCCGGGTGTGGAAATTCACCCCGTGCACACCTTCATGGACGAGCGGACCAACGCCACTTTCTATTCCGATGTCCGGATCCCCGATCACTATCGGGTTGGCCCGGTCGATGGTGGTGTCCGGGTGATGTCTGCGGCGTTGCAGATGGAGCAGGGCGGCGCATCCTATCACCGCAACCAGCGCCGGATGATCACCGAAGTGCTTGAATGGGCGCGCGAGGAAGGGCGGCTGGACGATGCCGACCTGATTTCGCGCCTCGCGCGGGTGCTGGCCCATGCCGAAATCGGCGAGGCGTTAGCTCGCCGCGTACTTGATGCCAGCCGCGCAGGCGCGCCGGACGAAGCCTACGGTCCCGCATCAAAAGTGTTCACCACCGAAACTTTTATTTCCGACAGCGCTGATCTTCTCGATCTTACCGCTCCGGCCTCGCTAGTGCGTGGACGCACTGGCATCGGCTTAGTAGAAGAAAGTTATCGCCATGCGACCGCGACCAGCATCTATGGCGGCACGTCCGAAGTCCTGCGTAGCATGGTTGCAGAACGACGGTTGGCCCTGCCACGAAGCCGGGCCTGATTGGGAAGGACAGCCATGACCAGCGAATCGGCATTGTTAGTTGAAGAAATCGGGGCCATCGTGCAGGTGCGGCTCAACCGCCCCGAAAAGCTCAACGCGATGAATGTAGAGATTGTAGAGGGCATCCGCGCCGCGGTCGCCGAATATGCCCGGCGCGATGACCTGCGCTGTTTCCTGATCCGGGCCAGCGGGCGCTTCTTCAGCGCGGGCGCAGACCTGGTCGGTAGCCAGTCACCCCCCGCAGGGAAGAGCACAAAAGCGATCCGCGAATGGTATCGCACGGTCATGGGCGGTGGCATGCAGCCGCTCTATGCTGAAATGGAAGCGATCGAAAAACCGTTCGTTGTCGCACACCACGCGACCTGTATCGGCGGCGGGCTCGAGCTTTCGCTTTCGTGCGATTTCCGGCTAGCCGCACGTAGCGCGCGTTATATCTTCCCTGAAGCCAAGCTAGGCGCGATTCCCGCTTCCAACGGGGTCAGTCGGCTGACCCATCTCGTTGGACCGCACTGGGCGAAGTATTCGATCATGGCCAACCGCCCGATTGATGCCGAAAGAGCGCTTGCGATTGGCTTGATCCACGAGCTTTACGAAGACGATGCATTTGATGACTCGGTGATGGAATTTTGCAGTCATCTCGCCAGCCAGCCTCCAGAGATGGTCGCGATGGCCAAGCTGACGATTGACCTTGCTGCAGAATCGAATCCCTCCAATTCCAAGAAAATCGAAAGGCTGGCGCAAAGTATGCTTCAAACCGGAGAAGAATCCGCCGAGCTGCTGAAGGCGATGCAGGCCAGGCTGTCCAAAAGCTGATCGACGCACAGCGACGAAGGAGAGAGCGATGTATCCTGGTGTTTACAGTCGGCTTCAGCCAGACAAGGTTGCCGTGTGGCGGCCCTCAACCGGTGAGGGGCTCACCTATGCGGAGCTTGATCGCCGTTCGAATCAGCTGGCGCAATATCTGCGCGCCCAAGGGGTGAAACGCGGCGATCACTTGGCTTGCTTTCTCGACAATCAGGTCGCCTTTTTCGAAATCATTTGGGCCTGCATGCGCTCGGGCCTCTATTTCACTGCGATCAATCACCACCTTGCCGTTGGCGAAGCGGCTTATATTGTCGAGGACTGTGATGCGATCGCGCTGATAGCTTCGGCTAATTTTGAGCAATCTGCAGAGTTGGGACGCGTGACGCCGGCTTGCGGGATCAAGTTGGCGATCGCCGGCGAAATCGATGGCTTTGCCAATTATGAACAGGCGCTGTCAGGGCAACCATTCACCCCGCTTGCGGATGAGTCGGTCGGTTCAGTGATGCTCTATTCGTCGGGCACGACCGGACGGCCCAAAGGGATCATCCGCCCCTTGCCCGAAGGTCCGATTTCGGAAGGAATTCCAGGATTAACGTCGATCATCAATGGTTTCGGCCTCGATGGCGACACTGTCTACCTGTGCCCCGCGCCGCTATATCACGCCGCGCCATCAGGGTGGTCCACCGCAGTTCAGCAGGTGGGTGGAACCGTTGTGCTAATGGACCGCTTCGATGCTGAAATGGCCTTGCAATTGATTGAACGCTATCGGGTAACGCATGCGCAGTTCGTGCCGGCCATGTTCATTCGCATGCTCAAGCTGGATCCCGAATTACGAGACCAGTATGACCTTGCAAGCGTGCGCATGGCAATTCATTCTGCAGCGCCTTGCCCCGTCGAGGTGAAACGTAGGATGATCGAGTGGTGGGGACCGGTCATTTACGAATATTATTCTTCCACTGAATCTGCCGGATTTGCGCGAATTTCGAGCGAAGAATGGTTGGAGCACCCAGGATCCGTCGGCCGTTCGCTCGGCGCGCCATTTCACATTTGCGACGATGACGGCAATGAACTGCCCGCTGGCCAGCCGGGCTTGATCTACGGGGAATCGCCTACTGGCAAGTCGTTCTCATATCACAAGGACGACGGCAAGACCCACGCGGCGCTACACCCCGCACACCCCGGTTGGATCACGGTGGGCGACATCGGGTATCTTGACGAAAATGGCTTCCTTTACCTCACTGATCGTAAGTCGTTCATGATCATTTCGGGCGGTGTTAATATCTATCCGCAGCAGATCGAGAACGTGCTCGCGATGCATCCGGCGCTTACCGACGTGGCCGTGATCGGGGTACCCAACGAGGATCTTGGCGAAGAGGTCAAGGCCGTGGTGCAGCTGGCGGCTGGGGTGGAACCCAGCGATGCTCTCGCGGCCCAACTAATGGCGTTGGTGACTGCCGAACTAGGCAAGCAGCTGACGCCACGGTCGGTCGATTTCGTGGATGAACTGCCGCGGACGCCCACCGGCAAGTTGCTGAAGAAGGAACTTCGCGACAAATATTGGCTGCAGGGCTGATCGGCCAGGCTGCGGGGTTATTAGGGAAAAAGGGCGGGAGCATTGCTCCAGCCCTTTTCGCATCACCTGCCCGGTTCGTAGAGGCTTTCGAATTCCAGCTTGCCGTTGCGGATCGCACTCAGCAGCAGCCAGTCTCCCTTGAACAGATTGTGATCGCCCGGGGCACCCGCCATGTGGGTGCGCGGGCCACCCGTGGCCGAGGGTACGAAGCGGATGCGTTCGAACCCGTTGCGCAGGCCTTCCCGCGTGAGGATCGGTGCGCGGAACATGGCCTCGGCGATCACCATCGAGGTATCATAGGCCAGCAGCGGGATGGCATTGGGCCAAAGCGGCGGTTCTTCGCCATTGTAGGCGGCCTTGTATTCAGCGAGGAATTCGGCTGCACGGGGATTGTCCGGGCAATACTGGTCAACCCCGACCCAACCTTCGAAATGGCTGAAGCCGACGAGGTAGAACATGAATGCCGTGGTGGTGATGCGCGGCGGATCCCAGTTTAGCGACTCCAGTGCCGGACGGAACAGGTTATGCACGAAGTGCATGCCATAACCCATGTGGACCAGGGCATCGCAGCCCGCATTTTTCAGGTTGCCAAGGTGGTATTCCATGCGCGAGCTCGTTTGTTCTACAAGCTCCAGTCCGCCGATTTCCAGGCCCCAACGCATGCATTCCCGTCGAAAGGCCATGAAGTATTCTTCGCCGTTGGGGGAAATTTCCGAAATCACGCCCGCGCGCTTGTACCCTTTGCGCACTAACCACTGCACCATGAGCGCCGGATCGCCGCCGCAATCGCCATTGCCGAGACGGAAGGTCCATTCGTTGAGCAGACGATCGGTTCCGGCCCAGCTGATCAGCGGAATTTCGTACTTCTTGGCCAGAGGTGCAATGTACATTGCATTGTCCGAGCTATATGCGCCGGCAATCACCATGCACCCTTCATCCACCAATGCTTCGAAATTCGCGATCGCTTGCTGGGCGGAACCTGTTGGCAAACCATGTTCTTCGCGGTAGATCAGTTCGACATTTCGAGGCAACCAGCCCTCCCGCTTGGCGCGTTCGAAGGCCAGTGGGTAGATCTTGCGATAGGCTCCGCCCATGTCTGCACCCAGAAGACCGACCTTGACCGGCTTGTACCGATCCAGCGCCTGCTGGCCATGCTCACCTTCGACAGTGTTGTATTCTTGCGATTTTCGATCTTGGCTCACTTTGAGTCTCCTATTCAGCTATCTGTTTATGGATTCAGGTGCGACGTTTCGTTGGCAATTTTGGCCCGCAGGGAAAGCCAGTGACGGGGAATGTAACCTAGTCTGTCGCGTATAGTGACGAATGACAAGGGTATTGAGAGCTTCGTTAAGCCCGACTTCGCAGTTCATTGCGTCCACCCCCTTGCACGACTCTGAAGGCCAGCATGTCGACAGAAATGAATTCCTCGCGCAGGAAAAGCAATATATGAATTGCCTAGAGGGCAATCATTTGCCACACAGATAGTGCTTGAAGGGCTGGTTGTTGAGACGGCAGCCGCTGATACCTGCAACTCTATATCAAAGAGTGCAGTGTTGTGGCGAGAGGAATGGGATTATGGATTTAGGCTTATTATGCGTCTCCAAACGGGTGGCAGTCATGGCCCATCGTGATGAATTCGTCTAAACAATAGCACCCATCCTGAACTGGAATTTGGAGACCAAAACATGCAGACTCAAGCTCTGGTCTTGAGGGAAACCGGCGGAATTTTCCGGCTCGAGGAACTGGAAATGGACGGTCCACGCGCCGGTGAGGTGCTGGTCCGTATTGCTGGTGTGGGCCTTTGCCACACCGATCTTGTCTTCCGTGACGGTCTCGGTGAGAGCGGACTGCCAGCGGTGCTGGGACATGAAGGCGCAGGCACGATTGAAGCGCTGGGCGATGAGGTCGAGGGACTCGCCGTAGGGGACAAGGTTGTCCTCGGCTTTTCCAGTTGCGGCATTTGCCCACGATGCGGCGAACACCTGCCTAGCTATTGTGCCCAATTCCAGCCGCTCAATTTCGCGGGCATGCGACTGAACGATGGCTCGAAAGCGTATCGCGATGCCAATGGCCCGGTCGCCTCGCACTTCTTCGGCCAGTCGTCTTTCGCGGCGCATGCGATGGTCCGGGCAGGCAACGTGGTAAAGGTGGAAGATGCTGCCGTTCCACTGGAACTGCTAGGCCCGCTAGGATGCGGGTTCCAGACCGGTGCCGGTGCGGTCATGCGCGCGCTGGCCTGCCCGGCCGGTTCCAGCCTGGTGGTGATCGGCGGCGGGCCGGTCGGCATGGCGGCGGTCATGGCAGGTGTGATCCAAGGCTGCAGCACGATCATCCTCGCCGAACCCATCGCGGCCCGTCGCGAACTTGGCCTGACTCTGGGGGCAACCCACGTGATCGATCCCGTGGCGCAAGACCTGACGGCTGCGATCCGCGCAATCCTGCCGGTCGGAGCAGGCTATGCCGTCGATACCAGCGGCCGGGTGGAAGCGATCGAGCAGCTGCTCGGGGCCTTGGCCGTCCGCGGCAAGCTCGGATTAGTCGGCGTGGCGCCGCCAGATCGGGCTGCGCTGAGCGTCAACCTGAACCTTGCGGTTGCCAACGGCCAGCAGATCATGGGCATCATGGAGGGCGACAGCGACCCGCAGAGCTTCATTCCCCAACTCATCCAACTCAACCGTGAAGGCCGTTTTCCGTTCGAGAAGCTGATCCAGACCTTTGCCCTCGGGCAGATAGAAGAAGCCATTGCCGCGCAGGCCAGCGGCGAATGCACAAAGGCGGTGTTGATTCCATGAATTCCATATCTCAAACTGATAGCGAAAGCCGTACCAAGCTTGCCGACGAATGGCGCGCCGGCTGGCTGCTGGTTCTCGCTTGTGCCGTCGGTATGTCAATGAGCGGGCTATCGACCACCTCGCTGGGTCTGGCGATGGAACCGCTGCAACGCGAATTCGGTTGGAGTCGTGCCACCGTATCGCTGGCCACTCTGGTTCCGGCTATTGTCCTGGTACTGTTTTCCCCGTTGGTTGGTGCGGTGATCGATCGCTGGGGTAGCAGGACACTCGCGATCGTCTCCGTAGGCCTCACTGGGGCAGCGTTGGCGCTGGTTTCGCAGGCGAACGGGTCGATCGGCCAGTGGATCGGCCTATGGCTATTTTATTCCTTCGTTGGACTTGGCACCAAGATGACGGTGTGGACGGCATCGGTTTCGGGTGCTTTTACCACCGGCCGCGGTCTGGCGCTGGGCGTGATGATGACTGGCAGTGCGTTGGTCCAGATCTTCATTCCGCCGATCATGCAAATATTGGTCGACGGATATGGCTGGCGCACGGCTTATGTTGTGATGGGGCTGGGCTGGTCGTTGCCAGTGCTGGTTCTGGTCATCCTTGGCATGCGCGATCCTCGGCAGGAACAGCGGATCGCCGCTCGTGCCGATAGCACGCAGGTAGCCGTCGGCGGACTGACCTTTGGTCAGGCGCTGCGCAATATCCCACTGATCCGCATCGGTCTCTCTACTTTGCTGACCATGATGGTGGGTACGGCGATCATGGTGCACCAGGTTCCGATCCTGACCGAAACCGGGATTGCACGGAGCGACGCTGCCTTGTACGCCAGCCTCGCGGGAATAGCTGCGATCATCGGCAAGTTGGCTACCGGCTGGATGTCCGACCGGTGGGATGCGGTGCTCATCTCGACGCTGACAATGCTGGCACCGGCACTCGCCTTTGCCCTCTTGCTCGTCAGCAGTGGCCAGATGGTGCCGACGCTCATTGCTATGGTGATCATTGGCTATACCACTGGCGCGAAGTTGCAGATCAGTGCGTTCCTCACAGGGCGCTATGGCGGGCTGAGCAATTTCGGCAAGATCTTCGGTGTGATGGCCAGCCTGATCGGACTTGGCGCAGGGACCGGTTCGGTCATCGCCGGGGCCATCTTTGATGCCTACGGCAATTATGATCCCGTGCTAATCGCGGGAATTATCGCCAGCGTCATTTGCGCAGCTTTGCTGTTTCGGTTGGGTGAGCCCCAAATCGAGCAATAGCGAGGGTGCCCAGTCGCCCGGGGTCGGCTACCCTGGGGACTGGGAGTAATCCTTCTGGAGCCTATGCCATCGTATACCGGACCGGCAGCGACTTGGGGCCGCCGACGAAGGTCGCCGCGGTCAGGCTCGCTTCGCCTGCGAGTTCGACGCTAGACAGGCGCGGCAACAGTTCTTCCCAGAAAATCCGCATTTCCATGCGGCCAAGGTGCTGGCCAATGCAGACGTGCGGTCCATAGCCGAAGGCCAGATGCTTGTTCTGCGGGCGGCGCACATTGTATTCGAAGGGGTTCTCAAAGACCCGCTCGTCTCGGTTGGCCGAGAGATAAGACAGCATCATCCAGTCACCCTTGGCAATCTGGGCGTCGCCCAGTTCGGTATCAAGGGTCGCGCCTCGCATGAAGTGGCGCACGGCGCTGGCCCAACGTACCGATTCATCGACATGGCCGGGCAGCAGCGACGCATCCGCCTTCAGTTGCGCCAGCAGTTCGGGGCGCTCGGCTAGGGCCCACAGCCCGGTGGCCGTGGTGTTCGAAGTGGTATCGTGGCCGGCCGTGGCGGTGATCAGGTAATAGCCGAGGATCTCGCTGATCCCGATCGGTTCGCCTCCGATCTCGCCGTTGGCAATAACACTTGCAAGGTCATCGCGGGGGTTGCGCTTGCGATCGGCAACCATGGCCCCGAAATAGCCCATGGCTTCCATCACCGCGTCGCGGATGCCTGTCCGGGCACCTTCTGCATCGCCGCTGCGGGCCAGGTCCTTGTCCTCGCCGCCGAAAATTTCCTGTGTGATCTTGAGCATGTAGGCTTCGTCCGCTTCGGGGACTCCTAGGATCTCCATGATCACACGCAGTGGATACATAAGCGCCACGTCGCGCATGAAATCGCATTCGCCTCCAGCATCGGCCATGGCATCGATCGAACGGCGCGCCAGTTCCCGGATCCGTGCTTCAAGCTTCTTGATGTTCTGTGGAGCGAAATAGGACTGGGTTAGGCGCCGGAAGGCGCGGTGGTCGCTGCCGTCCATGGAGGTCAGCACGCGCGGCATTGGCATGTTGGCCGCCGCTGGCGGCAGATTTTTGAAATCGGTTGGCAGCGTGGTGGCCATGCGGCTGTTGCAGAAATCGTCGGGCCGCAATTCCGCGCTCATGATGTCTGCATGGCGGGTCACGATCCAGAACGGCGTGTGCTGTTCGGTGACGATCTTGGCCACAGGCATTTCTCGGCGTAGCCACTGCAGCGCGTCGTGAATGCGATTATCCTGATAGCAAGCCGGATCGATAACCGTTTGGGCAATTTCGTTAGGGGCCAGCACGATTATCTCTCCTGAAATGGTTGCACTTGGCTTTTTAGGCGCTTAGAATTGGTTGTCAACCAACAACCAAGTTGTATATTCCATGGCAGTGCCAACAACACGGCGAACCCAGGCAGAACGCCGCCAAGAATCTTCTCTCAAGCTTCTCAATGCGGCGATTGAGGTGATCGCGACGAAGGGCGTTGCCGCAGCGACATTCGAGAACCTGGGGATGGCCAGTGGACTGAGCCGGGGCCTCGTGACTAAACGGTTCGGTTCGAGGGACGGTATGATTGAGGCTGTACTTGTTCATCTGCACGATTCGCGGCAGCAGATCATCGACAATAATCGCCTTGAAGCGTTGCCGGGGCTTGATGCCGTAATGGCCTATGTCGGTCTGTCGTTGCAGGGGGTTGCCGCCAGTCTAGAGACCAGAGCCTATTTCCGGCTGTTGTCGGCTGCCGTTGCGGACATGAACTGTCACCGCAACATCTCTGCAGCCTTGCACGAAAAAGTGCGCCAACTTCTGGCACGCTGGGTCGCTGAAGGTCAGGCGCAGGGTACTATAAGGGCGGAACTAGATGCGGGGATGGCAGCGTTAATGGTTGGATGCCTGATCTTCGGAGTATCGATGCAAGTGAAGGTTGATCCCGGCACGGACATCGAGCCCGTGAGACAAACGGGCATTGGGATGATCAGGGATTACCTTAGCAGCTCGGCATAGCCGCTGCTTTAGAATGCGGGTAAAGAGCCTGAAACGGATTGCGGTGCTCAGCTGCGGCGCTACCGGTGAGTACTTGCGCGACAGAGAATTCTTGTTATTGAATTGCCCGGACGGGGCTAAGGCTGAGGAGCACCAGGCGAACCTTAAGAGGGCTATTTCATGCATCGCCGAGGCTCATTCGCGTCCGACCTGCTAGATCAAAAGGACCAGTTGCGGCGAACGGCGCATTTGGGACTATTCTTCGGACCAGAAGCGAAGCCGGGGGGCGAACCTGAAGAATGTCAAGACTAACTGCGGCTTGTATGAGGCCCTGATTGAATCAGACTGCAAGGATAGTGGATCATGATCAAATATCATCGCGCGGCGCTTGTTTGTGGCACTGCCTTTACCGCATGGGCTGTACTTGCTCAGCCCGTCGCAAATGCGTCGCCTCCGACTCTCGAAGATCAATTCCGCAATCCGCCGGCCAGCGCGCGTCCGCATGTGTGGTGGCACTGGATGAACGGCAATATTTCCAAGGAAGGCATAGCCAAGGATTTGGCGTGGATGCAGCGCGTTGGTATTGGCGGCGTGCAGAGTTTCGACGTTGCGCTCGATACGCCGCAGATCGTTGACAAGCGGCTTGTCTACATGACGCCAGAATGGAAAGATGCCTTCCGTTTCGCGGCGCATGAGGCCGACAGGCTCGGGTTGGAGCTCGCGGTGGCCTCTTCGCCGGGATGGTCTGCAACCGGTGGTCCATGGGTCGCCCCGCAGGACGGCATAAAGAAGCTGGTATGGAGTGAAATGGAGCTTGCCGGGGGCAAACGCTTTGCCGGCAAGCTTCCTGCGCCGCCCTCTGTGGTCGGGCCCTACGGCACCTTGCCTTACACCAACCCGCTGGAAAAAGCCGATGGGCGAGCGGCGCCTTCGCCATTCTATTCCGATATCACTGTTTTTGCGGTGCCTATCACGACCCCTCGGTTGCCCTTGCCGGAAACGGTCAGCGGAACCGATGGCAAACCTCTGGGCGGCGCGGCGCTGGGCGATGGTGATCTGGCAACCGGCATCGATCTGGTCTCCGTTGCAGGCCAGCAGCCGATGCTGGAATTCGCCTATGCTGAGCCGCAAATAGTTCGCTCGGCGCGGTTGTTCATGCCAGGCGCGGCCACGGCCTTCAGCGAGGGCGCTTATGAACCGAGGTTGGAAGCCAGCGATGATCGCAACACCTGGCGTGCGGTCGCCAGCTTTACACTGACAACCGTGCCTACCACCATCGGTTTCGCGCCAGTCAGGGCCCGCTATTTCCGCGTGCGGTTTGACGCCGCCAAGAAGACGGCTTCGCCAGGATTTGCGCCTCAGGTTCCCGGTGTCGATTTCGGGGGCATGCTGAAATCCTTAGGCGATCTCAGCAATGCCCTGTTCGGCAAGCCCAAGCGCATCACTGAGCTGAGCCTGTCTTCCGAAGACCGGGTCGACCGGTTCGAGACCAAGGCGGGCTTCCACGTTTCAGGAGACTATTTCGCCTTGCCGATGGATATTGGCGGCAACGGCATTGCACCTGACAACGTAATCGACCTGACCGCGAAGATGGCCAGTGACGGTACGTTGGACTGGCGGCCGCCAGCAGGTCGTTGGCGAGTGGTGCGCCTCGGCTACTCGCTTACCGGCAAGACGAATCATCCGGCGCCGCCGGAAGCCACCGGACTTGAAGTCGACAAGCTCGATGGTGCCGCGGTCAGGCGTTATCTCGAACATTACCTTGGCATGTACCAGGACGCTGCTGGCGACGATATGGTGGGTCAGCGCGGGGTTCAGGCGTTGTTGAGCGATTCGATCGAGGTCGGGGGGTTCAACTGGACGCCACGGATGATCGAGCAGTTCAAGCGCTTGCGCGGTTACGATCCGGCTCCATGGCTGCCCGCCTTGACCGGAACTGTTGTGGGATCGCGCGATCAGAGCGACCGGTTCCTCTATGATTTCAGGCGGACCCTGGCTGACCTGATCGCTTCCGAGCATTATGGGGTCGTGGCCCAGGTCGCGCATGAAAACGGCCTGAAGGTTTATGGCGAAGCCCTTGAATCGGGCCGCCCCTCACTGGGTGACGATATGGCCATGCGCCGACATGCCGACATTCCAATGGCTGCGCTATGGACATATCCCACGAATGTCGGGCCGAATCCATCCTATGTGGCGGACGTGAAAGGCGCGGCTTCGGTCGCCCATATCTATGGCCAGAACCTGGTTGCCTCGGAATCGATGACCGCGGCGTTCTCGCCCTGGGGCTTCGGGCCGGCGGATCTCAAGCGGGTGATCGATCTGGCATTCGTGACCGGGGTAAACCGCCCGGTCGTGCACACATCGGTCCACGTGCCGATCGAGGACAAGAAGCCCGGCCTGTCGCTTGCCGTGTTCGGCCAGTACTTTAATCGCAACGAAAGCTGGGCCGAGCTGGCCAGGCCGTGGATGGATTACATCGCGCGCAATGCCCTGCTGCTGCAGCAAGGCCGCAATGTGGCCGACATCGCCTATTTCTACGGCGAGGAGGCGCCGCTGACCGGCCTTTACCGCACATCTCTTGTGTCTGATGCGCCGCGCAGCGTTGCTTACGACTTCCTAAACTTCGATGCGTTGAGCGGGGCGCTTGCCAATGACGGTGCCGAATTGGTGACCCCGGGCGGTGCGCGTTATCGCGCCATCTACCTTGGTGGTTCATCGAGCCGCATGACCCTGGCGGCCCTGCGCAAGCTCGTCGCCCTGGTCGATGGAGGGGCGACCGTTATCGGCAAAAGGCCAATTGGCAATCCTGGCCTGACAGGAGACGCGGCGGAGTTTGCCGCTCTGGCCGACAGGCTCTGGCCAGCCATCGGCAGCGGCCCGGGCGGGACTGCGGTTGGCAAGGGTCGGGTGATCGTCGCCGACAATGCCGAAGCAGGGCTTGTCGCTGCCGGGATCGCGCCTGATTTCCACTATACAGGGGGGCTGGCCGACAGCGACATCCCATTCGTTCATCGTCAGCTTGCCGATGGTGACAGCTATTTCCTGGCCAATCGCAAAAATCGCGCCGAAACAATCGAGGCGCGCTTCCGCGTTACGGGCAAGACGCCAGAGTTGTGGCGCGCCGAGTCAGGAATAGCCGAGCCGGTCAGCTATCGGATCGACGGCGCGGAGACGGTCGTGCCGCTCACTCTCGCGAGCGAGGAGTCGGTACATGTCGTATTTCGCAAACCCGCCATCGCACCTGCGATTACGGTCACGCCTGCCCAGACAGTCGAGCTGGCGCGCGTCGATGGCCCGTGGACAGTCGCGTTCGAGCCCGGCCGCGGCGCTCCAGCAACATCGACATTGACCACGCTGGCGCCGCTCAATGAGAATGCGGATAGCGGCATCAAGTATTTCTCTGGCATCGCGACCTACTCCCGCCAGTTGACCATCCCGGGCCGGTGGAAGCGGGGCACGGCACTTTGGCTGGATCTGGGCGAGGCTCGCGAGGTTGCTGAGGTGATCGTCAACGGTCGCTCCGCCGGCTACGCATGGCACGCGCCCTACCGCGTCGACATCAGCCAGTTTGCCAAGCCTGGCCGGAATCGGCTGGAAGTGCGCGTGGCCAACCTGTGGGCCAACCGCATGATCGGCGACAAGCAGCCTGGTGCCACGCCGATTACCTGGGCAGCCACGCCAACCTACATGCCCAATGCCCCGCTTCGCCGGTCCGGCCTGATCGGGCCGGTAAGGTTGCTTGGTGCGGCATCGGCAGGAGGCAAGTGAGGGCTGATCCGGATCGCGGTTAGGCCTCGCAGCGCCGCGGCGCTACGAGGCCGGTCGGGATTGGTTCGAATACCAGGGTTCATTGACGGGAACTCATCCCGCCCGGGCATTCCGACATGCTCAGGGCTTTGTCGGCAGCAAGCCCCGCATCTCCATCCAGCTCAGAAATTCCGGCATCAAAAGGGCTGCCGTTGAGCCTGGTCGGCCAAGGCCGAAACCATGCCCACCTTTTTCATAAACATGCATCTCGATCGGCCGCTTCGCAGCATGCCAGGCAGCGGGCAGCCCGAAATCGCCGGTCTTGAAGAGCGGATCATCAAACGCGATGGCCGTGAACATCGGCGGAGCATCAGCCGGGACCTCGATCTTTTCCATCGGCCCGTAGATGTAACCGATGAAATTCGGCGCAAGGGTTTCCGGATCGTCATCGCTGGGCGCCGTCAATATGGAGTCCATCGCGGTTTTCGCACCCGCAGAAAAACCAATCATCCCCACCTTCGCGGGATCAATTTTCCATTCTGCTGCGCGGCTCCGTACCAGCTTGAGGGCAGCAAGAGCATCCTGCACGGCGGGTGGGAAATTGAGGTCCAGGCCTCCCTGCGGGCTGCCCGGCGGGGCTTTCATCCTTGCGGCGATGGCCGCTGCGAAATCGGCACTTGCCGGCGGCGTTGGCCGAAGCCGGTATTTCAGAACAAAGGCAGTGACCCCGCGATTCGCCAGGGCGTGAGCCACATCGAAGCCCTCGTTCTTCATAGAGAGCGCGAAAAAGCCACCGCCCGGCGCGACGATAACCGCAGTGCCATTGGCCATGCCCGGCGCGGGCAGCACCGGAATCAGGGTTGGATAGCTTATGTTGCGTGAACCCAAATCGGGATTGGATATGCTCAACGGAATCTCGTCGGCGGGCGAACCGGGATTGGTTGCGCCATAGAGCGGGATGGCCGGTCCGGTGCCGCCTGAAGGCGCGGCGGGTGACGCATTGGCCGCCTCCAGCGGTGCCAATCCCAGCCCCGCAACAAGCAGCACGCTGCCGGCAGCGGCCCTGAACCGGGCCGACCTCAAAGCACGCTTTCCTTAAGCAGCTTGGCGGCATGATCTGCGGCGCGTGCGGACAGGGCCATATAGGTCAGCGATGGATTCTGGCATCCGCTCGAAGCCATGGCCGCGCCATCAGTAATGAACAGGTTGGGTACGTCGTGCGCCTGGTTCCAGCCGTTGAGCACCGAGCTATTGGGATCGCGGCCCATCCGCGCGGTCCCCATTTCGTGGATACCAAGGCCGGGCGTGCCCGGTTCTGACGACTGGCCGACGACCATGGCCCCGGCGGCCTGCGCCATGGCCTTGGCGTCCGCCTGTGCCTGCCTGGCGATCTTCAGGTCGTTTTCGCCATGGGCGCATGAGATGTGGACCAGCGGGATGCCCCATTGATCGTTTTGCGTCTCGCTTAGGGTTACCCGATTGTCCGGGGAGGGCAGCATCTCGCCGAAACTGGTCAAGACCAGCATCCATGGGCCGATCTTGCGGGCCTTTTCCTTCAGGCCGGGGCCAAAGCCGGGCATGTTCGGCATTGGCTTGCTGCTCATCCGGAAAATCATCCCCTGATAGCCGAAGCCGCGGACGAAATCTTCGCCGGGCTCGGTGACATTGCGAAAGCGCGGTATGTAGATTCCAGTCGGGCGGCGACCGTGATAATAGCTGTCTTTCGGCCCCGGGAACATGGCCACGGTCAGCAGGCCATAGACATGGTCGACCAGGTTGCGTCCGACCTGATCGGAACGGTTGGCCAGCCCGCGCGGATTTTCTTCCGAACGGGAGTTGAGCAATATCTGGGCAGTCCCGATAGTCGAGGCGCAAAGAAACACGATCTTTGCCTCATAGGTCTTGCCCTGCCTGGTCTTCGCATCAACAACGCGAACGGCGGTGATCTTCTTCGTAACCGGATCCTGCACTAGGCTGTGGACAATGGCATCGGTGATGGTGGTGAGGTTGCCGGTCACCTCCGCCGCGGGCAGGGACGAGCTCAAGCTTGTGTGGTTGGCACCGAAGCTGCAGCCACGCTCGCAAATCGAGCGGTTCTGGCAGGAGTTGCGGCCCAGTTCGAGATGGTGCGGCTGGGCTTCTGACAGATTAGCCGTGCGCCCGGAGATGACCTTGCGTCCCGGGAACTTTGCTTCGATCGACGCCTTGAACTGCTTTTCGGCATCGTTCAGCTCAAATGCTGGGATAAATTCGCCATCAGGCAATTGTGGAAGGCCATCCCGGTCCCCGGCCACGCCGATGAACTTTTCGACGTGCGAGTACCACGGGGCTATATCGGCATAGCGGATCGGCCAGTCGGTGCCGTGCTTATCCTTCGCATTTGCTTCGAAATCGATGTCCGAAAGGCGGTAGGACTGGCGCCCCCACATGATCGAACGTCCGCCCAAGTGATAGCCGCGTACCCACGAGAACGGCTTGCCCTCCGGTGTGGTGTAGCGGTGTTCGCTATCCTTCACCCACCATTGTTTGGTCGCTTCGTTGACGGCATAGCACTCGCGCTGGATGAAATAATCACGTTGAGCCTCGTCTTCCGGGATCATGTTTGCGTTGGGTAGTTCCCACGGCATCAGTCCGTCGGTGTAGTCCGCGCCGTGCTCAACCTTGCGGCCGCGTTCCAGCAGCAGGACCTTTAGGCCGCGTTCGCACAATTCCTTCGCGGCCATGCCGCCACTCATACCCGAGCCGATAACGATTGCGTCAAACATAGCTTCAACTCCGGAATCAAAAGGGGCCGATAGAGGCGTAAGGGCGCATGCCCGGTGTGATCTTGATCGAGGGCTCCCACTTGCCGGGGACGGGTTCGTAGACCTGCTCCTGTGTCAAGGCGATATCGCTCAAATAGTAGAGCGTGATTACCAGGGTCTTGAGTGTGAGATAGCCCGGATCGGCGACCTCGCTGGTGAAGCCCAGCCCTCCCTTGGTTCCCGCCTTTGCAGGCACGGGCTTCAGCGCGACCTTCTCGAATTCGGTCAGTACAGCTGCGCGGTCATCCGTAGACAGGGCGGTGAAGGGCTTGCCTTTTTGCGAAGTGGCGGCAGCTTCCAGCGCAATGAGGGCTTTGACTGCCTGATCGCGCTTTGTCGCAGAGGCCCAATTGAGTAGCATCGCATCCAACAACGCCGGCACGTTTGCGCCCAGCGCCCCTGGGGTGTCAGTCGCGGGGATGATCATGTCGGCCAGAGCTGACATTGCTTCGTAGGGTTTTTTGCTGAGGAAGCGTTTTCCCCGTTTGGAAACTGCTGCAAGTGCTTCAGGTGAAATCGCTACCGTGGCAGCGGCACCTGCAACGAGTGTCGCGAAACCAAGCAAGGAACGCCGATCCATGTCAAAAGGGATGTGCACTTTTGTTCTCCTGTGTCAGTATCGAGGGTTCGTTTTCAAAATGAACCTGCTGCGCTTAGAGGCGGGTGACAGCGTCATACTAGGATGGCCCATTCGCACCACGCCATCGTTTCGTCTTAGCAGGTTCAAGCCGACTTTCAATTTGTGTTCTTGCCCCGCTCGAAGAACCAGACGGCGCCGAAGATGACGAACAGGATCACCGGGATCACCGAGATCGTCTTGAAAGAGACCTCGGCGGCGTGAGCCAGAACCTCGTGCATGCCGGCACTGCCGGAATGGAGCGCTTCGAAGGCGGCCTGGCCACCGGCCTTTGCGATCTTGGCCTCGTCATAGATCTTGCCGATTTCCGGCAGGACCAGATAGATTGCCAACGCCCCAGAGAAGTTGACGATGCCGATTCCCCACGAGCCGCTGCGCGGATAGCGGCGGGCGATCGCAGCCAGCATGGTCGGCCACATGAAGCACACGCCAATGGCCCACAGTGTCGCAGCTATGAGCGCGGTGATGGGGGAGTTGGCGGTGGACAGCAGGTAGAGCCCGATCGCAGCCGGAACCGTGCTCATCCAGAGCAGGCCCATATCGGAGAACCGGTGCTCGAGCGGTCCGGCGAAGTGGCGCATCGCGAACATGATTGCGGCAACATAGACGTTGAGCAGAACGCCCTGCATGCCCACCGTCTCGGTCAGCGCGACCTGCACCCAGGCGCCCGGAGCTAGTTCGGCAGAAGCGGTGAGGAACATGATTGCTGGGAAGATCCAGAAGCCTGCGTGCTTGAACGGTTCGGCCATCATCTCGCCGAACGGGATACCCGCGACCGTGCTTTCGGTTTGCGGGAATTCGTAGCGCATAGCCCAAAGCGCGAGCACCACGCCCGGCACCATGATCATGGCGATCGGCGTGCGCCAGCCGAACCCGGCGCCAAACAGCGCGACGCACAGCAGGCCGCCTACGATCATGCCGCCCGGCCACCAGGCGTGGAGTATGTTGAGCTTGCCGGTCTTGTCCTCGGGATAGATGGTCGTCGTAATCGCGTTGATCGAGCCTTCGGTGGCACCCCAGCCGAAGCCAGTGAGGATCATTCCGGCGTTAAGCGCGGTGTTGACCGCGCTGAACCCGCCAGCGGACGGCGCAAACAGGATCAGCGCGGGACCGGCCACATAACAGGCTGCAGCGAACAAGATGATCCGTTTGGCTCCGATCTTGTCGAGCAGAGGGCTTATCACCAGCAAACTGATTGCAAATCCAAGGAAGGCATTGCCCAGTGCAGTCGCGATCAGCTGGCCGGATGTGGCTGCATGGGCTGCATCGAACAGTTCTGCTTTCATCAAATCCGAAGCGCCGCCGCGAACAGCATTGGCGATTGCCGCAGTAAACAGCGCTAGTACGCTGATCCAGAAAATAGCCTTATGATTATTCGGCCTAATCGTTGTCATCGGCCCTCTCCCCTTTTGATTGTGATGAGTTTAGCCCCAGAACCTTGCGCAAAAAGCCCGGGTCGGTGTCGGCCCCTGCGAAGTCATCGAATGCCTTGTCCGCCTTGCGGATCATGTGACTGGCGATGAACGGCGCGCCTTCCGCAGCACCTTGTTCGGGATGCTTGTAGGCGCATTCCCATTCGAGGACCGCCCAGCCGTCGTAGCCATAATGGCCGAGTTTGGTAAATATCTGGGTGAAATCGACTTGCCCGTCGCCAAGCGAACGGAAACGGCCCGGACGCTCGGCCCATCCTGAGTAGGAACCGTAAACGCCAGCCTTGCCATTTGGACGGAACTCTGCGTCCTTGACGTGAAAGGCCTTGATCCGGTCGTGGTAGAAATCGATGAACTGCAGATAATCAAGCTGCTGCAGCAGGAAGTGGGAGGGATCGTAGAGGATGTTGGCGCGCGGATGGTTGCCTACCGCCTC
The DNA here is from genome assembly GCA_030830695.1 of Caenibius sp. Taxonomy (GTDB): domain Bacteria; phylum Pseudomonadota; class Alphaproteobacteria; order Sphingomonadales; family Sphingomonadaceae; genus JACKKV01. Next base: position 99,083 of record JAURML010000026.1, on the reverse strand, counting down.
CAGAAAGCGTTCGAAGGTCACGCCGTCGTGCAGATCTTCGCCCGGGTGCAGTTCATAGCAGGCATCGACGCCGCATTCGTCAAACACATCGAGGATCGGCGTCCAGCGGCGGGCGAGTTCGGCGAAGCCTTCCTCGACCAGACCGGCAGGGCGCTGCGGCCAGGGGTAAACCGTGTGCCACAACAGCGCGCCCGAGAAGGTCGCATGGGCTGTGCAACCGAAGCGCCGACTGGCCCTGGCGGCCTTCTTCACCTGATCGACTGCCCATTCGGTGCGGGCCTTGACGTTGCCGCGGACCGCAGCGGGAGCGAAGCCGTCGAACAGTAAGTCGTAGGCCGGATGGCTGGCGACGAGCTGGCCCTGAAGATGGGTCGACAGCTCGGTAACCGCGACCCCGTTGGCTGCGCAGATGCCGGCTATCTCATCGCAATAGTCCTGGCTCTCGGCGGCCTTGTCGAGATCGAACAGGCGGCTGTCCCAGGTCGGGATCTGCACGCCCTTGTAGCCGAGCCCCCCCATGTACCGGGTGATCGCGTCGAGCGAGTTGAACGGCGCTTCATCACCAGCGAACTGGGCGAGAAAGATTGCGGGACCCTTCATGCATAAGAACCTTTCTTACAGATCGACCCAGACCGCGCCGCGGCGGCTGGATTCAAGGCTGGCGACAAGGAACTTCATCCCGGCCAGCGTGTCTTCTATCGTTGCATAACCCGGCTGGGTAACGGCGATCCCGCGCAGTTCGCTGCCGAACGCCTGGTAGATGTTGGCGAAGGCTTCGAGATAGCCTTCCGGGTGGCCACCCGGGGTGCGTTGGATCGAAAGCACATCTTCGGAGAGATAGGCGCGGTTGGTGCCAGCGTGCCAGATCTCGGTGGGCTTGTCGCGATACCCGATCCGCATGGAGTTCGGCTCTTCCTGCCGCCAATGTAGCCCCGCCTCGTCGCAATAAACCGAGATGGCGAGGTCGTTGGTGTCGCCGACCAACACCTGGCTGGCCGTGAGCGTGCCCTTGCCGCCGCCTGCGAGATGGAACAGCGCTGCACCGTCATCGTCGATGAAGCGGCCGTCGAGCTTGGTGAGTTCGGCGCAGGTCCGGGTTATGCGTTCACCGGTGATGAACTCGGCAAGGTTAGCGGCGTGGGTGCCGATATCGCCAAAAGCCCCCGCGTCGCCCGACTGCTTGGGATCGACGCGCCAGGCGGCCTGCTTGTTGTCTTCTAGATCGGCGGCGCGGCTCAGCCAATCCTGGGTATATTTCACCGCGACACGGCGGACCTTGCCGAACTTGCCGCTCGCAATCAGTTCGCGCGCCTGCTTGACCAGCGGGTAGCCAGTGTAAGTGTGGGTCACGGCGATGCGGCGGCCGGTGCGCGCGGCGGCTTCGGCAATGGCGCGCGCGCCGTCCATCGATTCCGCCAGCGGCTTGTCGATGATAATGTCGAAACCGGCTTCCATCGCGGCGATGGCCGGCGCGGCGTGCATGTGGTTGGGGGTAACGATCGCCACCGCTTCGATCCGCTGGTCGGCCGGAAGGGCCAGTTCCTTCTCGATCATCTCGGCATAGCTGCCATAGGCGCGGGCCAAATCTACGCCGATTTCAATACCGCTGGCACGCGACTTATCGGGAGTCGAGGAAAAAGCCCCGGCAACCAGCTGCCAATTACCCGCTATGCGCGCCGCGATGCGGTGGACGCCGCCGATGAAGGCACCTTGGCCTCCACCGATCATGCCATAACGAACGGGATCGCTGCTCATTGCCTCACTTGCTCGCTGCTGCGGGCGCAGTCCCACATTCGGTGCCTTCCCGGCGCGCCGCCCAGGTGACAGCCTGTTCCAGCAGGCGCTTGTTCTCTGGTTCGGAATAGGCTGCTGCCTGATGTCCGAAGGCGTTGTAAAGTACCCGGCCCTGCCGTTGCTTTTTTGGGCCGACACAGCGCCACCAGACCATGGGATGATCGCCCATCCGGATATCCTGGCCGAACATGCCGATCGGGTTGTAGGTCTTTTCGTCAACCGAAACGAGCACGCTGAAGCCCGGTCTAGACCGCGGGGATTTTTCGAAGGAATACCATTCCTCGGTGCGCTTCCAGCTTGCGGGCAGGCCCAGGGTTGACGGGTGCTTGCTATCCTCTACGATTGCCAGTGCTTCCTGGAACTGCGGGCTCATCGTGTGCATGGTGAACTTCGCGCCGATCATCTCGTTATGGTACCATGGCCAGCCCTCATGGCTGTTGTCGCCCGCAGCGTGAATGCCAACAAAGCCGCCGCCATTCTCGACGAACTGTTTGAATGCAGAGCGTTGGTCGGCGGTGAAGACATCACCCGATACGTTGTTGAACACCACGGCATCGAATTTGGCGAGAATGTCCGGGCGGAAGGTCGCGCCGTTTTCGGTCTGGAAATAGCCCCAGCCCTTCGCCTTGGCGAAGTTAGTGAAGAGCGTATTAGCGGCCGGGATCGCTTCCTCGTGCCGAAAGCCGTTGGTCTTTGAAAAGACCAGAATCGCAGGGCGCGGCAGATCGGCGGGGATTTGAGGCGGAACAGTTTCATACACTTTCAGTCCGCCCAAAAACACGCGCTGGATAAGGTCGCGATTGCGGAATGCCTGGACTGCGACGAAAATCACCGACGCAAGCAGCAGCCACAGCAGCACCCTCAGGATCTTTCGCAGCATTTCACTCGTCTCCTCCGCACCATCGCAAACATTTGACGTTATTTTCGAGCAACCATGGCTGCATTGCCGTTTGATCCAACATGGGCCGGAACTTCACCCACAAGCGGCTTTATCGTTGTCCCTGCCGGTCATCGAGCTATGAGCACGCCTCAGCGATTTTTGGGTTTGATGAGGTAGCTGATAATCGCCTGACGCTTGGATGCATCAGTTACTGGCGTGACCATCCGCGTGCCAGGTACCACCTTCGTCGGAGCTGCGAGAAAGCGATCAAGGTTCTGGCGCGTCCACACCAGACCCGATTTCTGCATCGCACTGCTGTAGTTGAAGGCGGTTGAGGCCGCCTTGCGGCCTTCGACCCCAACCAGAGAAGGCGCTAATGATGAAGGTCTGGCGGTGCTACCGTGGCATGACTGACAGTGCTGACGATACAGCGCCGCTCCATCGAGCGTTTTGCTTTGCGCATAAGCGGGCAGGGTGACCGCTTTCGCTATCCCTATGCTTATCACGCAAATGGTTGTTAAACTAAGAATAGCATTCATTCTCATGTAAAAATCCTTGTAAAGGCGGTGAGCATTCAGCAGAAACCCCCGCTCTGCCTCGGTCACAGTCTTGTTCTGGGAACGATTTTGCCGTTGCGGGATGCCGTGGTCTTGGATGATACCCGTTAAAGGAGTGCCATCGCAACTTACATGCTACCGGCATCATGACATGGGCAGTGGCGTCCCGTGACTGGCGGGAATTTGATCGCTGTCGTTCACATCCGATCGAATTCCTGCGATTAGCCTGACCTGTTGCGTGAAAACAGCGAGTCCGAAATATGCTCCACTTTTCCAGATCGTGTTGCATGGATGGACTCGCACGAATTTCTCGGACTACTTCAGCTTTGAGAGGTCGGCTTCAATCGCAGCCAGCTTTTCGTCTGTTATGTTTTCGGGCGAGAATTGCTGAAGCATCTTGAGCGTCAACGAACGAGCCATGTCGACCTGCGGGTTGCTGGAGAAACCTGGCAAATGCTTGTCTAAAATCGCCTTCGTGGCCGGCGTGTCGAGCAATGTCCCGATGTCGGTCTTTTCAATCGAAAAGGCGGGGGCAGCAGTCTGCGCAGGCGCAGGCGCGGGCGCTTCAGCGAACGCTGGCACTACGATGAGCAGTGAAGCTGCAGAAAGAAAATGCTTATACATTGATATATACTCCAAGTTTAATTTGCGCCACATGCCAGAATGAAGCATCTGGGAATGGCAGCGCCGACATTATGGCGACACTATTCAGATAACGCTATCCCAGATTTCTACAACATGAATGGTCGGGGTAAACTTCATTTATCGCGGCCCGGCAGTATGGAGCGTGTTGCGGATGCGGTCGGTTTAGCGTAAGATTGTAATAGAGGTAACGAAATAGGTCAATGATGGAAAGACGTGACTTCTTGTTTGGTGGTGCGGCCGCTTTTGTGGCGCTGGGGTCTGGTGCGGGCGCCTATGCCCGGGCCAGGCAAGGCTTCTTCCAGCGCATAGGCCGGCCGATTGGCTTGCAGCTTTACACATTGTCCGGCTCGGGAGGGCTCAAGGACATAGATGGGGTGTTTGCCCAGATTGCGGAAGCGGGATATCGCGAGCTGGAGCTTCCAGGCCTTTTGGGTCGCAAGCCTGCGGAGTTGCGCGCGTCAGCAGACAAGGCCGGTCTGCGGTTCACTTCTATACATCTACTGCCGCCAGGTATGGTACCGCCAACGTCATTCTCCATTTCGAGCGAGCCACAGTTGGTAGCGGATATGCTGGGCACTCTTGGTGCGGTAGCGGCGGTAATACCGATCATGCCCTTGCCCCCGGGATCACGCCCCGAGAAGGGAGAGGGTTTCACGGCCATGCTCTCGCGAATCATGACACAGGCGGGCCCAGACCCATGGGAGCGAATGGCTGACGATTTCAATCGAATCGGCAGTGGCCTGCGTCCTTTCGGGATCACGCTTGGCTACCATAATCACAATGTTGAATTCACCCCCGTTGGAAAGACCACCGGCTGGGAAATCCTTGTGGAGAAAACGGATCCCCGGTTCGTTTCGTTCGAGGTCGACTTAGGCTGGGTAACCGCTGCGGGGCTGGACCCGGCCGACTTCCTGCGCAAGCACAAAGGCCGGGTGCGTTGGGTTCATGTGAAGGACGTGATGGCGTCGACCAAGCCCAACTTTGCGTTCAAGATGGACCCGGCGAACGTCGGTGCCGGGTCTATTCGCTGGGCCGAAGTGCTTCGTGCTGCGGAAGCAGCAGGCGTGGCCCACTATTATGTCGAACAGGAGCCCCCATTCCCCGGTGAGCGAATGGATTCGGTTCGAGCTGCTTTTTCCTTCCTCTCACAACTGAAGGCATGATTCGCCTGTCTGCAACATATGGTTCTGGATGGATAGGGTTCGCTGAACCGTGCTCGATCTGAAGGTTCATGATCTCGTGTCGGCACTTGCTCGGCAGGAGGCGTCCGCTTGGCAGATACTGAACTTTTCTGCACTGCGGGCCAGTCGTATGGCCCTTTCAGACACTGGTCGCATCGACATGGCGATGGCACGTGCATGGAAGCATTCTAAACTTTGTGGGGCCAATGCTGGTCCTGCGTAACGTAAGACCATGGGGAGGCGTGCGCATCGACGTCGGTCTAGCTGATGGGCGGATCGTAGCAATGGGCCATGATCTGCCGAGCGGTGAGGACGAACTGGACGGACGTGGCGGGACTCTGCTCCCAGGACTGCATGACCACCATCTTCATATCCTGGCGCTTGCGGCCAGACGACACTCGGTAGATCTTTCTGGCGTCACTGATCCAGAGCTCATCGCCGCCCGCTTGCGCGCTTCTCCGGAGCCCTTCGTTCGCTCGACGGGGTATGATGAGAGGTCTGCCGGGCTACCCGATCGTACACTGCTCGACCTTTGGTTGCCGGATCGTCCCCTCAAGGTCCAAGATCGGACCGGGGCCTTATGGATACTGAATTCCGCAGCTCTTGCTGGTCTTCCAGAGGACGGTCTGCCTTCTGGCGCAGAGCGCGACGGTCAAGGCAGGCTCACCGGCAGGTTCTGGCGTGAAGACCAATGGCTTCGGAGCGCCCTCCCCAAAAGATATCCCGATCTGGTCGGGCTGGGATGTGACCTCGCGGCCATGGGCCTTACATCTCTGACCGACGCCACGGCGCATAACGGGCCGTCCGAGGCATGCGCGCTGGCAGGCGTTTTGCCGCAGCGGCTGACACTGATGGGTAGCGAGGCGCTGGAGCAGGGGGCAGGGTACACGCTTGGACCGCTCAAGCTCCTGGTCGACGAGCGCGATCCGCCGTCGATCGATCAGCTTTCCAGCCGGATTCTCTTTGCCCGCGGAAAAGGGCGCAATGTTGCAGCCCATTGTGTCACCGAGGGAGAGCTGGCGATTTATCTTGCAGCACTTCAGGCCTCCGGCGGAGCGCGGAAAGGTGATCGGATCGAACATGGAGCCATAATCCAGGACAGCTTCATCTCGCTTGTGGCCCAAGCCGGACTGTTGGTGGTTACAAACCCCAGTTTCCTTCATGATCGGGGAGACAGATATCTCGATCAGCTCGACGATACCGAAGACTTGTATCGGATCAGATCGTTGCAACGCGCAGGAATTCCAGTCGTCGCTGGCTCGGATGCGCCCTATGCTGCGGTCGATCCGTGGCTTGGCATGCGGAGCGCGCGCGACAGGCTCACTGCTAGAGGCGCACTTATCGGGGTGGATGAGCGCATCCCCGGTCTCGCTGCGCTGCAGATGTATTGTTGTGGCGATATCAAGTTGGGTACTAAAGCCGACCTCATCCTGTGCGAGGGCTCACTTGACCAGATTATTGCGGATCTTGATGCGAGACATGTGCAGAACACTTTTATCGCGGGAAAGCTCGCGTACACGGCTCCAGCATGTGATGGGTAGGTTAGAAGATACGCCAATGCTTATCCGTCAGCGCAACTCATCGACCAGCGCATCGACGAGTCCCCAGCGGAGCGCCGTCTCCGCGTTGATTTTCTTGCCTGAAAGCATCAGCAATGCGGCGCGCTGCCGACCGATTCGGGCGGGGATCGACACGCACCCTCCGGCGCCGGGCAGGATACCCATGCCAACTTCGGGCAATTGAAACCATGCGCTTCGCTCTGCCTCGATTCTCATCGCGAAGGCTGCCAATTCCAGTCCCGAACCTACACAGGCACCGCCAATCCGGGCTTCGAGCTTGTGGCGGCAGCCTAACAGCGCGCGAGCGGGAAGGGTCAGGCGGCGAATTCCATGGGCCTCGCTGGCGTCAACTATAGTTCCGAACTCATCGAGATCTGCCCCTACGCTGAAGGTGCGTCCATCTCCCCGAAGCGTCACTTTCTCGATCGAATCGTCATATGCGGCGAGCGTGAACGCCTCGAACAGTTCGTCCCTCATCGCGCGATCTATCGCGTTGTGGTGGCGAGGGCGATGCAGAACGATGTCCAGGCAGCTGCCGGTTCGGGAGATTTCTGCCTTACCGGGACACGCGATCGGGGACGCCGATGCAGTCCGTCCATCTCGCCAATTGCGATGTTCGGCACTGACCTGCAGCGTTGCCATGGCAAGCGATTCGGCCTCGAGCGCGGCCTCGGCCGGCAGCTTTCCGATCATGCGCAAAAGCCCGATGAGGGTAGCAGTCGCACGGGGTGCTGCGGCTATGCCCGCAAGCAGGCGCTCCATCGGAACGGCGCTGTCCTCCACGACATCGCACTGCAACGCCAAGGGGTGGTCCGGTGGGCCTGATGCAACGACAGGGAACGGCGGCAGTGGCGAAAGTGCGCAATCGCTAGGCCAGCTGGCAAGATCGACCAGGACGCAAGAGCATTGCATGTCGCGCCAGTCAGCCCGAAGCATCCAGGGTTCAAGTTTGATGGCAGTCACCCAATACACAATGCCGCGGCGGGGCCGAGGGTGCAAGCTACAGAAAGAGTAATCTCTTTATGGATGAGCTGTGCGGGTAGCCCTAGGGTCAGGATACCGGTAAAGAAATTCCAACATTGGTTGTTTGCTCCAGCAAGCGATACAACGCTGTACGGTCCCTTTTTTGCCGCAATCATGGTCATCCGAAAATGGCGCCACAGCGCTCTAGTAAGTGTGCTGGCGCTGGGCTATGGCAAAGGTATCTTATAGCGCGCGAGGTCTGGAACGTTGAAAAAGGATCATCTGGGTACAAACGGCCTGCGCTTCGATCGGGACGGGCCGATTGGATGGTGCACGATTGATCGCCTTCAGGCTCGCAATGCCCTGACCTCGGCGATGTATTTGGGTATTAAGCGGGCAGTGCGTTTGACCAATTCCGATCCCGATCTGCGCGCGTTGATCCTTACCGGTATTGGTGATGTCTTTGCCCCCGGGGGTGATCTGGGTGGCCGCAATGAAGGCGGTGACGATCCCATTCCAGCTGGCATGTCATACGAAATCCTGCCTTTTGTCGCCATCCGCGAGAGTATGGCCCCGGTGATCAGTGCAGTAAACGGCATCTGCCAAGGCGGCGGCCTGTTAATCGCAATGATGTCCGACATTGCCGTGGTCAGCGATCGTGCGACCTTCCGTGTGCCGGAATTGCTGCGCGGAATCATCGATGCGACATATGCTGCGGTTTTGCCCGCTCATGTCGGCATGGCGCGCGCGCGTGATCTGCTGTTGTCGGCGCGGACTTTCGGCGCGCTCGAGGCGCAGGACATCGGACTGATCTCCCGCGTGGTGCCCCACGAGGACCTCCGCGAAGCGGCGCTTTCGGCAGCGAAAGAGGTGCTGCGCACCGCACCCGAGGCCCGTCTCCACGTTAAGCGGATGCTCAATGAGCAATATGCTCCGATTGATTACCAGACGATGTTCTGGTCGCTGTTCAACGCAGAGGAGCCTCGCGAAGGAATGCGTGCGTTCATGGAGAAACGGCCGCCGAATTGGATACCTCCCGGCTTTGAATGATCCATCGTATCTCGCATGTGCTCACGCCGAGCGCTTGCTGGCAGCGCTGAACCAATCTGCTCGCGTCTCCATCACGCCGCTCCACCCCGCTCTCGCCTGGTGCCGGGCCGGATTGGATTTGCTGACCGGAGAGAGTGATGGCCCGCCCCTCGTCGCGCCCATTCCGCTCGCGGCCCTTGCAGATGGCGCGCTTGCCGCGTTGCGTGTGGTTGCTCCCGAGGCCGATTTGCCATCCAGCGGCGCGCTTCTGCTGGGGGAACGTGCGCGACTGATGGGCCTGACCCGGCAGGGGGAGGTATCTGCCAATGGGACCTGCCGTTTGCTCAAGGCAAAAGGCGGCAGGATTGCGATCAATATCCCGCGCTCCGACGATCTCGAACTCCTGCCCGCGCTCTTCAAGGAAAGCGGGGCAAACCTGCAGACGCTGGCACGCCATGTGGCTGAACGCGATCGTGATGCGCTCGTTGCCCAAGGGCGCTTGCTCGGGCTTGCGATTTCGGCGGACGAGGACTGTCCGCCGCCACAAGATCCGTTCGCCATTGTCCCGGGCGGCGGTCAGACGGCGCCGTGCAAGGCCGAAAGGCCGCTTGTCATCGACCTTTCGAGTCTGTGGGCCGGGCCGCTGGCCGGATCGCTATTGGCTGCTGCAGGTGCTGTGGTCGTCAAGGTGGAAAGTCCTCTCCGTCCGGATGGGGCGCGGATGGGACATGCAGGCTTCTTCGATCTTCTCAATGCCGAGAAGCGTTGTGTGGCATTGCGTTTGACCGATTCGCAGGATCTGCAGATGCTGCATGGGCTGATTGCACGTGCCGATATCGTGATCGAAAGCAGTCGTCCCCGCGCTTTGCAGCAAATCGGCCTTGATGCGCGGCGTTTGGCCGCGTCGGGAAAGACCTGGCTTTCCATCACGGCCTATGGGAGACAGGGCGAAGCGGCGGACTGGATCGGGTTTGGCGATGATGCTGCAATCGCCGGGGGGCTGGGTCGCGCCATGGAAAGGGCGTTCGGTCGCAGCATGTTTGCCGGCGATGCGATAGCTGATCCTCTTGCCGGGATAACCGGTGCTCTAGCTGCACTTGCCGTCTGGCGATCTGGCATGGGCGGTCTGATCGACATTTCGTTGTGCGGTGTAATAGCCCACGCTTGCGCACATCATGAAGCTACGGCCGATGAGATTGCCGCGTGGCAGACCCTTGCAGCGGCGGATCGCGAAGCACTGTTTTCACTGCGGAAGGCGGCTGGACGTGCGCGTGCTGTCGGTGCCGACAATGGCATGCTGCACGACCTCATAGGCGCGCAACGATCGTAACATGTCGCGACGCGGCGCCAGGTCTTGATCGGGCTGAACAGGTTCTAGATCTTGTGCCGCTGGCAGACCGGCTTCCGGCGGGCATGGCTCGCTAATCGCGTCTCACACCGCGCCAAATTCGGTTCTGTCACGGTGGATCAGACATGCCGCACGATACTCTAGAGCCGCGTTCGAGCCTGCGCTATTGCATCGTCGATGAAATCAACCACAGCTCGCACACGCGGCAAACCCTTGAGATCCGCGTGCATCGCGATCCAGTATGAGCGTCGGATCTCAACCTTGTCCGGCAGCACTCGGACCAGTTCGGGATCGCGGCCTGAAGCAAATACATGCAGAATACCCAGCCCAAGGCCGCCAACAACCGCTGCATGTTGCGCGGCAATCGAAGTGGACCGGAATACCGGTCGGGCATCGGCGGAGACTTCGGTTAGAAAGCGCAGTTCCGGTGCATCGATCCGCGCATCAATGTACCAGGCAAAGGGAAACTCGGCGAGCCGATCCAGCGTGACCGGGCCATTTTGCTCGAGCCATGTGCGAGAGGCGTAGAGGCCAAGCCGGTAATCGGCGAGATGACGTGCAACGATCGGGCCGCTGGACGGACGGTTGAACAGAACTGCGATATCCGCCTCGCGATTGGCGAGGTTGACCAGTTGCGGCTCTGGAGCCAGTTCGAGCCGGAGATCGGGATGTCGCCTGTGCAATTCTCCGATGCGCGGGGCCACGAGATATGTACCGAACGCCTCAGGTGTGGCAAGCCGCACCGCACCCGAGATGCGGGCATCCTCTCCTCCGAGGCCCGAAATGGCCGAACCTACTTCGCCTTCGATCCGCTCTGCGTAATCGATAAGCGCGGTGCCAGCGTCGGTCAGACCCGTACCTCGCGGGCCGCGCTCGAACAGGCGGCTGCCCACGGCCGATTCGAGCGCGCCCAACCGCCGCCCCACCGTCGAGTGATCCAGCCTCAGCGTTTTCGCTGCCCCGGTAAGGCTACCGGCACGGGCTACGGCTAAGAACAGCCGAAGATCATCCCAGTTCACGGCGGCTCATTCCAGTTGTGCATTAACGCACAGCCCTTTCGCAATCTATCCAGTTCTTGTGCGAATATACACGTGCTAACGAGTTTGACCAGCAACGTTTCTTACAGGATAATGTCATGCGCCTGATCAATCATTTCATCGATGGGCAGACCGTGTCCGAACCCGGCCGCCTTGGCGACGTGTTTGCACCGAGCATCGGCCAGGTCCAGGCCCAAGTCGAGCTCGCCGAAGTCTCGATGCTCGACCGTGCCGTTACCAATGCCAAGCTTGCACAAAGGGAATGGGCGCTGACCAATCCGCAGCGTCGCGCCCGCGTCATGTTTGCGTTCAGGCAGTTAATCGAAGACAACATGCTGGACTTGGCCGAGTTGCTCGCGTCCGAACACGGAAAGGTCGTATCAGACGCCCAAGGCGACATCCAACGTGGCCTTGAGGTCGTCGAATTCGCTTGTGGTATTCCGCACCTGCTCAAGGGTGAATATACCGAAGGTGCCGGTCCTGGAATCGATGTCTATTCGATCCGCCAACCCCTTGGGGTTGTTGCCGGAATCACGCCTTTCAACTTCCCTGCGATGATTCCGCTTTGGATGCTCGCGCCCGCAATCGCCTGCGGCAACGCCTTCATCCTCAAGCCGTCGGAGCGCGATCCATCGGTGCCAGTGCGCCTTGCCGAGCTGCTGATCGAGGCCGGTCTGCCCAAGGGTATCCTGAACGTGGTCCATGGCGACAAGACCATCGTCGATGCCATCTGCGACCATCCCGACATCAAGGCGGTCAGCTTCGTCGGCTCGTCGGACATTGCAAATTATGTCTATCAGAGAGCGGCCGCCGCAGGAAAACGCGCCCAGTGCATGGGCGGAGCGAAAAACCACGGTATCGTCCTTCCCGATGCCGATCTAGACCAGACCGTGGCTGACATTCTCGGCGCGGCCTATGGCTCTGCCGGCGAACGCTGTATGGCCTTGCCGGTCGTCGTTCCCGTTGGCGAAAAGACCGCCGCAGCTCTGCGTGAAAAGCTGATCGCGGGGATCGAAGGGCTCAAGGTCGGTATTTCCACCGATCCCGACGCCCACTACGGCCCGGTTGTATCGGCGCAGCACAAGGCGCGCATCGAATCCTACATCGATCTGGCAATTGAGGAAGGTTCCGAGTTGGTTCTCGACGGGCGTGGCTTCTCACTTCAGGGTTACGAGGAAGGCTATTTCCTGGCCCCGACGTTTCTCGATCGCGTCACGCCGGAAATGAAGAGTTATCAGGACGAGATATTCGGCCCCGTTCTTCAGATGGTGCGCACCGAAACGCTTGAGGAAGCGGTAGGCCTTGCCTCCAGCCATCAGTATGGCAACGGCGTTGCGCTTTTCACCCAGAATGGGGCGGCCGCAAGGTGGTTCATGCACGAAGTGGAAGTGGGTATGGTTGGAATCAACGTTCCGATCCCGGTTCCGGTCGCCTATCACAGCTTCGGCGGCTGGAAGCGTTCCGGCTTCGGCGACATGGACCAGTATGGAATGGACGGCGTACGCTTTTACACCCGCAGCAAGAAGGTGACCCAGCGTTGGCCGAACAGCGGCGGCAAGGTCATTGACCAGAGTTTCGTCATTCCGACGATGAAGTGAGGCTGATCTCGCGATACATCCCTTCTCGACGGACGTTGGACAGTCGTACTTGATCTGCCAACGCCGCCGCCACGTCCGATTGTCTACCATAAGTGACCGGCCCACTGCGGGTTTGCAGCGCGATCTGTCTAGCTAAGATACGATTTCACGAAAGCAGAAGAGATATCTAGCAGACAAGTGTTGCACATTTCATATATCTCTATTAGCAGGATATCCAAGAACGCTCCCCTTCGATGGGGGGAAGTTGTTCATTCGGGCTGCTCAATGATGCTGCCGCTCAAAAGGGAGGAGAGGATTTTATGAAACATACAGTTTTGGCTGGGGTGGCTCTTGCGGCCCTGGTTTCGCCGGTTTCGGCGTGGGCTCAGGACCAATCTACAGCAGGCGCGCGGGCCAATTCGCCAGATGGCGATGCCGAAATTACGGAAATCATCGTAACTGCAAACCGCCGTGAAGAACGACTCGTTGACGTGGCGGCTACTGTTACGGCTGTAACGTCTGAGCAGGTCCTCAACCTGAAGCTTTTCCGGACGGAAGATGTAGCCGCGCTGAGCCCGGGTCTCACATTGAGCAAAGGCCTTGGAGGATTTTTTGCATCCGCTTCGTTGCGCGGTGTGGAAAGCGTCGCCGGCGGCGGCGCGCCGACCGTCGATTTCTATTTCAACGATGTGGCGCAAGATGCGAACTATACGATCAACTCGATGTACGACGTTGGTCAGATCGAAATTCTGCGGGGCCCGCAGGGAACTCTTCGGGGGCGTCCATCGCCATCTGGTGCCATTACTATTACATCACGTCGTCCCGACTTGACTGAATTTGGTGGGTATGCGCAGTTCACCGGCACGTCGCGCAATGGCATCAATGCGCAATTCGGCGTTTCCGTCCCCATCATAAAAGACAAGCTGGCGATTCGGTTGTCGGGACTGAAGGACGATACTGACGGAACGCTTATCCGTAGCGTTAACAATGGAACGAAGCCTTTCAGCCGGACCTGGAGCGGGCGAGTTACGGTCCTGGCGAAGCCAGTCGATGCGCTTGAGATTGTTGGCACGTACCAGCATCTGGAAGTTGATAGTCGCCAGTTTACACAGGTAGCCGGTTTCTTTCCGGGTCTGGCCGCCGTGCCAGCGAGGGGTTTTCCAGCGGTACCAGCTGGCTACAACGGACCGTTGCTGGTAAGCGCAGACCGCAAAGCCGTTGGGGAACTCCCGATGGAGTTGTCACAGAATGGTGAGTTCGCTTCGCTCCAGGCAAAGCTCTCACTGCCGTTTGATGCCGACTTGATCTATGTTGGTGCGTATCAGAACCAGAACACGCTCCAGGTTGGGCCCTCAGATCCTGGCAATTATGTCACCAACGCTGATACCGCTACAGGTGCCGGAGGCCCGCAGCGTTACTGGACGCATGAGCTGCGTCTTCAATCCACTGGCAACCAAGCCTTTGATTATGTGATCGGTGGCTATTACTCCAAAACTGACAGTCTGACGAATTTCGCTACGAACTCACCGCGTAACGGGGCCTTCGGCACCGGAAGCCCTACTTTCCAGTTGCTGAATCGCACGAGCGGCCCGGTCAATCCGATTTACGAACTCATCGTCAATGGCTCCTTCAGGGTCAAAGGGGAAACCAGCGCGATTTTTGGTAACTTGACCTGGCATGCTACCGACCGGTTCGATATTACCGGCGGTGTGCGCTATAATCACGTCACATCGACGACGACGAGCGTCCAGACGCTGGGTGCAGCGAGGCAACTTGTTGCATACATTCCTGCGGTGCCGGCGTTTGGTCTTTTCTTCCCGAATACCTGCGCACTTGTGCCAGGGGGGGCGGCTTCGCAGTATCCAGGTTATTGCAGCGTGCCGATCCCGGCTGGAACTACTGCCGCTGCTCCTGTGTTGTTTAAAGAATCGCCTTGGACATTCAGTGCTTCGGCTAAATACGAGATCACCGAAGACATAAATGCGTACGCCAGTTTCGGTCGCAGCTTCCGCGCCGGTGGTAACAATCTTGCGGCCCTTGCAACGACTGACCCGCTACTGGCCGGCGTTCGTGGCCAGCAGCCGTCGGAAACCTCGAATAGCTACGAGTTGGGCGTGAAGGGAACCTTGCTCGATAATCGACTGCGTTTCAGCGCTGCCGTATTCCAGCAGGACTTCAAGAATCTGATCGTGCAAATCTCTGGCGTACCGGTTCTGGTTAATGGCGTGGTGACACCGCGGGATATCGTATATGGAGCCGATGCCCGGGTTCGAGGCTTCGAGGCCGAGCTGGGCGCGCGAATTGGGGATAATTTTGACTTTTCGTTGAACGCGAATTATGCCGATGGAAAGTTCCGCGACGCGCTTATTCCGTGCCAAACTTTTACCGCAGCTGGCATTCCGATCCAGCCCACCGCGGCAGCTCCAATCGCATTTTGCAGGAGCAATGGTTCGAGTTCGAGTCAGCCTCGGTTTAGTGCAAACTTGCAAGCGGAATACCGCGTCCCGTTTGGCAACAATGTCGGCTATCTGCGGACTTTGACGACTTATCGCAATAAGGCGACTAACGAGGCCGTCAAATTCACTGCACAGGACTTTGCCACTGTTAACCTGTTTGCGGGTGTACGGATTGGCGACGTTGCGGATATCAGCCTCTATGCAAAGAACGTTTTCAACGCAGATGTTGAGCTGTTCCGTGCTGCCAGTCCCTTTGCCGATTTCGGTGGGTTGATCGCTACGGCGCAGAACCCGTTGGGCAGTTTCTCTCCCACGGTTGGCAGCGGATACTTCGAAACCCGCAGGAACGCTCTACGCGAGTTTGGCCTCAGTGTCAGGGTCCAGTGGGGTTCGAAATAACACTGCACGAGTTACAAGTAATGCGAAAGGCCGGCGAGCGATCGCCGGCCTTTTTGCCTCTGGCTGGTCGCGCCCGCACACTGGAGAATAAGCAAGGCATGATGCCGATGTTGTTCGACGCGGCGGGATCGATATTTAGCCCCAACTTCTCCGCATAGCTTGGGCTGCGGCGGCTTTTGGCCCGATGGTCAGCCGCCGCTGACCCGCAATTCGATCCCGGTGATGTGACGTGCATCTTCAGAGCAAAGGAACGCCACCGCAGCGGCGATGTCGCTCGGCATTCCTATTTGCTTGAGAGCCTGCCTCTGCATCGCTTGCTGGGCAATCATTTCGGCTTGCTCTTCCGTGAAGCTCGGCTTCTTGCCATCAAATTGTATGTAGCCGGGCACGATCGCATTGACGCGCATATTCTTGCCGCCGAATTCCCGCGCGCATGCTTCGGTGAAGTTAGAGACGGCGGCTTTTGCACTACCATAAGCTCCCATTCCGTAAACCGGTGTTTGCGCAGAGCCGCTCGAAATATTGACAATGTTACCACCTGCGACTTGCAAGGAGGGCAGGACTGCCAAGGTGCAAATCCACTGACTCAGATAGTTAACCTCGGTCGTGCGCCGGACCACTTCCATGGTCATATGTTCGATCGGGAGTATGCCTGCCATTCCGCCCGCATTGTTGACGAGAATATCGATCCGTGCCCATTTGGCGAGCACCTGTGCAACGGCGGCCTTCACGGCACCTTCGTCGGTTACATCGACACTGAAAGCGAGAGCCTTGGGAAGCCCGTCAGCAACTTCTTTTGCGAGCCCCTCATTCAGGTCCAGAATTGCAACGGCCGCGCCTTCATCAGACAAACGCTTTGCGGTTGCCTTGCCAATTCCGCTAGCAGCTCCCGTGATGATCGCTACTTTTCCCTCAAATCTTGCAGTCATTATTTCTACCTCGGATATGTTAATTGGCATTTTTACAAATTTACTGCAGAAAAATATCGAAGCATTCCATATATCGTAAGAAATACTTTCAATATTCTCCAGGCATTGCTTGACAATTGGCTTGTCGTCAGAATTTGGTCGCCACGTGTCAAATTTTGTTGAAGGCTCCAGTGGAACCGATCCATGCCTTTCCCTGCATTTAAGATAACTTTAAGTTCCAGACTTACTGCGCAAGGGCCAAATATCAAGCCGAAAACGTACGGTGGGTCTCCTATAGAGATAACAGATTGTGTTTCGATGCGACAGCTGGGAACTAAAGGAAGAGTGTGTCTCGCGCCCCTTTAATGAAGCAGATTGCCCGATCGAGCAGCCACATCGTGGTGGTCAAAAGTACCGATCATATGGTTTCTGCAGATGATTAAGTTGGCACAGAGCAATGCAAAAAGAGCCGTAGTCGGCTCGACAGGGTCACTTGGTCCCGTAGATTGGCTTGCGCTTCTCGACAAATGCGCGCCGAGCTTCTCGAGCATCGTCGCTTGTTCCTGCTATGATTTGATTCCGGTTTTCGAGCATCATGCATGACTCAAGGCTCGCGGCTCCAAGCGAGGCATTGATGCCTTCTTTGGTCAGGCGGAGGCCCACAGGGGTTCCGGTGAGCATGTCGTCCAGATAGCCTTGGGCTGCCGTTTCGAGTTGGCTGTCGGCAACGACTTCTGAAACCAGCCCAGTCGCGAGGGCGCGGGGGGCCTCGATAAAGCGCGCGGTCAGCATCAGCTCCGAGGCGATCGAGCTCCCCACGATGCGCGGCAGGAACCAGCTCATCCCCATTTCGCAGCCGGAGAGACCGAGCCGGATGGTCGATGTGCTCATCCGGGCGCTTTCGCCGGCAATCCGGATGTCGCTAGCAAGCGCCAAGGCGAAGCCGCCGCCGCAGGCCGCGCCATGTATAAGGGCGATTATCGGCTGTGGGCAGCGACGCATCTTGATAAAGATGTCGGCGAGATGCGACTGCAGGCCGAATCCGCCGGCAAAAGGCGCCTGATTATATGCTCCTGACGTAGTTTCCTTAAGGTCCAGTCCTGCGCAGAATGCCCGACCGGCCCCACGCAGCACAACCAGGTGCACATCGCGATCATGGTAGAGTCGGTCGAGGCAGTCGTGCAGGTCTGCTGCCATTTGCAGCGACAGCGTGTTCAGTGCGTCGGGACGATTGAGGGTTAGCCAAAGGACGCGGTCGCGTTGCTCGGCTAGCAGTGTCTCATATTGTGGATAGGTCATTCGCTTATTCCCAAGGTGATTGATACTGGCGTTGTTGACGATATTGCCCATTGCGCATCTGGTCGACGAAGGGCAGATATCGCAGAAATGCCTTTCGTTCTGCGTATGTGGGTTTAGGCAGTCGTCTGCAAGGGCGCAAGCTGACCTCGAGCATGCGCGTGACAATTTCCACAACAGCCCGTCTCTCCGCCTCGCCGCGCGCTTGTATTAAAGCAAACTCGACTTGACTCAAAAGCGATATCTCTTTCATCTGCTGCAAAAGCCGCTATTTGCGGAATGTGTTCGGCTAAGCCGGATTCTCGATCAGTGGAGAGCAAGTTTTGGTACAAGTGATGAAAGGCGTCCGGGTCCTCGAACTGGCCCAGTTCACCTTCGTTCCGGCAGCAGGTGCAGTGCTGGCGGATTGGGGGGCAGACGTCATCAAGATAGAACACCCGGTACGCGGCGATACCCAGCGGGGCTTCATTGCGATGAATGGCCAGGGCGTGAACGCGAACCGCAACCCGATGATGGAACACCCCAATCGAGGCAAGCGTTCGGTCGGGGTCGATATCAGCACGCCCGAAGGCCAGGAACTGATCTACGAGATCGCCAAGACAGCCGATGTCTTCCTGACAAATTACCTTCCCGCGATCCGTCAGAAAAACAGGATCGACATCGAGCATATCCGCGCGGTCAATCCGAATATCATCTATGCCCGCGGCAGTGCTTTTGGTGACAAGGGAGCTGAGCGCGAAGCTGGAGGGTTCGACAGTACGGCCTTCTGGACTCGCGGCGGGATTGCGGATGCCGTCACGCCTGAGGAACTTGATGGCGTTATCGGCCAGCCAATCGGCGCGTTCGGCGATTCGATCGGAGGAATGTACATCGCGGGCGGCATTTCGGCAGCGCTGTTTCATCGTGAGAGGACGGGAGAGGCTGTGGAACTCGACGTCTCGCTGCTGTCCACCGCATGGTGGTCGGCGGGCCTCGCGATCAACCAGGCGATGGAGACCGGTGTTTCGGCCAAGGCCCGTCTGCCGCGTTCGGGTGCGATGATGGGCAACCCGTTCCTTGGCAATTTCAAGACCTCGGACGGGCGCGTAATCAATCTTACGACGCTCACCCCGGGAACCTATGCGCAAAATCTGTTTGATACCATTGGTCAGCCCGAACTGTCGCAGGACCCGCGCTTTGCCGACGCTCGGTCGATCATGTCCAACTGGGAACCGATGAGCGATATCCTCACCAAAGCCTTTGCAAGCCAGCCGTTTGCCTATTGGCTCGAACGGCTGAAGACCTACACCGGCCAGTGGGCCCCGGCGCTCAGCCTGCTGGAACTGACCCAGGACGAGCAGGCGCTCGCCAATGACATGTTGATCGAGGTCGAAGCTATCGATGAAGGCGAGCCACCGATGAGGCTGGTGCGAAACCCGGTGCAGTTCAACCACCAGCCGGTCACTACAAGTCGCTGCCCTCAGGCTTCGGAACACACCGAGCTGTTCCTGATGGAATTGGGGCTCGAATGGGACCAGATCGAGGAATTGAAGGCCAAGGGCGCAATCGCCTGACGAGCAGGAAGGAAACAGAGATGAAGCCCGGAACCCGTTTGAAGAGCGCGATCTGTGACACCGAAGTCATGGTTATCAAGAGCGCCGATGGCACCATCGAATGCGGCGGCGCGCCGATGGGTGAGGCCAAACCTGCCGAGGCGGGTGCCATGAGCGCCGATCACGCCAATGGCACGTTGATGGGCAAGCGCTATGTCGATTCCGACGGCAAGTACGAACTGCTCTGCGTCAAGCCTGGCAAGGGCTCGCTTTCAGTCGATGGCGTGGCGCTGTCGGTCAAGGACGCCAAGCCTCTGCCCGCTTCGGACTGATCTGGAAACCGGTTCTTTCCCATGAACATCTCGCTGCTACTAGAAATGGCCGCCGAGGCCGGGGCTGACCGCATTGCGCTGGTCTGCGATGGCAAGCGCTGGACCTATGGCGACTTGCTTGCTGCTGCGCGCGGGGCGTTCGAGCTGATCCAGGAGTGCAATGCGGAATATGTCGCCCTGCTTGATGAAAGCAGCGAAGCGGCAGTGATCGGCCTGTTTGGCGCGGCATTGGCGGGCGTTCCCTATTGCCCGCTCAACTACCGCCTCGCCGACGAAGACCTCGCCGCTTTGCTCGGCCGGATCGCCCCGGCCCTCGTGGTCGGTGATGAAGAGCGTGTCGCCCGCATTGCAGGTGATCAGGGGCACACCGTTCTCAGCCGCGAAGATTTCGCGCTCAAGGCGCAGGGAACCGTCCCCGCCGACGATTCCCGCGAATATGATCCAGGCGAAGGTGTCGCGGTCCAGCTGTTCACGAGCGGCACGACGGCCGCGCCCAAGGCCGCGATCCTGCGCCATTCGAACCTTTTGGGCTACATCCTTGGCTCGGTCGAATTCGCCTCGGCTGGAGAGAGCGATGCCGCCCTGGTCGTCGTCCCACCGTACCACATCGCCGGCATCTCGGCGCTGATGAGCTCGATCTACGCCGGTCGCCGCATCGTCATGCTGCCCAGCTTCTCGCCCAAAGGCTGGCTCAACCTGGTTGAACAGGAGGCTGTAACCAACGCCTTCGTCGTGCCGACCATGCTGGGCCGCATCATCGATGCATTCGATAAGGCGCCTGAGACCAACGTCTCTTCCTTGCGCGCCATTGCCTATGGTGGCGGGAAGATGCCGCTCGAGGTCATCACCAAAGCGCTCGATCGGTTCCCCGGGGCCGGGTTCACCAATGCCTATGGCCTGACCGAGACCAGCAGCACCATTGCTCTGCTTGGCCCAGAGGATCACCGCGCGGCGTTGGAAAGCGACAATCCGAAGGTGCGCGCGCGACTGACCTCGCTCGGCCAACCCTTGCCGACTGTCGAGATCGAGATTCGCGACGAGGACGGCAATATTCTCGGACCCAACGAAGCGGGCGAGATTTACGTCCGTGGCGACCAAGTTTCGGGCGAATATAAGGGCAAGTCAGCACTGGTCGAAGGCGGCTGGTTCCCTACCCGCGACGCCGGCTTTATCGACGAAGACGGCTACCTGTTCCTGTCGGGCCGGGCAGACGACGTGATCGTGCGTGGCGGCGAGAACATGTCGCCGGGCGAGATCGAGGATGTGCTGCTGACCCATCCCGCCATAGCCGATGCCTGCGCTTGCGCAGTGCCGTCGGTCGAATGGGGTGAAGCTGTGGGCGTCGCGCTGGTCCTTCGCGAAGATCATGCCATTCCCCGTGAAGCCGAACTCCGGGAACTGGTCCGTGCCCGCCTGCGCTCAAGCCGCGTTCCCGAGAAGATCGTCTTCGTGAAGGAGCTACCCTATAACGAAATGGGTAAGCTGCTGCGCCGTGAGGTTAAAAAAATCATTTCTTAGCAGATAGTAGTGTTATGAAGTTCAGTTGAAGTCTGTACTTTGTCCTGCAGCGGAGTTTGATGTGCAAGCGCTGTCTGTCCGCCCGCTCATCCGGTTTGACTCCGGAGCCAGCTTGGTAGCGGACCGTGCCAAGTCTTCCTGAAGACCGATCAGTCCCGCGGCGCGCGCGCTTGCTCGAAGAGGCGCAGTTCGCGCCAGATGCGGGCGGATAGTGCCTGCGTCTCAACAGAATCCTGTGTTTCGAGCCATTCCTGCAATTCGACCAACTGGGCGCGCAATCGGGCGGTTTCGGCATCGAGTACGCTGAGCTTCAGTCCGGGATCAGCCGAAGCGGCACCTTGCGCCAGCCGGGCGGCGAGTTCGGGAGCGGTGCAGTTTTCGGCGCCCTGGGTCAGCAGAACGCGGATGGCGCGGTTTTCCTCGACCCGGCGTTCGGCCGCATCGTCTATGCCGCGAGCCAGCTGCTGGACCAGCTGCTGCGCCAGGCGCACGGCCTCGCGGGTATAGCCATCGGCAACGTTGGGCATCACCAGGTCGCGCAAGGCATCGCTCACGCCGGCGAGCACGGTCTTTTCGGTCAGTTTCATGCCATGGCTCCGAGCTTTTCCATCCGGTCGAGGATTTCCATGTGGTGGAAATGGGTGGCGCGCACCGCAGTCAGCGCGATCGACATTTCGCGGTTGATACCGTCTTCGAAACTGGCCTCGGCATTGGTCCACAGGCCGCAGCACTTGACCGCGGTGAACAGGCGCCACCAGTCCAGCGCCAGCGGATCGACCTTCAGCCCGCTGGCCTCTTCCCAGAATGCGAGACCTTCGGCGAGCGGCAGGTGGCGCTCCATGGTCCACATCGAATTTATCGCCCATGCTACGTCCTCCAGCGGATCGCTGACGTGGCACATTTCCCAATCGAGGATCGCGCTGATCGAGCCATCGTCCAGAAACAGGAAATTGCCCGATCGGTAATCGCCGTGGCAGATCGCCGGCTTGGCCGGCGCGGGCGGCGGATTGGCGCGCAGCCATCGGATCGCGCCGCGAACCACGGGCTCCACCCCGGCCTCAGCGGCATCGAGCGTGGCTTCCCAGAAATCGAGCTCATCGCGCCAGTGCAGCGCGGTTTCGGCGGCACCGCGCAGCCGGTCCAGCCCGGGCAGGCGGTGATCGAGTTTCGCCAGATCGCCTAGGTGCCGCCAGAAGGCCTCGGCCACCTTCAGGCCCTGTCCCTCATAGGGATCGCCCGGCACATAGAAATGGCCCGGTTTGCCCGGCATCATGTCCATGATGAAGAACGGGCGCTCCAGCCACTTCGCGTCCTGTTCCATATAGTGCGGTACCGGCACGGGGATTGCCACCCCGTTCAGCGCGGAATAGACTAGGTATTCGAGATCGTTGTCCGCCTCGACCATACCGGCCTCGGGGGGCTGGCGCAGGATAAGGCGCTGTTCGCGATGCGCCCCGTCCTTATTCCAGGTGGCGCGCAGGCGGTAGGTTTGCTGGCTGGAGCCGCCGTGGATCCGGGCGAACTGATCTATGGTCACGCTGCCACCATCGGGATTGCGGTGCATCAGATATTCAGCAATCCGGGTTTCGAAGTCCATCGTAATGCCTCTCCTGATGTAGCGCATTGTCTTGTTTGCCAGAGTTCCTAGCCCAGCAAGGTAGCCTGACACAACATTAGAGATACCGCTATTTGATTGCGGGGTCGATTGCCAGCTTGACTCAGCGCTGGCTTACCGAAAAAGACAGGCCATGTGCATCGGCGCGAAATTGCGGCGGGCTGTACGATATGGGAGGCCGTGTTGCTCAACTTGCTCGATGATTTCCCGATCCATCAGACCTGCGAACCGGTAGCTCATTTGGCAACGACCGATCGCAATGCCTATGATCGCTTCTGGATGTGTGGCTTCTCCGATGATGGCGAATGGTATTTCGGCATCGCCATGGGGCTCTATCCCCATCGCAGCGTGCTCGATTGCGCGTTCAGCCTGGTGCGACGGGATGGCCTGCAACGCTCCTTCTTCGCCTCGCGCCGCGCACCCGCCGAACGTACGGTCATGGATGTCGGGCCGTTCCGCATGGTCAACGAAGTGCCGATGCGCCGCACCCGCGTGACGCTTGACGATAACGAAAGCGGGCTGGCGTGCGATCTGGTGTTTTCGGCCCGGACCGGGGCGATTGCGGAAGCACGCCAGACCCTGTGGAGCGGGAGCCGCCGCACCATGGACGCTACCCGCTTCGATCTCTTCGGGCGCTGGAGCGGCACGATCCGTACCCCCGAAGGCGATATCGCAGTCAGCGCCGATCGCTGCCTTGGTATCAAGGACCGGTCATGGGGTATTCGCCGGGTGGGCGAGCCGGAAGTGGGCGGCGCGCCCTTGACTGGGCTGTTCAGCAGCTTCTTTCTGTGGCTACCGCTGTTCTGGGACGATCACATCACCCAGGCCATCATATTCGATGATCGTCAGGGCCGCCCGCTAATGCGCGAGGCGATGATTTCGCCGTTGCATGCCGTCGAGCCGGATGGGACGAGCGCCGAAGATGGGCTGCTTAAGCATTACGCCACCGTGCGCCACCAGGTCGATTACCACCCGCAGACCCGCCTAGCCCGAAGCGCGCAGTTCGATCTGCGCGCCCATGACGATAGCCTGCGTTCGATATCGTGCAAGCCGATCCTGCGGTTCCACATGAAAGGCATCGGATATGGTCACCCTGAATGGGGCCATGGCCGCTGGAAGGGTGAACTGGCGATCGGACATGACTGTTTCGATCCTGCGCGCCTCGATCTGCTGCAGATGGAAAACTTCCATGTCCAGCAAGTCGTCCGGGTCAGTGACGGCGCCCGCAGCGGGATTGGCACAATGGAACAGGTGATCCTCGGCCCCTATGAACCCGCTGGTCTTGCGGGCATGACCGACGGGGTTGCCTGAGTCGGAACGGTTGAGGGGGGCAGTGACGAGGTAGCCCGGCGTCGATGGATATTCCCCTAGTGCGCGGCAGATTTGCGGCTTGGATACCGGCATCATGCCCTCAATAAGCTCAACACAACGCCGTCAGCGCATGTGTCAACTGTGGGGCATTCACAAGCGTCGCTTATCTAAAAAATTCGCTCCGCCAATTCCGTTAGTGCGGTATGTCAACAGAGCGATGCTCGACTTGTTCGCCGCTGCGTGGACTGAATTGGCTCAAATCTGCTTTGCGCATCAAAGCGATTAATGGAATGGTAGCAAAGGTGATCCACATCATCAAATAGAAGTCGTCGATATAGGCAATCATGGCAGCTTGGCGATTTACCTCGGCATCGACCATTCTTAAGGTCGCTTCGCCAAGGTCTTGAAATCGATCGAGAGTGGAAAAATCGATCGCCTCGGTGACTGATGCGGTGACATGCCCTGCCAGGTCCGAGTGTGCGACCTGCACGTTCCGTGCAAGCAAGGTGGTGACTATTGAAATGCCCACCGAAGAGCCGATCGAACGCATGAGGTTCATGAGGCTCGATCCGTCCGTGCGCATGCTTGGAGCCAAAGTGACAAAAGCGCTCGCGTTGACTGTAACAAAGACGGCACCCATGCCGAAGCCTTGGACAAATCCCGACATGGCAATGTGATAATAGTCGGTTTGAAGCGACCACTGTGACATTTCCCAAAGTGAAATCCCAGCGATCGCAAATCCCGTGCTCAACAAAACCCTGGGATCGAAGCCTGTCCTCAAAAGGTATCCGGCAATCTGCATTGAAATGAGAGTTCCGAACCCGCGCGCCATCAGCGCCTCACCCGTATCGATCACTCCGTAACCGAAAAGCCGCTGGAGCATTGGTGGAAGGAGCGCCATTGTCGCGAACATCACGATTCCGATCACTAAACTCAACAAGCCTGCAACAACGAAATTGGAATCGGCAAACAACTGGCGGTTGAACAATGGCTCTTTCGCCGTTGCGAGATGAATGACCCCAATCCAGGCGGCGGAAAGAGTAAGAAACATGTACACCCATGCCTCGATGGACTGGAACCAATCGATATGGTTGCCCCTATCCAGCAACAATTGGAGCGATGTCAGTGCGATGGCGACCAAGGCAAACCCGGCTATATCAAAACGCCGCCGAAGAATTTGTCGTGAGGGAAGCTCTGCGATTAGGATTACAAGCGCGATCATCCCGACTGGCAGATTGACGTAAAAGACGGAGCGCCAGTTCCAGTTTTCCGTAAGCCAACCGCCCAGTATCGGCCCGAGGATTGGGCCAACCATAATTCCCATGCCCCAGACCGCCATCATCTGCGACTGTTTTGATGGCTTGTTGGTGTCGATCATCGCAGCTTGGCTGAGGGGAGAGATAAATGCGCCGGTGGCACCTTGTAGTGCCCTAAACAGAACCATTTGGGTGATATTCTGGGCCATGCCGCACATAATCGAGGAGATGATAAACCCAGCTACCGAGAAAATGAACAGGCGCCGCGAACCGACCTGATCGGCAAGCCAGCCCGTGATCGGCATAGCAATGGCTGTTGCTACAATGTAACTCGTCAAAACCCAGCTGATCTCATCGCTGGTGGCGCCCAAAGTCGATTGCATATGCGGGATCGCAACATTGGCAATCGTGGTATCGAGGATCTGCAGCAACGAAGCCAGCATAACTCCGACAGAAAGCAGGAAGGGGTTTTTGGCAGGCAGTGTGGCGACGTCGTCGGTTGCGGCGAACATTGCTTGTCCGGAGATATTTCTCTTCTTATCGTCTTTGGCGGCAGCATTTGCCATCACTTTCGCCTAGCGCTTGACGCTATCGGTGAAGACCGTAACTGTTACCGACATACCCGCTATCAATTGCCGCGGAGTGGGTTCGTCAAGTGCGATCCGGACTGGTACACGCTGGGTCACCTTGACCCAGTTGCCAGTAGCATTCTGGGCCGGCAGCACTGAGAACTCGCTGCCCGTGCCAGCACCTATCGAAACTACGCGGGCTGTGAGCTTAAGGCCGGGATAGGCGTCGAACTTGATTTCAGCTCGCTGACCCGGACGCATCTGGGCGAGATCGGTTTCCTTGAAATTGGCCTCAATGTAACTGGACCCATCAACCATGAGAGTCAGCGCGGGCAGCCCGGTGATCATGTCGCCTCCCACCTGCAGGCGGTCGGCTTGGCCGACGATACCCGAAGCCGGAGCGCGTACCTCGGTGCGAGACAGGTTAAGCTCAACCATCCGGCGCTGCGCCTTTGCCGCGGCAACTTGCGGATAGACTCCGGGCACCTGCGCACCAGCGGCCAATTTGGCCGCGGCCTCTTGGCTCTTGGCGTCAGCCAAGCGCAGAGCTTCCTGCCCGATAGCTACCTGGTGCTGCGCCGCTTCATAGGCAGCCTTTGTCGTGAACCCGCGTTTCCACAATTCTTCCTGACGCGAAAGATTGGACCGCGCGAAGGCGATCTGCTCGCGCGCAGCTGAGACGTCGGCACCTGAAAGAGCACTAGAATTGGCTAGCGCATTCTGGTTCGCTTGCGCAGACGCTATTGCGGCATCGGCCTGTGCCAGCTGCAGCTGGTAGGTTGCAGGATCGATCCGGAACAGCAAATCACCGGCATTCACATGTTGGTTTTCCTTGACCATCACTTCGATGATCTTGCCGCCGACCTCGCTACTTACCGAAATTTTGTCGACGTGGACATACGCATTGTCGGTCGAAACTTTGCCTTGCAGACTATTCCAGTAGACCGTGCCGCCAACGATTAGAGCGATTGGCAACGAAAGCATTAATGCAAGTCTGCCCCATTGGCGCCGCGGCTTCGGCACATGTGCTTCGGCCTCGATGGGAAGTTCAATCCGCGGATCGCTCTCAGACATCGGAGGCGGCCACTTCTCGCTTAGGATGCGACAGATTGTCGCGAATCGTCTCAAGGGCCGTCACCAGCGCGACTTTTTGTTCGTCGCTTAAGTTTAACAATAGCTCCGCTTCGAGTCCGATCGAGGACGTGTTGACCTGTTTAATGATTTTGTGCCCGTCAGCGGTAAGAAACACGCGCCAGGCCCGGCGGTCGGCCGGATCCGGACGTCGCTCAATCCGCCCGGTTGCAACCATCCGATCAAGCAATCGGCAAAGAGAAATTGGCTCAACTTCGAGTCTCTCAGCATAGAATGCCTGATTTTGCCCTTCATCACGTGAGAGGATTAGAAGCAATCTAGCTTGAGTGCTGGTCAAATCCAGTTGTCTCACGCGCTCATCGAATGCGCGACGAAGCAGCCGTGCGGTATCGCTAAGAAGATATGCTGCAGAAAACATGTAACGGTGCATATAGTAACTAGAGACATTAAATCAATGGCTAATGTAATTTTGGTTTGCATCGCGCTCTCAAATTTGCGCCTGAAGCCTTGGCCGCGTTGACACAAGGTTTCGCACGCG
This sequence comes from Caenibius sp., assembly GCA_030830695.1. Taxonomy (GTDB): domain Bacteria; phylum Pseudomonadota; class Alphaproteobacteria; order Sphingomonadales; family Sphingomonadaceae; genus JACKKV01. The sequence continues at coordinate 71,691 of JAURML010000026.1, read as the reverse complement.
GGCGTCATGCAGCGAGTTTGAAGAAACTCTCGAACGACAGAATCATTTTTCGACAGTAGGTGGCGTTATGCCGTTGTTGTTTCTTCTCTCCAAAGACTCACCCGACGCGGTTGCGGCCTTCGCATTGCCGATCTGCGCAATCTCGAAGTCAATCAGCGCGGCGACCCGGTCACCGTCATAGATCGCGTTCTGCAACCGCGCATCTACCATGCACAGCGCGGGAGTGACTGCGCTCTGGCTCGGCGCTTCGCGCGCCAGCCAGTCGAGTGCCGCCAGCTGGCGTGGTGCTGGCTCGCCGCGCAGCGCATCGAGCAGTCCCTCGCGCCAATGGGCAACCATGGCCGATACGGTGCCGTCGCCGTGGGTGGCGGCAGGGCAGGGCCGGCCGCTGGTACGGTTGTGCATGGCGGCGAGGGCATCGACATAGGCCTCGCACACGGCGCGCCGTTGCTCAGGAGGCAGCTCTGTCACCCAGCCGCCAGCAACATAGCCCAGCACGCCCACATCAGGCGGGCTGCGCCCGTCGACCCGCTCCATCGCTACAGCGGGGCGGCCCAACCGTTTGCCAGTAGGTTCCATCCCGACGATCGTCGGCACCGGCGTGCCCGCCTCGCGCAGATACCCAAGCACCGCAGCCTCCCGCACGGGATCGAAGCGATAAACCACGCTGGCGGGCGAGAGCAGCTTCACCACCAGTTTGCACAACGCACCGTCGACACGGGCATCGACCAGCATCGTCGTGTTGGACATGCCCGCATCGGGCGCGCGCAGCTCTTCCACCACGACCGGCGCGCCGACCAGTTCGGTCAGCCACGCAGCGAGCCGGGCTGGATCGGGTTGTGCCGACTGGCTCACGCTGTCTCGATGCAGATCGGGATGCCATCGAGCAGGCAGATCCCCGATACCTGTTCCCAGTCGGCGATGTCGTCTGATGCAAGCAGGTTGATATTGGCTCCGGCGATGCCATTGGCGCGCTGCCAGCCGCCTTCGTGGCCATAGCCGTGCGGATAGCTCGCCGATCCGGGAACCACCTGGTCGGTCACTTCGGCCAACAGTGAGAGGGAGCCGGTCGAACTCGTCACCCGGACCATGGCGCCATCCGCGATGTTCAGCCGCGCGGCATCATCCGGATGGATCTGTAGGGTGGGCCGATCGCCCCGGCTCAGCCGCTCGCTGTTGTGCATCCAGCTGTTGAGGGCCTGCAGGCGGCGGCGGCCGAACAGGCGCATCTGCTCCCCGGCGGCGGCCTTGTCGGCGAGCAGGCGGTTCAGTTCCCCGGCCTGCAATTCGCTCCACAGATGCAGCCTGCCATCGGCGTGGGCGACGAAGGCATGGCTGCCGGCGGCGTCGACGGAATCGCGAAAGCGCATGCCGTGGGGGAATTCGTCGCGCAGCCGGTCGATGGTAAGCTCATCCTCGCCCGCCGCCGCGCCCCACTTGCCCGTCCGCAACAGGACTGCGGCGGCCTCGATCGGCCCTGGCTCGGGGCAGGCGGGCGTGGCGAAATGGGCGAGCGGGCCGGGAAGGCCCATGCGCCGTGCGATGGCGGCATAGACGTCGAATTCAAGCCGGGCCTCGCCGCGCGGCGGGATCACCGGATCGCTGTACTGGATCCACGGACGCGGCGCATTGGCGCCCCATAGCTCGTTAAGGTCAGCCCGTTCGAGGAAGGTGGCGGCAGGCAGGATGTAGTGCGCGTGGCGATTGGTTTCGTTCACGTATAGATCGAGCGAGACCATCAGTTCGAGCTGTTCGAGCGCTTCGGCCAGCCGGTCGCCGCGCGGATAGGATATTACCGGATTGCCGGAATCGACGAACAGCGCCCGGATCTGCCCATCGCCGGGTGTCAGGATTTCATTCGCGAGCGAACCGCCCGGTGCCGTTCCCATGATCAGCGGGAGATTGCCGAGGCGCGAGTGCATCGAGCCATAGGGGTTGGTGTTGTGGCTCATGAGGTCGATCGGGCCCTGGCCGATGACCCAGCCGCCGGGCTGGCCGAACCGGCCAGTGACAATGTTGAGTGCCTCGATCAGCAGATTGGTCAGGGTGGGATAGCGGCCCCGACCTGTGCCGAGCCGGGTATAGCAGGCGGCGGTTCTGGCCCCGGCGAAACGGCGGGCGAGGCTGCGGACCTGATCGAGCGGGACGTTGCAGGCCGCGGCTGCGGCTTCGGCATCAATGGCGCCCAGTGCGCTCCGAAGCTCGCGCCAGCCGATCGTGGTCCGCTCAAGCATCGCTTCGTCGTGGAGGCCTTCGGCAAAGATCGTCTGGAGCATGAGGGCAACCAGCCAGACATCGCTGTCCGGCCGGACCGGCAGATGCTCATAGCGTCGCGCCGTCTCCGTCCGCCGAGGGTCGATGACGACCACCCCGCGGCGCGCAGCAATCGCGTCGAGCTTTTGCATAGCGCGGGGCTCTGAAACCAGCGACATGTGCGAAACCGCCGGATTTGCGCCGATGACGATCAGAAAGTCGCAGCCTTCCAGATCGGGGAAGGTGAAGCGGTAAGGATTGCCATAGGTCAGTTCGAGCGCGAGGTTCTTGGCGGCCGTATCGGTATGCAATGCGTTGAACTTGCGGCGGCTGCCCAGGCTCGCCATGAAACCGGACAGGCAGGCCGGGTGCATGGTCGCGAAAGAGGCTGGATTGCCGAGGTAGGACGCGACGCTGTTGCCCCCGGTCTGCGCGATCACAGCTTGCAGTCGAGCAGCGATATTGTCGAGCGCTTCGTCCCAGCTGACTGGCGCAAATTCGCCCGGCGCGCCGGAACGCCGCAGCGGGGTGAGCACGCGGTCCGGATCGTTGACCACATCGACCATGCGCGCGCCTTTCACGCACATATGGCCTTCGGAAACGACATGGGCGCGATCCGGCCCGATCCGCGTGACCGTGCCATTGCGCACCTCGACCTCCAGTCCGCAAAGAGCCTCGCACAGCCGGCAGAAGCTGGTATGCACGCTGAAAGAGGCGGGACCGGTCATGGGATCAGCCCGCGAACGGACCCTGGACCGACGCGAAGATATGCACTGTGCGCGCCACCGAGGCTGATTGCGGGCGCGGGCCCCAGTTGACGCCCGAGGTGCTCTTGCCATTGGCGCGGGCGATGAATTCGGCAAAGGTTGCAGTCAGGTCATCGGTCTGCATCGCGCCGAGGATCAACTGGCTGCCCGGGCAATAGTGGACCGGCGCCACCGGCACGTCGAGCAGGGCGCCGCGCTTCATGCCGACGTAACCGGGGGAATTAGTCACTTCGACCGAGTGCACATCATCGTACCATTGATGATACTCGGCATCTTGACCGGCGGTGACATTGGCCAGCAGGACCATCATGTGGCTGAACGGCTGAGCCGGATCGAGGTTCGTGCTGAACTTCCACGGCGAATAGAGGCCGTAGCTATAGACCCGCTCGGTTCCGTCGCTGGCGATGAGGCCTGCATCGCGCAGGTCGGCAAGCGGGCTGGCGAGCGCCGGCAGGTGCATTTCCGGCTGATCGAGTGTGAATTCATAGGTCGTCAGGTTGGCCCATGGCTGTGCACCTGGCATCAGCTGGGTCTGGGCGACAGCGAAGCGCTGAACCCCTGTAAAACCGCGCATCTGGCGCAGTCGGGCCAGATGAGTCCCGGCAAAGGCTTCTCCCAGGGCTTCGGCCTTGCCGTGGGCAGGATTGTGAAAGTGCATGACGGCAAAATCGGGCATCGCATTTCTCCATCTAGGCCAACTGTTATGTGTCGACTTTTAATTCCGCTATCTGAATTGCCTTGTTGCGTGCGTCAAGTGGGACGAGCGCGGTACTTGGCGAGCAAGTGGTCCGGGCCATAAGCGCGTTTAGCCTGTCGGAATCGCGGATTGCCGAGGTCTTGCTCAAAACTGGTCCAAATGGGCGCGTCCGGCCGCGCGGCAATTCGGCTGAACATAGCCGGGTAGACGCCGTTGGCCTCCGCCAGGCCTTTGGCGAAGTGTATTACGGTCATGTCTGACCAGGGCGTGCTGGCGAGAATGAAGCCGACAGGAGCATCATCGCGCAATATTACTTCGCCAAACAGCTTCAGTGCGGCGACTCGTTCAATCGCTTCTCGGCTGTTGGTCAGGTCGGTCGCGGCAGGATCCTTCCCCGATTGTGCTTGCCAGCCTTCCAGCACCTCCAGCGCTAGTGCGGGCGCAGCCGGATCGTCGAAGGACAGCCCGGTGATCCTGCCCGAACCAAGGAAACGCGCGGCCTGTCGTCGCCGGTCGCGCGTTCCGAAAAGACTGGCAAGCTGCCTGGTTTGATAGACATAATCGCTGTCGTCCGGATTGCAGTGCATCTGCCAGTCCGGGGGCAGGGTGGACAACTCTTCTTGGCGTAGCGGGAAAAGCCAGCCATCCTGCCCCAGCAATTCTATCCATTGCGTCGGATTGGCGTCGGCGTGCGCGAACAGCGGCATGATCAGCCGCGCCCCGTCATAGGCGCGGCCCGTAAGGTAGGGCAGTGAGCCCCTATGGAGTTGGTATTCGTGCTCTCGGCGAAACAGGTACAGGTTGGCCGGAGCGACGTCCGCGACATGGGGTAAGCGGGCAGAAAGAATCTCGCCCACAATCTTCGCATCTTCCCATGTCAGCAATTCAGGCATTTTTTTTCCGTCGTTAGTGGCGCAAGATCAGGCCAACATTAGGCTATTGTGGCGCAGGGGCAACTGGCCGTCTAGTGTGCCAATTCAGATATAGCTTTAATGCTTGTCACTGCTTTTCGCGGTGTCTAGGGCGGGGCGGCAACCAAGCTAAGGACCAGTGAAGCGATGAGTCAGAGCGAACAACTTGATTCGATTAGGGATGCCATATCTCGCGTTTGCAGTGACTTCGATGATGAATACTGGCGCCAAACCGACGAAAGTGGCGAATTTCCGCACGCATTTGTCAAGGCCATGGCTGATGGCGGCTGGCTGGGTATCGCCATGCCGGAGGAAGTCGGTGGGGCCGGGCTAGGGCTGACCGAAGCTGCCACCATGATGCAGGCGGTCACCGAATCCGGAGCGGGCTTTTCGGGCGCGTCGTCGATTCATCTCAACATATTCGGCCTGATGCCGCTGGTGAAATTCGGCAACGAGGTGCAGCGCGGCACCCACCTGCCTCGGATCATCTCCGGCGAGGATAGCGCCTGTTTTGGGGTGACGGAGCCCAATAGCGGCCTCGATACGGCAAGCCTCGAAACCAAGGCCATCCGCAATGGCGAGGGCTGGGTGATCAACGGCCGCAAGATCTGGACAAGCGGCGCGCAGAACGCCAACAAGATACTGATCATCGCGCGCACCACCCCACGTGACCAGTGCGCCAAGCCGCACCAGGGGCTGTCACTGTTTTACACTGATCTTGATCGCCAATATTGCGAGATCAAGCGCATCCCGAAGATGGGGCGCAAGGCAGTTGATTCCAACGCAGTATTCATCGAAGACCTGCCGGTGCGTGAGGAAGACCTTGTTGGCGAAGAGGGCAAGGGCTTCACCTACTTGCTCCATGGGCTCAATCCCGAGCGCGTGCTGTTCGCTGCGGAATCGGTCGGTCTGGGACGTGCCGCGCTGCGCAAGGCGACGCAATATGCCAAAGACCGGGTGGTGTTCGGTCGTCCGATCGGCCAGAATCAGGGCATCCAGCACCCGCTGGCACGCTCCTGGGCCGAGCTCGAGGCAGCGAACCTGATGGCCTTCAATGCTGCCGAGATGTACGATCGCGGGGAGGATTGCGGCGCTTTTGCCAATGCGGCCAAATATCTCGGCGCCGAAGCCGGGTTCCACGCCTGCGAAACTGCGGTGATGACCCATGGTGGCATGGGCTATGCCAAGGAATATGATGTCGAACGCTACATGCGCGAATCGATGATCGCCCGGATCGCGCCGGTCAGTCGCGAAATGATCTTCAACTTCATCGGCGAGCGTGTGCTCGGCCTGCCAAAGAGCTATTGAGATGACACAGCACTGCGAAGGACGCGTCGCGATCGTCACTGGGGCCGGAGCCGGTTTGGGTAGAGCCCATGCGCTGGCGCTGGCGGCAGCCGGAGCGAAGGTGGTCGTCAACGACATGAACGCCGAAGCGGCCAATGCTGTAGCGGCGGAAATCGAGGCCTCAGGCGGAGCGGCTATTGGCTATGCGGCATCGGTATCAGATGAAGCGGCGGTGGCCGCGATGGTCGGGCGCACGCTGGAAACCTGGGGGCGGATCGATATCCTCGTCAACAACGCTGGCATCTTACGCGACAAAAGCTTCGCCAAGATGGAACTGGCTGATTTTCGCGCAGTGCTGGAAGTGCATCTGATCGGCAGCTTCATCTGCACCAAGGCGGTCTGGCCGCATATGGTGGCGCAGCAGTTCGGGCGAGTGATTTTCACCGCATCGGGCAGCGGTCTGTTTGGCAATTTCGGCCAGAGCAATTACGGCGCGGCCAAGATGGGCGTGGTTGGCCTGATGCAGAGCCTCGGGATCGAAGGTGCAAAGTACGACATCCGCTGCAATGTGCTGGTGCCCGTTGCCGCCACGGCCATGACCGAGAACGTGATGCCCCCCGAAATGCTCAGCTTCGTGCGGCCCGAGTTGGTCTCGCCTGGCGTGGTCTTCCTTGCTTCTGCCGAAGCGCCCAGCCGTGCCATCCTTTGCGCTGGCGGTAGCTCGTTCGCGGCTGGACACGTCACCCTGACGCCGGGGATTTACATTGCGCCGGAAGGCGATGTTGCCGCCACGCTCTCTGCCCGTTTTGCCGAGGTCGAGGCGCGCGAGCATTCGGTGGTGCCGCAGACTGTGCGTGAACAGACTGCCATGCACGTAGCCGCCGCCACTGCCGCGGGTGCCGAGCCGTGAATCGGTGCAAAGCGGCAGTTTTTTACTGGCGTTTACGATAGGGTCAGGACCCATTAACCGCACCTTCGAGGCGGCAGGATGACGAATATATCGGACGGAAATTGTCTCGCTACCTCGGTTCGCACCGTTATCGACAATGCTCCGGGGCGTGGTGAGTTCCGAGGACGCAATGCTGACTCTGGATGAAGGCAACCCGAGCGCTTTTTGAGACCATGCGCGCCAATATTGTTGCGTCAAATCCAACCGATCCGCCCCTGACCACAGCACACTTTCCTGCAAACCTGCAAATTCCCGTTGATCCTTTGCCAATTCGATCCGTTTTTGATCCTCTGGACACTCTCCGGCATTGCAAGAGCAATGCAGTGGTGCAATGAGGCTTGCGTTAATTCAACTAAAGGAAATGGCAATGAAGATAGATTCCTCTGTTTCTGCAGTAGTCACCGGCGGAGCCTCTGGTCTCGGCCTGGCTACGGTGAAGGCCCTTCGCGCAGTTGGCGCCAAGGTAGCAATCTTTGATCTCAATCCTCAGGCAGGCGAAGCCGCTGCTGCCGAAACCGGCGCACTTTTCTGTCAGGCGGATGTCCTTTCGGATGAAAGCCTTGATGTGGCCTTTGCCAAAGCGCGTGCGGCCAATGGGCAGGAGCGCATCCTGGTGTCCTGTGCGGGCGGCGGCAATGCCAAGGCGACCCTGCGCAAGGACCGCGAAACCGGTGCGATCAACATTTTTCCGACCGCCGATTTCGCGCGGGTTGTGGCGCTGAACGCGGTAGGCACTTTCGCGACGATCACACGCTTTGCTGCCGGTGCAGCCACGCTTGACCCTGTCGACGGCGAGCGCGGCGCGATTGTCTGCACGGCATCAGTCGCGGCGCAGGACGGGCAGATGGGTCAGGCCGCCTATGCAGCCGGCAAGGCCGCGATTTCGGGCATGACCTTGCCGATCGCACGGGATCTTTCGCGCTTCGGCATCCGCGTCAACACGATCCTGCCAGGTATCTTTGGCACCCCGCTGATGAACGGTGCGCCGCAGGAAATGCGCGACCGGCTTTGCGCGATGACCGCATTCCCGAACCGTTTCGGTGAACCTGAAGAATATGCAAGCCTCGCGATGGAATTGTGCCGCAACGGCTACATGAATGCCCAGTCGATCCGGCTGGATGCCGGGGTGCGCTTCTCGGCCAAGTAAGTACCTGATATGGGGCGGGCGCTTGCGTCCGCCCTCGAATGCCGAGCTAGCGACCCTTCCAGACCGGCTCGCGCTTCTCGACGAAGGCCTGCGGGCCTTCGTGGAAATCTTCGGTTTTCATCAAAAGAGCTATCCATTCGTTCACGACTGTGCGGCCCGCGCCATCGGGCAAAGCCGATGCAGTGCGCGCCGCGGCCAGCGAATACTGCACCGCAAGCGGCGCATTGGGGACGATCTGCCGGGCCAGCTCGCGGGCTGCGGCAAGGGCCTGGCCTGGCTCGGCGATGCGGTTGATCAGACCAAAGGCAAGCGCACGCTGGGCACCGAAGCTGGCGCCGGTGGCGATGATTTCGCTTGCGATCGCGGTCGGCATTCTGCGCGCAAGACGGCCAAGACCGCCGCCAGCGGCGATCAGGCCGCGCGAAACTTCCGGCAGTCCGAACATCGCGGCGTTGGAGGCAACGATCATGTCGCAGGCCAAGCATAGCTCGAATCCGCCCGCGAGTGCCTTGCCCTCGACGACGGCAATCCACGGCTTCATGCGATTGGCATAGACCAGACCAGCAAAGCCGCCTTGAGGCGTTTCTAGCACCGACCCGCCGCCTTGTGCCAAGGCGGCAAGGTCAGCCCCCGCGCAGAAGACGCGGTCGTCGCAAGACGTCAGGATCACGGCGCGGACATCGGGATCGGCTTCGGTCTTCTTCACGATGGCGTCTATCGCCTTGGCCACGTCGCCATTGATCGCATTGCGCTTTTCCGGGCGATTGAGCGTGACCAGCGCGATATGCGGCTCGATCATCTGGAACATGACGACGGGGTCTGTTGCGGGTTCTGACATGGGATGTCCTTTGTTTGCAGAAGTAGGACGGTTCAGGCTGGCAGGCCCAGCACGCGGGCTGCATTGCCACGCAGGAACTTGGGCCAGACTTCGTCCTTGAAGGGCACCGCGCGCAATTCGGTGAATATCCGTTCCAACGAAAGGCCGGCCGGGAAATAGCCGGCGTACATGATCTTGTCTGATCCGCGCGTATTGGCGAAATCGATGATCGCTTTGGGATAATGCTTGGGTGCGAAAGCGCTGGGCGCGTAGTAGAGGTTCGGGTACTTCAGCATCAGCTTGACCGCCAGATCGACCCAGGGTTCGGCGCCGTGGCGCATGATCAGCTTGAGTTCGGGGAAGAACCAGCAAACCTCGTCGATCAGTTCGACCTTCTGGGTCGCCATCGGTACGCGCGGGCCGGGCACGCCGACGTTGATCAGGATCGGCAAGTCCAGATCGCAGCACAGCGCATAGAGGGGGTACATTTCCTTGCCGTCGATCGGCACCTGCGGGAATGAGGCTGCGGGGAAATAGGTCAGCGCGCGCAGGCCGTGCTCGCGGTGCAACTCGCGGATACGACGGATTTCCTCCATGCCGCCCGATGGGTTGATCGAAGTCTGGGTGATGAAGCGGCCGGGATAGCGGGTCATGGTCTCGGGATGGCGAATCGCGTCGTTGACCGGGATCAGGGCAGTTTCGACGCCCCACTTGTCCATCTCGGCGATGATCGCACCGACATATTCGCGGCTGTCCGAACCCAGCGAGGGAATGTTGCGAAACATGTACTGCGCCGGCATATGGAACGCATCGAGGCTTTCCTTGTCACGCAGAAGTGGGCGAAAGCCTGAATAGCCGCCTTCGTTGTGTTCGTCGGTCGGGATGTTGACCATCAGGTCGATGGCCCGGATGTCTGACGGGAAGGGCATGGCTGTTCCTCTAACTCGGAAAACGCTGCGGGCGTTGCCGCTGGTGTTTCAAGATCTGGTGAATTCGGCGAGTGCGCGGTGGAAATTGATGACAGGGACTTCCTGACGTGGGTTGGTCCGCGCGCCCCGGAAGCCCCGGCTTTTCACGCCCTGGTGCACGGCTTCCATGTTGGCGAAGTCCTCCTCGAGGAAGGCGCATTGGCCGCGGAAGGCATCGAAGCCTTCATAGATATCGTTCACCACCTTGGGTTCTGCACCCGGCTTGAACCGGCCTAGCGACCAGATATCGAAGATGCAACTGTCGGGATCATGGCCGTTCGGGCGCAGGCGATACCACAATGCCCCGTCCAGCGAGGGCAGGCAGATGCTGTGCGGGAAGATGTGCCAGTCGGTCCCCGCCTTGGCCCAGTTCTCGATTGTCAGGTTCGGAGGGAAGGTGACTCCGCGCTTCTCGAACTCTTCGGCATAGAAGCGGAACATGGTCGCCACGACTTCGCCCGAAGGTGTGTCGGCGGGCAGTTCGAGCAGGCGGTTATTGGCCGCCATGCCCGGCTCCAGTGCTAACGCGCCCAGCGTGTTGAAAAGGTGGTTGTTGTTCGCCCAGATATATTCCTGAGTCGACTTGGGCAGGCGCCACTTGCCCAGGGGGTCCTTGAATTCTCCGGGGCCGACAGATTCGGAATAGAACATCGAATGGAGCCCGTGGGCGATGCCCGGCGAGCGAGAATTGCGGTAGTTAACCCCGGACGCATGGGTTGCCCAGCTGTGGTAGCCTTCGTTGAAGGCCTCTATCACGATCTTCCAGTTGACCGGCGCGATGATAGTCTTCCACCACAGCGGACGCATGTTTTCCGGCTCGAACGGATCAAGAAACTGCGGCACGCTGCCCAGGTAGTCCGCGAGAGGTTCGCAATCCGGGTCCTGGTTGATCCAGACCCAGCCGCCCCAGCGCCCCACTTTTACCTTCGGCAGACCCAGCGAGGCGGAGTCCATCTCGGGGCAGCCGTCCCAGTCCTCGGGAACATAGACGCTGTGGAGGTCGCCGTTGATATGCCACTGCCAGCCATGGAATCGGCAGGCCAGTGTCGTGGAGATCGTTCCGCTCCAGTCTTCCTTCAGGCGACGACCGCGGTGCTGGCAGACGTTGTAGTAGGCCACGACATCGTCTGCACCATCGCCGGTCTTCACCACCAGAATGCTGTCATCGACAATATCGTAGCGCACGAATGCGCCGACATGGGCGAGATCGGATTCACGGCAGGCCATCTGCCATACGCGCGGCCAGAGACGGTCAAGTTCTGCCCGGTGACGCGCCGGATCGCGATAGTCTGCGGCCGGCAGAAAGTCAGGTCGGGCCGAATCGATGTGCGCATCACTCATTGTACTTGTCACCTCTCCTGCCGGATGAACGGTCCTTTTACCTGCAATTCCGCCATTGGCCGAGCTCCGCCTAGGCACTCTGCTACATTTAGCGCGCAAATACAGTTATAGCAATTGATCATCCTGAGAATCGCTGGCAAAGGGTCTGCTCGATGAGGTCGCCGGTGGGGAGCCGTCGGCGTAGGCAACAGGCGAGGGTTCAGGCGAAGCATATGGGCAGTCTATCGACCATGATCAGGGATGTGGTGGCGATCGATCCTCCGGCTCCCGCGCTTGAATTCGAAAAGATCTGGTTGAGCTGGGCGGATTTGGCGCAACAAGCAAGCGAGATCGGGGTCTTGCTGGATAGGCTTCACCTGCCACAGGGCGCGCGGGTTGCTGTCCTGCTGCGCAATCGGCCCGCGATGGTTGCGGCCCTGCTGTCGTTGCTGATGAGCGAACGCTGCCTAGCTACACTTAACGCCGCCGCGCCGGACGACAAGCTGACACAGGATCTTGGCCAAGTGGGCGCCCCGGTAATTCTCGGCTTGTCCGAAGACTGGGCCCGCCCAGGGCTGATTGACGCTGCAGCCGGTGCCTATGCGACCTGCATTGCGATCGACGGTGCCTCGCGCATCCTGCACGACGGCGACCCGGATAGGGTGGTGGCTCCCGCAGCTCCAGGCATTGCGATCGAGATGCTGTCCAGCGGTACCACCGGTGCGCCGAAGCGCATTCCGCTGCCGGCTCGCAATTTCGAAAAGGCGCTGCTGTCGGCCGCATCCTATGAGAAGGGCCGCGATGAAGGCGCGCCGATGCGCCTGCGCGGCGGGGTTTCGCTGGTTACCGCGCCGATGGCGCACATCGCCGGGATCACCGGGGTAATGAACAACCTGCTGGCGGGGCGGAAGATCTGCCTGCTGGAAAAATTCTCGGTCGAAGGCTTTCGCGATGCCGTGGCTCGACATCGGCCCAAGGTGGCGGGCGCGCCGCCATCGGCGCTGCGCATGATCCTTGATGCCAATGTGCCGGCCGAAGACCTGTCGAGCCTGGTCGCTTACCGCACCGGAACTGCGCCGCTCGATCCCGATTTGGCTGATGCCTTCTATGAAAAGTACGGCATCCCGGTGCTTCAGAACTATGGCGCCACGGAATTCGCAGGCGGCGCCGCAGGATGGACTCTTGACGATTTCAAGGCCCACTGGAAAGCCAAGCGCGGCAGCGTGGGACGGCTGAATCGCAATACGGAGGCACGCACCGTCGATCCGGAAACCCGCGACGTACTGGCTGCCGGGAATGTCGGCTTGTTGGAGATTCGCGCACCCAATATCGGCAATGGCACCGATTGGGTGCGGACGACCGACCTTGCGATCGTCGACGCCGATGGGTTCCTCTACATCAAAGGGCGGGCGGACAACGCGATTATTCGCGGTGGATTCAAGGTGTTGCCGGATGATGTTGTCAAGGCGTTGCAAGAGCATCCGGCCGTACTTGAGGCTGCGGTCGTCGGTCTGCCGGATCGCCGACTCGGCGCCGTACCAGCGGCGGCCTATATCGTCCGTTCCGGAGCTGTGGCTCCAGCCGAAGATGAGATGAAGGCGTGGCTGCGCGAGCAGCTCATGCCATATCAGGTTCCCGCTGTAATTCGCGCGGTCGATGAACTGCCGCGCACGCCCTCGATGAAGGTCAGTCTGCCAGCCCTGAAGGACATGTTGAGTGACGGCCATGTCTGACTTGCCGGGGCAGGCCTTTCTCGAAGAATGCCTCGCGCTCGACAGGCTGGTCAACCGGCTGGATGCCGCCACTTTCGCACGGGTGACCGATTTTTATGGCTGGACTGTGCGGGACGAGGTGATGCACCTGATGTTCCTCGATGAGATCACATTGCTTTCGATCGAGGACGAGGCTGGCTTTCTCGATCTGCTGGCCGAAATACGTGTCTATCAGCGCGACATCGGCGAACTCAGCCAGTTCATGCGCGAACGCTATGCCGGGCTTGATCGCGATGGGCTGGTAGCCCGCTGGCAAAGCGGTTTCGAAGCCCTGGCTGCGCGCCTGGCCGCTTGCGACCCGAAGGCGCGGATGAAGTGGTTCGGCCCGGATATGAGCATTGTCTCTGCCTCTTCGGCGCGGCAGATGGAGGTCTGGGCTCACGGGCAAGACCTTTACGATCTTTTGGGCGAGCACCGGCGAAATGCCGACCGAATTCGCAATATCTGCGAATTGGGTGTCCGAACGTTCGGCTGGAGCTTTTCAAATCGCGGGCTGACCGTTCCGACCGCCCCGCCGGAGGTGGCGCTCATGGCCCCTTCAGGGGATCAGTGGCTATGGAATGAGGGCGCGACAGGAGGCTACATTTCCGGTCCGGCCGAGGATTTCGCCGCAATCGTTACCCAGCGGCGCAACCTTGCCGATACGGCCCTGTCCGTGACCGGTGACGGTGCGCGCCACTGGATGGAGATCGCGCAGTGTTTCGCTGGTGCACCGTCCGACGGTCCGCCGCCGGGGCGAACTCAGCTTACGCGGATGGAGGCGGGACATGCGGTATAAGCGGCTTGGCAACAGCGGCCTGCTGGTCTCTGAACTTTGCCTCGGCACAAACACCTTCGGCGGTGCGGATTCACCATTCTGGTCGACTCTGGGCGGTTTGCGCCAGCCTGATGTGGACCGGATCGTCGGCCATGCGGTCGATTCCGGGATAAACTTCCTCGATACTGCAGATGTATATGCTGCGGGCGAATCCGAACAATGCGTCGGTCAGGCGATCCGTAACCTGGCAATCGATCGCGCCGATATCGTGATTGCCACAAAAGCGGGCGGGCGAATGGGGCCGGGGCCCAACCAGCTGGGCGCATCGCGGGCGCATCTGCTGCGTTCTGTCCATGACAGCCTGCGTCGGCTGAATGTCGATTATCTCGACCTGTTCATGATCCACTATTTCGACCCGGCGACCCCGTTGGAGGAATCGATGGAAACGCTCGACGGCCTCGTCCGGGCAGGCAAGATCCGCTATCTGGGCTGTTCCAATTTCGCGGCGTGGCAGGTGATGAAAGCCAATGGCATTGCTGCCCTCGGCAGTCTTGCGCGGCTTGAGGTGATAGAGGCGAACTGGTCGGCCGCCACGCGAGGCATCGAACGTGAGATTGCGCCGATGGCGCGCGACCAGAAGCTCGGCATCCTTGCCTGGGGGCCGCTCTTGGGGGGACTGCTTTCGGGCAAGTACAGCCGCGATGGCGGCGGGGCAGGCGAAGGCCGCAGCGGTGGCAACGTGCCCCCGGTTGTCGATCGCGACAAGCTATTCGACGTGGTAGAGGCTATCGGCGTGGTGGCCGCTGAGGTCGGTGCGACCAGCGCTCAAGTCGCGCTGGCCTGGCTGCTGCGACAGGAGCCGATCACCAGCGTTCTGTTCGGTGCCCGCAGCGTGGCGCAGGTGGATGATAACCTCGGGGCGGCCAAGGTGGTCCTTTCGGACGAGCAGGCCGCGGCGATCAATGCCGTTGGCGATCTCACGATGGACTATGGCCCCTGGGCCGTGCGTGGATCCTCTTCGGCGCGTGACAGCTATGTCTGAGGCTGTGACCTTGCCTCATGTTGTGCTGGCGGCGGCTGCAGATCGGGGCAATCACCCGGCCATCATCGAAGATAGCAGACAGATCGGTTACGCCGCGCTGGCCGAAGAAATGCTTGCTGCGGCCCGGGCATTCGTACGGGCTGGTCTGGAACCTGGGGACCGCGTCGCGATCTGGGCGCACAACGGGATCGACTGGGTCATCGCCTGCCTTGGCGCACAAGCTGCCGGCGGCATCGTCGTTCCGATCAATACGCGATTGAAGGGGCTGGAGGCGCAATATGCGCTGGCACACAGCGGTGCGCGTTTTCTTGTTCATTCCAGCCTGTTCATTGGAATTGATTATCGCGCAATGCTCAGGGGGCTTGATCTGCCCCAGCTCGGCCAGGTCATTGCGATCCCGACGGCCGAAGCCGACACGGATGAATGGCGCAATTTCATCGCAGCAGCTGCGAATGACGAACAAGCAGGTGCCGAGGCTGCACGGCGGCTCGCCGCGCTGACCGGAGAAAGCCCATCGGACATCCTGTTCACCTCAGGCACTACCGGAGCGCCCAAGGGGGTTCTGACCCTGCATGGCCAAAACGTCCGGACCTATCGGGAGTGGAATCGGGCGACAAGTCTGGCCGCCAATGACCGCTATGCGCTGATCTGGCCGTTCTTTCATTGCTCGGGCTACAAATCGGGCTGGCTGGCGAGCCTGCTGGCAGGCGCGACACTTTATCCGCAGGCGGTTTTCGAAACCGGCAAGTTGGTGCGGCTTGTCGCTGACGAGAAGATCACGATGCTACCGGGGCCGCCCACGCTCTTCCAGTCCCTGCTCGAATCCGAGGAAGCCCGCGCGGGGGCACTGTCCTCGCTGAGGGTCGCCATAACCGGTGCGACCATGGTGGCGCCCTCACTTATCCAGGCCATGCATGACGACCTAGGGATCGAACAGATCCTGACTGGCTATGGCCTCACCGAATGCTGCGGCACGGCCACCATGACCAGCGCCAGCGATCCGACCGAGATTCTGATCACCTCGCCGGGCAAGGCGATCGCAGGCACCGAGATCGCCATCAAGGATGCCGATGGTGCCTTGCTGGGTCCCGGACAGGAGGGCGAGGTTGTGATCTGCGGCGATAACGTGATGCAGGGTTACTTCAACGATCCCGCGGCCACGGCCGAGGCAATCGATGCCGAAGGCTGGCTGCATACTGGCGATCTCGGCAAGATCGACGAGCGTGGATATCTGTTCATCACTGGCCGTCAGAAAGACGTCTACATCGTCGGCGGCTTCAACTGTTATCCTGCGGAAATCGAAGCCATGATGGCTCATCATCCAGCTGTAGTCGAAGTTGCGGTGGTAGGTGTTCCCGATCACCGGATGGGCGAAGTCGGTAAGGCATTTGTGGTGGCGCGATCAGACGGGGGCAAGCCTGATCCGGCACAGATCATTGATTGGTGCCGCCAAAACATGGCCAACTTCAAGGTTCCGCGTTCTATTGTCCTTGTTGACGCACTGCCGCGGACTTCGACCGGAAAGGTACAGAAATTCAGATTGCAGGCAGGAGAGTTCGGATGACTGAGGCCAATGAAGCAGAGCCCGAGCTGCTGGAATTAGAGGACGAGGGCGTCTTGACGCTGGTGCTTAACCGGCCTGACAATCTGAACGCACTCAACACCTCGCTTATGCGGCTGCTCAACGATGCGGTAGCTCGGGCTGCCAACAATCCCGGTGTCGCTTGCGTGATCCTGACCGGGGCAGGCCGAGCCTTCTGCGCAGGCGGCGATATGAAGGCATCTAAGGCGGCGCGTGAGCAGGCTGCTGAAAAGCTTGCCGAAGATGCCTCCAAGCCATCGAGGCAGACCTCGTTCCAGGCGCGCGCGGAATGGCTGCGTCGGTCGACCGAGGCGGCGCGCTTGCTCCATGACATGGCCAAACCGACGATCGCCATGATCAATGGAGCCTGTGCCGGTGCCGGGCTGAGCCTCGCCGGGGCGTGCGATATCCGCATCGCGGGGGAATCGGCGATGCTGACCAGTGTGTTTGCCCGGGCCGGCCTTTCCGGAGATTACGGCGGAAGCTGGTTCTGGACGCGAATCCTCGGCACGGCCAAGGCTCGTGAGCTTTATTTGCTTTGTGAAAGGATCGATGCCCGTCAAGCGCTTGCTGCCGGGATGGTTTCGGCGGTGCATGACGATGCCGATCTCGCAGCCCAGGTCATGGCTTTGGCGCGGCGCTTTGCCGATGGGCCACGGACGGCATACGGTTATATGAAACGCAATCTCAACGCGGCCGAGACAGGCACGCTCGAAAGCCTTCTTGATCTCGAAGCCACGCATATGCTGCTGTCACGCGAGGCTTTGTCAAAAAGATAGGCGATCTTCGCTTCCCATGTACAAAGATGGGCGCTAGTAAAACGAATAACTCTATTGAATGGGGGCGTTGCACGGATGTCGAGTCAAAGTCTGATCCGGGGACGGATCACGGACGAATCGGTGGAATTAATGCGGCGGCGGATTGGCTATCCCAATCCCACGCTGCGCGCCGGGATTCACGGTGGCGCTTGGAACGAGATTGCAACTGCCGATGCCGTGCGTCGCTGGTCGCTGTGCATGGGTGATGATAATCCACTCTACATCGACCCCGAATATGCCAGCAAGACCCGCTGGAGCGAAACTATTGCTCCGCTAGGCTTCGAGAAGTCGATGGGCATCCTGCGCACCCGCGAATTGCCGGAGGACATGAAAGACACGAACAAGGCGCTCCGCGGTGTCCAGCTGTTTTATTCGGGTGGGGAGAACTTCTATTACCGCCCGATCACCGAAGGGGTAAAGCTCTACCGCACCAAGTGGGTCGACGGAGTGGAGGTGAAGGAATCGGAATTCGCCGGCCGTTCGGCAATTGTCACCAACGGCCTGGCGCTGTGGGACAAGGACGATGTCGTCTATTCCGATGGCATGGAATGGTTTGTCCATGCCGAGCGCCGCAAGCATAAGGACGAACTGTCGAAAAGCAAGCGCGAACCCGATGCGCCGGCCAGCTATACTGACGCGGAACTGGACGAAATTGAAGCCGCCTACGATGCCGAATATGTCCGTGGCAGCGATACCCTCTACATCGAGGATGTCGCGGTCGGTCAGGTGCTGCCGCGCATGGTCAAGGGTCCGCTCACGATCACCGATCTCATCAACTTCCACATGGGCGCGGGCTGGCTGATTTATGGCAACTGGGCCTATCGTCTTGCCTATGAAAACCGCAAGCGCCTGCGCGGCTTCTATAGCAAAAACCATTATGGAGCCTGGGATACTGTCCAGCGCGTGCACTGGGAGGCTGACCTCGCACGCGAAGTGGGCATTCCCAATATCTACGATATCGGCGCGCTGCGGCAGACAATGGTCTGCCACTACCTCTCGAACTATTCTGGCGACGATGCGTGGGTTTATCGCATGCGGTACGAA
Source organism: Caenibius sp. (assembly GCA_030830695.1). Taxonomy (GTDB): domain Bacteria; phylum Pseudomonadota; class Alphaproteobacteria; order Sphingomonadales; family Sphingomonadaceae; genus JACKKV01. The sequence continues at coordinate 53,560 of JAURML010000026.1, read as the reverse complement.
TTCCGCAATTTCAACTATATGGGCGATACTACCTGGCTGACGGGAACGATCACCGATGTGCGGGTCGATGACGTTTTGGGACCCCTGATCGAGCTTGATGTGCGCGGAGTCAACCAGCGCGGCAAGGAGAATATCCGGGCTTCGGCAACGATTCTCGTCGCTTCGCGCAAGACCGGCCTGTGCAAGCTTCCCGATCCGCCGCCGCCGCCGGTCCACCGGTGCGACTGAATTGAGGCGAGGAGGTCCCCGGTCCCATGAACGGCGCTGAAAGCCTTGTCCGGACGCTGGTTGCGTCAGGAATCGACACCTGTTTCGCCAATCCCGGCACATCGGAGATGCACTTTGTCGCTGCGCTCGATTCGGTCGAGGGGATCCGCTGCGTGCTGGGCCTGTTCGAAGGCGTGGTGACCGGCGCTGCCGATGGTTATGCGCGGGTAACCGGCCGGCCTGCCGCCACATTGCTGCACCTCGGTCCGGGCCTCGCCAATGGCCTCGCCAACCTGCACAATGCCCGCCGGGCGAGCTCTCCAGTGGTCAACATCGTTGGCGATCACGCGACCTATCACGCGCAGTATGATCCGCCTCTGGCATCCGATGTCGCGGGTTTCGCGCGTCCGGTCTCAGCTTGGGTCGAGGCCAGTCTTTCGCCCCTGACCGTCGCGGCCGATGCTGCTCGGGCTGTTCAGGCGGCCCGCGCCGCACCGGGGCAGATCGCCACGCTGATCCTGCCCGCCGATACCGCTTGGCTTGATGCCGAAGGCGCGGCCCCGTGCCTGCCGGTCAATGGCCCTTCGGCGGTGTCCGGCGATGCGGTTGCGCGCGTGGCCAATGCACTGGGCAGGGGCGGCAAGACCGCGATCCTCATGCGCGGCGATGCCCTGCGCTTTGCCGGACTTGAGCAGGCTGGCCGGATTGCTGATGCCACCGGCACCCGGCTGCTGTGTGATACCTTTGCCCCGGTGCTCGAACGCGGCGACGGGGTCGTTCCGGTTGAGCGGATCCCTTATTTCGCCGAACAGATCGTCGAATTCCTCGGTGATCTCGATGCTATCGTGCTCGTCGGGGCCAAGCCTCCGACTGCCTTTTTTGCGTATCCCGGCAAGCCCAGTTGGTGCCTGCCGCCGCAGTGCGAAGTGCTCAACTTGGCGCAGCCGCACGAAGGTGGCGTGGCGGCATTGGCCGCGCTGGCCGATGCTGTAGGGGCGCCTGCCAGTGCACAGTCGCGCACCACGCTGCTATTGCCGGAACTGCCGCCCGCCGGGGCCAAGTTCAACGCCCATACCATCGGTCAGGTGATCGGCCATTTTCTGCCGGAAGGCGCGATCATTTCCGATGACGGGGCAACCTCTTCCGGGCCGACCATGGCGGCCAGTCATGCCGGACGCAGGCACCTGCACATGCCGCTCACCGGCGGGTCGATCGGGCAGGGGCTGCCGCTTGCGCTGGGTGCCGCGATTGCCGCGCCTGAGGCCAAGGTGGTCTGCATCACCGGCGATGGTTCGGGCATGTACACCCCGCAGGCGCTGTGGAGCATGGCCCGGGAAAAATGCGATGTGACAACGGTGGTCTTTGCCAACCGTTCCTACCGCATCCTCAACGTCGAACTGGGTCGGGTCGGCGTGGAAAATCCGGGCGAACGCGCCAAGGACATGCTGTCGCTGCGCAATCCGGATATCGGCTGGGCGGCCTTGGCTCGTTCAATGGGGGTCGAGGCGAGCGAGGCGCATTCGATCACGGAATTCACCGAGCAGTTCGCCAAGGCCATGGCTACGCCCGGACCGCGCCTGATCGAAGCCATCATCGGATGATGACCGAGCTTCCCGCTGACCTAGTTGAGGCTCTGGCGCAGGCCGTTCCAGCGGTTGGCGGCGTGCTGCTCGGCGAAGCGGCCAAGGAAAAGGCGGTCAGCGACTGGAGTCGCGTCGGGACGCCACTGGCCGTTGTCCGTCCATCGTCGACCAGCGAAGTCTCTGCTGCGCTCAAATTGTGCAACGAGGCCAGAATCCCGGTGACTGCATGGGGCGGCAAGACGGGATTGGTCCACGGCATCTTTTCGGACGGCCACATCGCGCTGAGCCTTGAGCGCATGGCCGCGATCGAAGAGGTAGATGCGATCGGCGGGACGATCACGGTGGAGGCCGGCTGCATCCTGCAGACCGCGGCAGAGGCGGCGGAGCGCGAAGGCTTGCTGCTGCCGCTTGATCTTGGCGCGCGCGGTTCGGCCATGATAGGCGGCGTGATCGCCACCAATGCGGGCGGCAACCGAGTGATCCGCTATGGCATGGTGCGCGAGATGGTGCTCGGGTTGGAGGCGGTGCTGGCCGATGGCACAGTGGTGTCTTCGATGAACCATCTCATCAAGAACAACGCCGGCTACGATCTGAAGCAGCTGTTCATCGGTTCGGAAGGGACGCTGGGCATCGTCACCCGCGCCGTGTTGCGGCTGAAACCGCTGCCGACCAGCCAGGACACCGCATTCGTCGGGGTCGAATCGTTCGAACATCTACCTCGCTTGCTGCGCCACATGGAGCAGCGACTGTCCGGGTCGCTGTCCGCTTATGAAGTGATGTGGAGTGATTTCTACGATCTCGTGACCGCGCCGCCGGCGCTAGGCCGAGCTCCGCTTGAGGGGCGGCACCCCTATTATGTGCTGATCGAGGCCCAGGGCCAGGACCAGCAGGCGGACAGCGAGCGGTTCGAAGCCGTGCTGATGGAGGCCTTCGAAAAGGACCTCCTCGCCGACGCCGCGCTCGCCAAGTCCCAGGCGGAACGCAACGCCATGTGGGAGCTGCGCGACGATATCGGGCAGACCGCGCGCAATTGGCCGATCTTTACCTATGACGTCTCGCTGCGGCTGGGCGACATGGAAGATTATGTCGCCAGCGTCCGCACCGCACTGGAAGCTGCCTGGCCGGGCAAGGCCACGCTGACCGTGTTCGGCCACCTGGGCGATGGCAATCTGCATCTGGTTGCTGGGGTGGGCGCGCGCGACAAGGCGACCAAGAAGGCGCTGAACGACATCATCTATGGTGAGGTTACCCGCCGGGGCGGATCGATCAGTGCCGAGCACGGGATCGGGCTGGAAAAGCAAGCCTGGCTCGGCTGGTCGCGCAATGCTGAGGAGCTGCAACTGATGCGTCTGCTCAAGCGCACGTTGGATCCGGCGAACATCCTTAATCCGGGCAAGGTGGTCACAGTCGAAGAATAAGCGGCCGGACTCCTTCGGCTGTCGGTAATATGGAGGGAATATGGACCTCGGTTTGAAGGACGCGGTGGTCATCGTACAGGGCGGGAGCATGGGCATGGGCCTTGCCGCTGCGCGCTGCTTTGCCGAAGAGGGTGCCAAGGTCGGCATCATAGCGCGAACCCGCGAGACTCTGGACGAGGTCGTGGCCGAACTGCTCTCGCTAGGCGCTGCCGATGCCGCCGGTTTCGCTGCCGATATCACCAAGGCCCATGAAGTCGATGCCGCGTTTGCCGCGATCGGCCAACGCTGGGGCCACATCAACAGCTTGGTAAACTGCACCGGTCCGACCGGGGTCGGCACCTTCGACCAGCTTACCGATAAGGATTGGTTCGATATCATCGATCTGGGTGCCATGGGTATGATCCGCTGTGTACGTGCCGGCCTGCCGCTGATCCGCAAGGCCAGCTGGGGCCGCATCGTCAATCTGTCGGCGCATTCGATCAAGCGCCAAGCACCGAACCTCGTCGCCTATACTGCGGCCAAGGCGGTGGTCGCCAGCGTGACCAAGAATCTGTCGCTTTCGCTTGCGCCGGAAAACATCCTGGTCAACACGATCCTGCCCGGCAGTTATGCCAGCCCTGCGCTCAAGAAGTGGGCCGCACGCGAAGGTTATGATCCCGATGACATGGCATCGGTGATGGACGGAATCCGCGATCATTTCGGCCATCCCGCACATCTGCCGCGAGCGGGCGATCCCTCGGAAATTGGTCCCGTAATCGCTTTCGTCGCCTCGCCTCGCAGCACCTACATGACCGGCGCTGCGATCAACGTCGATGGTGGCTCGGATTTCTGCTGAGCCGGGCCGATCATGATCATAACCCACTGCATCTTGCACATTTTCGTAGCCGCCACGACGGTTCAGTTTTTTCGCGAACGGTTGAAAACCCCTGCGCTGCTCGCATGTCACAAGAGAGGTCTGTCATGAACAAGTTTCGCGTACTCGGCGTAGCCAGCGCACTAACAATTTCGCCGTTCTATTTGGCCAGTCATGCCAGCGCGTCGGAAGGGTTTGAGGCGATCTGCGGAGTGAGCGCTATGCCGCCTGAAGTGCAGAAGCTGACAAACGAGCTGCTGGAGCCGGGCAAGCAGATCAATTACAGCAAGTTCCCGCCGGAAGAGCTAAAGCGGCTGATGGATTTCAGTATTGCTGAGAAAGCCAAGCAGACCAAGGATTTCCCGAACCTGTGCAAGTATCTTGCCGCCAATCGCGAGTTACTTGCATCGGGCGAGCTGGTGCAGGTTGTGTTTCTGGGCGATTCCATCACCGAAAACTGGGGCATAGCCGATCCGCAGCTGTTTTCTGCCGGGATCGTAAACCGGGGTATTTCGGGTCAGACGACGCCGCAGATACTGTTGCGTTTCCAGCAGGACGTGATCACACTGAAACCCAAGGCAGTACACATCCTTGCCGGAACCAACGATGTATTTGGCAACACCGGCCCTTCCTCCGACGAAATGATCCTTGATAACCTGCAATCAATGGTCGACCTGGCCAGACAGCACCGCATCAAGGTGATCCTCGGCGGGCTCACACCGACCGGTCTGAGCATGTCCCGCGACGCCCGCACCCAAGTCGTGAATCTGAAGATCAAGGACCTGGCGAGGCGCAATCACGTGCGCTTTGTCGACTATTTTGGGCCGCTCGATGATGGCACGGGCAAATTACGTCGTGATCTCGGCAACGATGGCCTGCACCCAAATCGCGATGGCTATGTCATCATGCGCCGGATAGCCGAGCAGGCAATCCGCCAGACCGTTGGGAACTGAACCATGGCTGCGGTATTGAACGGTGTGCGTGTGCTGGATTTCGGTCGCTTCATCGCGGCACCCTGGTGCGCCGCGCTGCTGGGCGACATGGGTGCCGACGTGATCCGCGTCGAAAAGCGTGAAGGGGGCGAAGATCGCTGGGTCCAGCCGGTGACCCCGAGCGGCGAAGGGGCAACCTTCCTGCAATGCAATCGCAACAAGCGCTCGATGACCCTCGACAGCACCACGCCCGAAGGGCAGGAAATCGTGCGGAAGCTGGTGGCAGGCGCCGACGTGGTGATTGCCAACATGCCCGAAGCTTCGCTGCGGGCAAACGCCCTCGACTACGAAAGCCTGCGGACCGTGAAGCCCGACATCATCCTCACCAGCGCCTCAGCCTATGGTAACGGGGGCCCCTATAGCGACCGGATCGGGTTTGATGGGCTGGGCCAGGTGATGTCCGGCGGCGTCTATCGTTCAGGCTTTCCCGACATGCCGATGCGTTCGGCAGTGCCATGGGTTGATTTTGGCACCTCGATGAACATGGCGCTGGGGACTATGATGGCGCTCTATCACCGCCTCGCGACGGGCGAAGGGCAGAAGGTCGAAACATCGCTGCTGGCCTCCGCACTGGTCTATACCAATGCCATGCTGGTCGAACAGGATCTGATGCAGTCCAATCGGCTGCCGGTTGGCAACCGCGGGCAGGCAGTTGCTCCGTGCGATCTGTTCAAGGCGACCGACGGTTTCGTGCTGGTCCAGGTCATAGGGCAGGCGATGTTTAAACGCTGGTGCCGCATGGTCGACAGGCTCGATCTGTTCGAGGATCCGCGCTTCACAAACGACGACCTGCGCGCCGAGAACGGGGATATCCTCAACGATGTGATGCAGGATTGGTGCAGTGCGAAATCGAAGGCCGAAGTCATGGCTTCGCTCGATGCGGCGCGGGTTCCGGCCGGGCCGCTGCTTTCGCCGCAGCAGGCGCTGGACGATCCGCATATCAGCGCACTCAATTTCATGCAGGGAGTCGACTTTCCCGGCCTGACGAAACCGGCGAAAGTGTCGACGACGCCTTTCGATCTGTCGGAGACACCGGGAACGATCCGCAATCGTCCTCCCACCTTGGGGGAGCATACCGATGAAATCATGGTGGAATTGGGATTCGATCCGTCCGAAATCATCAAATTGCGTGCCGCAAAGGTGATATAGATGCAGCTCTGGCTGTACCGGCACATAACAGGGCGGGGACAGGTTGACGGATCGCCGTTCGAAATGTGATAAAGGCAGTTCTAAGAGCAACAAACCTGATCGAGAAAATGGTGATGAGCAGAAAACCGGAAGCGCGCCCTTCAGCAGTGTCGGCTGCTGCTGCAGAATTGAGGCGCGATGTTTTTAACATGAGTGACGGAGAGCTGCTGGGATCGGAAGACGATTTGATCGCACGTTATGGCGTCAGCCGCCCCACCCTTCGCCAGGCTGCAGCCCTGATCAGTCAGGAAAATCTCCTCAAGGTCAAGCGTGGTGTTGGAGGTGGTTATTTTGCCCGACAGCCCAGCACGCGTGCTGTGGCGCACATGGCTGCTATCTACCTTCGCAGCCGCCGTACCGAAGTGCGCGAAATCATCGAGGCCGTGGCACCGATCCGCATTGCGCTTGCCCGCTTTGCGTCGAACAATGGTGACAAGAAACTGTTAGCCAGCCTCAGGCGTTTCCTTGACAAGGAAATGGAGCAGGGGCCGGAACAGCGTTTCAAGGATTTTGTAAAGGCTGAGCGCGAATTCGGTCGCTTGCTGGGGGAATTGGGCGAAAATCGCGTGATCGCACTTTTCATGGAAACGCTCTATGACTTCTCCTCCATGCTGAGCGTTGACGAGGATATCTACGTCAAGAACCCGGAACGAGTCAGCGATTATCGCATCCGCCGCAACCAGCTGGCCGAAGCTATCTTGGAACAGGACGAAGAATTGGCAGCCGTGGCTGCCCGCCGCTGCAGTATGATCTCAGCAGATTGGTATTCGGACGACCTTGGAGGCAAGCGTGGTTCGATGTTGTTAGAGGTTTTCGGTATGAACTAAAGCACGCCCTTCCGGAGTGCCGAGGGCACATCAAATGAACCGTCTCAACACCATTCCGCCGCCTCGAAGGTGCGATTAATAGGTCCTGACCCTAAGTACGTTCAGCCTGTTGCAGTGCAGCGAACCTTTCGAGATGAGCGTTGCCCGATCCCAAATAGAGATCGAAAGCCATGAGCCGCTTGAAATAATGGCCGACACCGTATTCCTCGGTCATTCCAATGCCTCCATGAAGCTGGATAGCCTGCCCGCCAACAAATAGGCCGGCCTGTGCCACCCGCGACTTTGCAGCGGCGGCAAGGCGCTGGCGCTGCGCGACGTCTTCACCGCAGGCGGCATCAATGGCGCGCAGGACGATCGAGCGCGCCTGTTCGGTTTCGATGAACATATCAGCCAGCCGATGTTGGAGTGCCTGAAACTTGCCGATTTCGGAGCCAAATTGCTTGCGCGTGCGCAGATAGTCGCGGGTCATCAGCATGGCTGCCTCCATCGCGCCCACTGCTTCCGCGCAGGAGGCGAGGATGGCTTGGTCCAGTGCCAGTATCAACGCATTGTCCGCGCCCGAGCGCGGCCCGACCAGTGCATCGCTCGCCAGCTTCACGCCGTCGAGAACCAGGTTGCATGCAGAGCGATTGTCGATCGTGCGGAAGGATTGCTGGGTTAGCCCTGGCTGCCCCGGGTCGATCTGAAAGATTGTAATTCCATCTTCGCCTTCGATCCTGGCTGAGATCAACAGGCTCGTCGCAAATGGGCCGCCAAGTACAGCATCCTTGCGGCCATCGAGGACAAAGCCGTCCCCGTCTGCGCGGGCCGTGGTTTCGATGAATAGCTGCTCGCCGCGCGCAGCGGCTTCGCTGTGGGCCAGCAAGGGCCGACCGCCACCCCACAACAGCTCTTGGAGCAGGTCCGAGCCCGGCGCGATTTGCGCCAGCAGGTTGGCGGTTGCCCCAGCAAAGGGAACAAAGGCATCGCGGACCAGCCCGCGGCCCAGTTCTTCGGCGATGGTGCACAGGTCAAAGGCATTGCCGCCCAATCCGCCGGCTTCCTCTGACACGCCGGCGGCGAGCCAACCCTGTTCGGCCAAGAATGCCCATCGATCGGGATCGCAGCCCAGCGTGCTGTCGCCCTCGGCCGAATAGTCCTTCTCGACCCAGCGGCGGACAGTGTCGCGCATCATCGACTGCGCTTCGTCTGGTAAAAACTGCATGGTCCATTCAGCCCTTCAGAAGCGTGCCGGCAATCAGATTGCGCTGGATTTCATTGGTGCCGCCGTAAATCGTGGCAGCGCGGCGGTAGAACATTTCCGAGGTCACACCGACGGCATGGACCGGCCCAGGCATCGTGGCAGGCAGGGCTTCGCGATATTCCTCTTCCGGATAGACCGGCATGGCGTCGAGCCCCAGCGCCTCGACCGAGAGCAGCTCGATCTGTTGGAGCAGTTCGGTGCCCTTGATCTTGATGATCGAGGAAGTGGGCATAGCCCCGGCATGGCCGCTCTCTTCTTCGGCCAAGACACGCCAGGTGGTGGTTTCGTGAGCCAGCAGTTCGATCTCCAGCGCGCTCAGACGCTTGGCGAAATGCGGGTCATCGATCAGCCTGCCTCTCGATGTCCGCGAAAAACTGGCGTTTCGGCGTAACCGCTCGAATTCCATCTTGCAGCGCGGCACCATGGCCGAAAACGAGCGTTCCTCGCCCAACAGCACTTTGGCATAGGTCCAGCCTTGGTTTTCCTCTCCGACCAGGTTTTCGACGGGCACGCGCACGTCTTCGAGGAAGACTTCGTTGAGGCTGTGACCTTCGTCGATCGAAATGATTGGCCGCACCGTGATGCCCGGGGTTTTCATGTCGACCAGCAGGAACGAAATCCCGGCCTGCGGTTTGCCGTCCTGGCGCGTGCGCACCAGCAGGAACAGCCAGTCCGAAAAGTGGCCTTCCGAGGTCCATGTCTTTTGGCCGTTGACGACATAATGGTCACCGTCGCGATCGGCGCGGGTGCGCAGCGAGGCGAGGTCCGATCCGCTGTTCGGCTCCGAAAAGCCCTGAGCCCACAACTGATCGGCGCTGATGATTCCGGGCAGGAAACGGGTCTTCTGCTCTTGGTTGCCGAAGGTGTAGATCACAGGTCCGACCAGCGAATTCCCTTGCGGTGAAAGTTCAGGCGCGCCGCCGAGGAAACATTCTTCCTCGAAGATATGGCGCTGGCGCACCGTCCAACCGGGACCGCCATATTCGATTGGCCAGCTCGGCACTGACCACCCTTTTTGCTGTAGGGCCTTAGTCCACAGCACGACATCATCACGGGTGGGGTGATAGGCGCGATGGTTGCGCTCGCGCATTTCTAGCGGCAGGGCAGTTTGGATGAACCGGCGTACCTCTAAGCGGAACGTTTCGTCTTCGGCGGTGAAGAAACTCATAGCGGCATGCCTCTAGCTCGGTCGGTGCCGTTCTGCTGCCGGCATCGTTAATCTGTTATCTCAATAGCGGAATTCGTTTCGACACCGATTACAAGCTAAGCTGCATTCGCGTCAATCGCGGAAAGACGAACGTAGCGCAAATAGTGCCGAAAAAGAAGGCTTGAAGAAATACTGTGGCGGCATTAGCGGACGAAATTGAATTACTCCAATGGGCAGGGCCAAGTGATGTACGAGAGCTACAAATTTTTGCGGGTTGAGCGGGTCGATGGCATAGTGACTGTCACCCTCAATCGCCCCGAAGTGAAGAACGCCACTAATCCCGAGATGCACCGCGAACTTGAGCGCGTGTTTCCTGAAATCAATGCCGATTCCGAGGCGCGTGTCGTAGTGCTGACCGGCGCCGGCCGGGCCTTTTCCGCGGGCGGCGATCTCAGGCAGATGCAGGAAGGGATCGACGATCATGGCCGCTGGATCGAGGCAATGGGCGAAGCGCGGCGCCTGCTATCGAACCTGATCGACGTCGAGGTTCCTGTGATCGCTAAGATCAATGGCCACGCGGTCGGCCTGGGGGCCACTCTGGCGCTATTCTGCGACATCACCATTGCCCTCAATGAAGCCAAGATTGCCGATCCCCATGTGGGCGTCGGTCTGGTTGCGGGCGATGGCGGGGCGATCATCTGGCCGCTGCTGGCCGGCCATGCCCGTACCCGACTGCCGCTGCTGACCGGCGACGCGATCACCGGTGCCAAGGCTGCCGAATGGGGCCTGGTGACCGAGGCGCATTCCGCCGAAACGCTTGATGACCGGGTGGAGGAAATTGCCCAGCGCCTGGCCAATGGCGCGCAGGTCGCTATTCGCGGCACCAAGCGGGCCCTCAACATGGTCTTGCGCCAGCAGCTCGATGCGATGATCGATGCCCACCTCGGGCTGGAAACCTTGTCGCACCTCAGTGAAGACCACCGGGCCGCAGTCGAGGCCTTCGTGGCTAAGCGCAGCCCGGTCTTTACCGGCCGCTGACGGCCGGACCCCCGAATCAATCGGAACACTTGCATGAAGATCATCGAAACCTCAGCCGAACGAGCCTTCCGCGAGGAAGTGCGCGAATGGTTAGAAACCAATGTGCCGCGCGACAAGCGCCCGCACGACGGCCCCGCTATGCGGGAATTCGACATGGCCTGGCAGCGGGCCCAATATGATGCCGGTTGGGCCGGGATCAGCTGGCCCGTCGAATTTGGCGGGCGCGGCCTGCCGCTGGTCGAGCAGATGATCTGGCACGAGGAATATAGCCGGGCCGGCGCGCCGTCATCGGGCAACATGTTCGTTGCGCTCAGCCATGCCGGGCCGACCCTGATCAACGAAGGTTCGGACGAGCAGAAGGCCGCGCACCTGCCGCGCATCCTCAAAGGTGAGGTAACCTGGTGCCAAGGCTTCTCCGAACCGGGTTCCGGCTCCGATCTTGGCAGCCTCAGAACGCGGGCCGAGATTGATGGCGATCATCTGGTGGTCAACGGCAGCAAAATCTGGACGACCTATGCGCCTGGCTCCAACTTCCAGGAATTGCTGGTCCGCACCGATCCCTCGGCGGGCAAATACAAGGGTATCAGCTGGGTAATCTGCCCGATGGACACGCCGGGCATTGAGGTGCGCCCGATCCGGGCGATGTCGGGCATCACTCATTTCGCCCAGTGCTTTTACGACAATGCCCGAATTCCGCTGAGCAATGTCGTGGGCGGGCTGAACAACGGCTGGTCGGTCGCCATGACCACGCTGGGCTTCGAGCGCGGGACAGCCAATATCGCCCACCAGATCGAACTGTCGCGTACCGTTGAACGACTGATCGTCATCGCCGGCGAAATCCAGGCGCCAGACGGACGGCGCCGGGCGATCGAGGACGATGCTATCGCCGGTGAACTGGCGACCCTGCGCGCCGAAGTGGCGGCGCTACGCTCGATGACGGCGCTGACCATTTCGCGCAACATGCGCCAGCCGATTCCCGGTCCGGAAGGCAACCTTGTAGCGCTGCAGTTCGGCGAACTGATCCGCAAGGTGATGAAATTTGCCCTTCGTCTGCTGGGCGCCGAGGGGCTTGAGCGGGAAACCCGTTTCGGCGAATGGGCGCTGGAATATCTTGAATGCTTCAAGTGGGCGATCGGCGGCGGGACCACCGAAATCCGCCGCAACGCTATTGGCGAGCGTTTGCTCGGCCTGCCGAGAGGACCCCGGGCATGATCGTTGACCTGCTGCCGACCGAAGACCAGGAAGCTTTCCGTGATTCTGTTGCCGCGCTGCTGGCTGACGAACTACCGATTGCCCGGCTGCACGAAGAGGCCGCATTCGGCGGGGCAGCCGAACGGGCGATCTGGGGCACGCTTGCCGAACTGGGCCTGTTTGGTCTTTCCGTCAGCGAGGCGCGCGGCGGCTTCGGCTGCACGCTGGCCGAAGAGGTCACTGTCGCTCGCGAATTCGGCAAGCATCTGGTTTCACCCACGGTGCTCTCGACCATGCTGGCGACCCATGTGGCGGGCGATGATATCCTGCCCGCGATCATGGCGGGCGAAACCCGCGTGGCTTTCGCCAATCCGTTGAAGCCCGTCGATTTTTCAAACGACACCGCCGACGTCCAGTTGATTGACGCCGAGGGCGTGGACTATGTGCTGCTGTGGAATGCACAGGAAGCACGCCTCTATCGCGCGCCCACCGATGCGCGTCAGGCGGAATGCCTCGATGATACGGTCGGCCTGGCGCGCGCCGTGCTTGATCTGGGTTCGCCAGCCGCCCGCCGCGAGGGCCCGTGGATGCTGCGCGCGGCCAGCCTGATGCTGTCTGCCGCGCTCGCTGGCAATGCCGAAGCGACCTGCGCCATGGCAGTCGAATACGGCAAGTTTCGCGAACAGTTCGGCCAGCCAATCGGCAGCTTCCAGTCGATCAAGCACTATTGCGCGGAAATGGCTCGGCGGGCCGAAGCCGCCGTGGCGCAGACCTTATTTGCCACACTCGACGCGCTGGAGCGAGAAGACGGCAACCTGTTCGAAGTGGCTGCTGCCCGCCTGCTGGCCGGTGATGCCGCGCGCGAGAATGGCCGCTTCAACATCCAGATCCATGGCGGCATCGGCTTCACCTACGAGGCCGATGCCCACTTGTTCCTTAAGCGCGCCTGGCTGCTTTCAGCGCTAACCAGCAGCGAACGGATCGAACAGGCGCGGATCATTGCCGCAGACGGCCCAACGGCATGAGCAGCGATGCGCCCCTGCTGGTAAGCCATGAGGGCGGGGTGACTGTGCTGCAACTAAACCGCCCGGCGCAGCGCAATGCCCTCGTCCAGGAGATCAAGACTGCACTGCCGGGCGCACTCGATGCGTTTTTCAATGATCCGGCCCAGCGTTGTCTCCTGGTGGCAGGCGTGGGGGACTGTTTTTGCGCCGGCGGCGATGTGTCCAGCTTCGGCCAGAAGGTACCGCCCGACGTCAACCAGCGCAGAATCGAGTCTACCCAGAACTGGGCGCGCAAGCTGCTGACCGGGGCGAAGCCGGTTGTCATGGCCGTGAATGGTCCGGCCGTCGGTGCCGGCTTCGGCCTCTCGATGCTGGGTGATATTATCATTGCCTCGCAGCGCGCGTTCTTCCAACCGGGCTTCGCGGGGGTTGGAATGTGTCCAGACGGATTGCTTGGCATAACCCTGCAGCGGGCTGTCGGGGCTCCGCGCGCGCGCGAGATACTGCTGACCAATCGCAAGGTCGCTGCGGAAGAGGCTGCCCGATTGGGTCTGGTCTCCCGGGTTGTGGCCGATGATGCCCTGTTCGACGAAGCGATGAATACGGCACGGCTGCTTGCTGAAGCTCCGCAACCGGCGACCGGCCTGACCAAGACCCTCCTGCGTGCTGCGACTGATGTTGATCTTGATGGCTATTGCAAGATGGAAGCCGCGTTTCAGGCGATTGCCATGGGATCGGACGATCACGCCGAGGGCGTCGCAGCCTTTTTTGAGAAGCGGCGCCCCCTGTTTGGCAAGACAAGTTAGGATCCGACGCCCCAGCCGCGCGGATGGCAAGGCATCCGGCTCGCCGCGATCAGATCGCGTCGCGCAGGCCCTGCCATGCCTCTTGCAGCGCATCGCGATGTTCGGGCGCGGCGATGCCGATCAGCGCCTGGGCACGCCGCTCCATGCCAAGGTCGCGGATATGGGCGACGCCGTGTTCGGTCACGACGATATCAACAGTGTTGCGCGGTAGCGAAACAGTCGGTGCCATGATGCGCGGCACGATCCGCGATACGGTGCGGGTGGCGGCAGGCAGGGCGATCACCGAACGCCCGCCATTGGAAAGCCTTGCATGACCGGCAAAATCCGGCGCGCCGCCCATGCCGCTCACCAGTTCGCCGCTGCGCCATTCCAGGTTCGCCTGTCCGAACAGGTCCACTTCCAGCGCGCTGTTGATGGCGATGAAGCGGGGCAGGGCAGCGATGGCAGGCGCACCGTGAGTCAGCGGTGTTGGCACGAATTCCAGCCCATCGGCCGCGGCCAGCCAATCGTAGAACGAGGCCGAACCCAACGCCATGCCGGTGCGGTGCCCGGTGGGCGCCAGCGCTCCTGCTTGGGCAAGGGTGCGGTATTCATCGCTGACCATGCCTGAATGGATCACAAGATTGCGGTGGCCGGTCATTGCGGCCAGCGCTGCGGCCGGCGCACCGCCCAGGCCAGTCTGCACCGCATCGCCATCGGCGACCAGCGCGGCGACATGGCCGGCAATGGTATCGAGCACGCCCGAAGGCCGGGCCGGGGGAAGCACGATCGCTGCCCCGTCGCATTCGATGGCCAGATCAATCTCGGCAAATGGCAGGGCATGGCTGCCCGGCGCGGCGGGCAGGTCGGGATTGACGAAGGCAATGCGCGTGGCAGCTGACGACCAGACCAGCGGCGCGAAATCCGAAGCAGGGCCCAGATGGCAGCGCCCTGCCGCGTCTGGCGGGGAAACCTGCACGATGGCAAGGTCGGACGGCAGCCGCTGCAGATGCGCGGCATAGCCGGTGTAGGACATCGGCAGGATATCGATCCGCCCCGCCTTGAGCGATTCTCGCGCCGTTGGAAGCATCAGCAGCGTCTCCATCCGGGCCCCGGGATGCAGTGCGGCATAGTCGGTGGTGTTGACGCCGGGAACAAAGCTGCCCGAGATCGTCACCCCGTCCAGCCGCTGCGGATCAACCGACAGCAGGCGAGCCAACGCCGCCGGTTCTGCGCTACCGGCCGAAAGATAGGCCCGCGTGCCGGGGCGCAGCAGATTGAGCAAGGCTTGCTCTGCCCGGGACGACGGCATCATCATTGGTCCGCCACAACCGATGCCCGGCAAATGTTCCGGCGCGAGCTGTAATTTGAAACGGCGTTGTGCATATCGTTGCTATTGTTCCACGGTCACTGATCTCCTTCGTTGCGGGCCAGTTAGCGATACGCGCCCTTCACGTCGACTTCCGGCGGCGGTGCCAGACCTTCGGGCACCCAAAGGCCAATGCGCGAAGGCTTGCTCGGATCGACGCGGTACTGGTCGAAATCGCGCGTTCCCGTCTGATGCAGGATGATATCGTCGATGAAAAAATTGCCGGTGCATTCGCGCGCCGGGCGAGTCACCACTGCGTGGGCGGCATCGCCCATGATTTCCGGTTTGCGGCACCGCCGCAGTTCGCTCTTGTCGGCGAAGGCATGTTCGATCGCTGCGGTGGCAACCCCGAAGCGCGGCCATAGCGCGTTCACCGCGATCCCGTCTTCCTTCAGCTCTTCCGCCATGCCCAACACGCACATCGACATGGTGAACTTGGTCATCGTGTAGGCCACATGGCCGGCGAAATAGGCCGGGTCCATGGTCAGTGGCGGAGCGAGGTTCAGGATATGCGGGTTTTCCGCCTTGCGCAGATAGGGCAGGCAGGCGGCCGAAACCAGGAAGGTCGCCCGGCCGTTGATCTGATGCATCAGGTCGTACTGCTTGGCCGTGGTCTCGCCGATCTGGCTGAGCGATACGGCCGATGCGTTGTTCACACAGATGTCGATCCCGCCGAAGTGATCGGCCGCGGCGGCAACGGCATCGCGAATCGCATCCTCGCTGCGCACGTCGAGCACCAGCGGCAGCGCATTGCCGCCTAGTTCGCGCACTTCATCGGCGGCGGTATAGATCGTGCCGGGCAGGTAGCGGTGCGGTTCGGTCGACTTGGCGGCGATCACCACATTGGCACCGTCGGCGGCAAAGCGGCGCGCGATCGAAAGGCCGATGCCGCGGCTAGCGCCAGTGATGAAAGCCGTTTTGCCCTTGAGGTTTGCCATGACGATCCTTCCGCTTGTGCGATGTGTCCTAGCTGGGGGTCGTTGTCAGTGCAATTCCTGTATTTGAATATCACTCCAATTTCGCAACCATTCCAGAGCTGCTTTGCAGAGTTGCTTTCTGTCATCTATCAACACCAAGCCGCCAGATATCCAACTATTCGCTGATGTATCGTTGGATCGCCTGCATCATCGAAAGCTGCTGAGGCTCCTGACGGGGATTGAGGACGGCGCCTGCCCATCCGCGGCTGCGCATGCCCTTGTCCACTGCGATGAGGTTCGCGAAGTCTTCCTCAAGGAATGGGTTGACCCCTTTGAAGTCCTCGAAGCTGTCGAAATAGAGATCTTCGATTTCAGGTTCTTCGCCAGGGGCAAAGCGGCCCAGCGCCCAGATATCATGGAGGCACGAGCGGCCGTCGGCTGACGGCAGGATGCGATACCACAGCGCCCCGTCGACCGACGGGAGTACCAGAGTCGAAGGGAATAGCTGCCAGTCGGTGCCCATGCGGGCGAAGTTTTCCGGCGTCAGGGCTTCGGGCCATTCAGCTCCGGTCTTTTCCGTTTCCTCGCGCTGCAGCCGCCACAGCTCGGCCAGCACCTGTTCGGGTGGACTTCCGGTAGGCACTTCCTCCAGAAGCCGGTTTACGGCGCGGAATGTCGGTTCCAGGGTCAGTGCATGCAGATTGCGGTACTGATGGATGAAATTGGCAGCCAGTTCTTCGCGCAGGTCCGTAATCTCGTGCCATTGGCCCAGAGTATCGCGCCGTGCACAAGGGCCGGTACGCTTGGAATAGAACACTGCGTGATCGCCGTGGAGGACGGCCTGCGAGCTGAGGTTCTTGTAGCTGATGAAGCCATCGTGAGTCGCGCCTGCGTGGTAGGTCTCGTTGAAGGCCTGGTACTGCACCTTCCAGTTGACCGGTGCCCGCAGCGTCGCGTGCCAGGCGCGGCGCATTTTTTCCAGCCCTAGCGGCGCAAGGATATCGACCGCCGGACCAAGGTATTCGCTGAGGGGCGGAGCCGCAGGATCGAGGTTGACCCATATCCACCCGGCCCATGTATCGAGCTGCGCCTTCAACATTCGCAGCTTGCCCAATTCGCCTGGACACCAGTCTTCGGCGTTGGGGGCCGACTTGACGGAACCATCAAGGTCCATGACCCAGCCGTGATAGCCGCAGTAAAGGCCATCGCGGACATTGCCGCGAGGTGCGTCCTTCAACCGGCGACCGCGATGAGGGCACACATTATGCAGTGCGGTGAATTCATTGTCTCCGATGCGTACAATGACCAGCGAATCGTCAAGCAGCTCGAAGGTGAAATAATCGCCGGTTTCCTTTAGCTCTTCGATGCGCCCGGCGCAGTGCCAGGTGCGTGGCCATAGCCTGCTGTTCTCGGCCCGGGTCACGCCGTCACCAACGTACCATTCGGCAGGGATGAAGTTTTCGGCGGCGGCGGGCTGGGGCGACCGGGTTGCATTCATATTAGCCTGGTCCTCGAATAGAGTGTGACAGGTGCTGTCTGTTACCTGCAATCTGCATCCTGCCCGACCGTTGCATTGAGCTAGATCAAATTGAACTGCTGGGAACTGGTCTAACGCGTTCTCATCGGATGAGTCTGCTTCGGTATGAACTACAGGCGCTATTCCTGTAACTTTATCGGAGCAGTGACGGATATGTCACGAAATAATTGAGCCGCGGCAGCGCAGCCTGGTTGCAAAGGAGTTGCAAATGACGATTTCAAAGAAACTTTCGAACACTATCGTAGATGCCAAAGCCTTCCAAAAAGGTGATGCGGTCGACGAAGCTTTCGCATCCCTCCGCCGAGATTCCCCGTTCGAAGTGGCCACGCCCGACGGCTACGATCCGTTCTGGGTCGCCACCAGGCACGCTGAAATCGTGGAGATTGAACGCCAGCCCGACGTTTTTCACGCGGGCGATCGTGCCAACACCGTGCGGCCGGCCGCAGAGGTCCTGCAAACGATGGCGATGACTGGTGGCGATCCGAACTGGGTCCACGCGCTGGTCGCCCTGGATGGCGATGTGCACAAGGCCATGCGGGCGATCCTGTTCCCCCATGTTACCCCCAAGGCATTGAAAACCATGCGCGAAGGACTGGGAGACGTGTCGCGCCAGTTCGTTGACCAGATGCTGGCGAAGGCGCCGGAATGTGACTTCGCGACGGAAATAGCGTTTCTCTATCCTCTGCGGGTCATCATGCAGTTGCTGAGGATTCCCATCGAGGATGAGCCGTTCATGCTGAGCGTAACCCAGCAACTGTTTTCTAGCGAGGATCCGGAACTGAACCTCACCCGCAGCGAAGTTTCCGCCGCCCAGCAGCGCGATGTGCTGATGCGGATCAACGCCGAGTTCGAAGCCTACTTCGACAAGGTGACTCTGGACCGCCGCGCCAATCCCGACAGCAGCCTCTGCAGCCTGATTGCCAATGCCACCTACCAGGGCGAATATCTCAGCCGCAAACTGCTGATGGGCTACTACATGATCGCCGCCACGGCGGGGCACGACACCACCGCCAATACTCTGTCGGGTGGCATGTGGGCACTGGCCAAGGATCCGGCGCTGCTGCCGCAGTTGCAAAGGAACCCTGAGCTGATCGATGCCTTCATCGAGGAATCGATCCGCTGGACGGTGCCGGTCAAGCACTTCATGCGGTCTGCGGCCGTCGATACCGAACTGGCGGGCCGAAAGGTGTCGAAGGGCGATTGGATCATGCTTTCATTCCATTCCGCTGCACGTGATGAAGCGGTTTATGAAGAACCCCATGCGTTTCGACTCGATCGTCCTATGAACCGGCAGATCGCCTTTGGTTTCGGTAGCCACGTGTGTCTGGGTCAGCATCTTGCGCGCATGGAAATGAAGCTGTTTTGGGAGGAACTGCTGCCCCGGATCAAGGCGGTGTCGCTCGCCGGCGAGCCTGAGCGCACCCGTTCCAACTTTGTGTGCGGGCCCAAGCACGTGCCAATCCGTTTTGAGCTGGCCTGATGGGCCGGGCGGGAACAGGCGGCACATTCCGCAAGTGGGCCTGTCGCTTCTGCGGTGAGGTCTATGATGAGGAACTGGGCATGCCCGATGAAGGCATTCCTCCCGGCACGCGCTGGGAAGAGGTGCCAGACGACTGGTTCTGTCCACAATGCGGCGCGGAAAAGTCAGGCTTCGAGCTGATCGAATGATAGCGCCTTGTGCCAATCACTGATCGACTGGACGGGGCCATTGCTATAGAGGAATCGGTTTTGAGGGAGGATCCGATTCCAATGCAGGCGATGTTCTCGCTTCAGGACGATCTCTACGTCCCGAATGATGTAGCACGGGGGGTGTGGTCGGAAGATTCGTTGCATGGCCGGGCGGTTGTCGGGTTGGTTGGCCACGTGCTGGTCAAGCGCTTTGGCAAAGCCGGGATGCTGCCGGCACGCCTGACGATCGATATGCCGCGACTCAGCCGGTTCGCCCCTGTCAGGATTGAAAGCCGGTTGCTGCGAGATGGCAGACGACTGCGCCTGGCCGAAGCCGTGCTAATGATTGAGGGGGAGGAATATGCCCGCGCGACTTGTCAGTTTCTGAGGCAGGGAGAAAGCCCTGAGGCGCCGCGCTGGAGCGGAGAGGCTTGGGGTGCACCTCATCCTGAAAGCCTCGAAACTCTGCCGATCAATCACCGTGGGACGCCATTTGAATGGCGCAATGCTTCCGGCGGGCTGGGGTCAAGGTTGCCCCGCCACATGTGGATGCGCGAGAAGTTCTTGCTGGTCGCTGGCGAGCCCCTGAGCGGCTGGGACCGGGTGGCGCTGGCGGCTGATTTCGGCAGCCCCTGGGCCCATGCAGCCAGGGGTGATCCTGGCTATATCAACACCGATGCCACCTTGCACATCCACCGCGAGCCGGAAGGAGAATGGATTGGCTTCGAAGCCACCGGCCACCAGGCATCGCACGGGATTGCTGTGGGCAATTGCAGGATTCACGATACCGCTGGGCCACTGGGCTTTGTCACGACGACGGCGATCGGCAACCGAATCGGGCGGGAATAATACCCGTCGACGGAGCCCTACGGCAGTTCGGCAAGCTGTCGGCGCGCTTCGCCCAGCGCGATTTTCAGGGTGCCGGTTCTTGGCAACTGCGCCACTACCGCCAGCTTCACCGGCATTTGATAGGCCGTAAGCCGAGACCTAAGCTGGTTCAGCAGATCTGACCGATCGAGAAGCGGGCCGGCAGGATCCTGCTCTACCATGGCAACGGGGACTTCGCCCAGTCGCTCGTCAGGCAGCCCAACCACAACGGCGTCGCGAACCCCCGGGAAGCCGCGCAAGACATGTTCGACCGTTTCCGGTACGATCTTGAAGCCGCCACGGTTGATCGCTCCATCGGCGCGACCATGCAGGTACAGGAAGCCATCCTGATCGATCGCGCCCAGATCGCTAGTGTAAAGCCATTGTCCACCTAGCCGCGCCACCTGCGCGGCGATGATCCCGATGCTGCCTGCGGGCAACTCATGACGACTCTCGGGATCGACTATCTTCAAGATTACCCCGGGTGAAGGCAAGCCCACGCTTTCACGTTTGGCCGCGCCGCAGCGGGCGTAAAGATCGAGGCTCCAATTGGCGACGACTCCGCCAAACTCGGTGGCGCCGTAGGCCAACAGCACAGGAATGCCATAGCGCTCCTCGAAGGCACCCCTCAGCTCTGGTTCGATCCGCGAACCGCCCACCGCGACCACCTTGAGGCTTCCGATGCGGGCCGGTGCGACCTCGGCTTCCAGCACCATCCGCAAGGCCGCTGCGGGCAATGATGAGCGCACCGGTCGGTAGCGCTGAACCACGTTGGTCCAGCTTTCGACGGTGAATTTCTCCAGCAGAACCACAGGCTGGCGCGCCGCCAGAGCTGGGACGAGAAAGCTGACTCCGGCAATATTGCCCAGCGGATGCAACATAATCTGCGCACTTCCTGACTGGTCCGATCCGGCGTGAGCGCGAGCTGCGTCGCCTACTGCGGCAGCGATGGTTGACCAGGCGAGGGGCGTGCGTTTTGGTAGGCCGGTGGTCCCGCTGCTGAGGATGCCGAAAGCCAATTCAGGATCGAAGTCTGCTGCTTGTCTTGGGTGGGCCCGAGCCAGCATCGGGTGTAACGACAATGCATGATCCGCGCCAATGATCACGCCCGCCGCACCCACGCTCCGTGCAACTGCGATTAGGTCGTCATGCCAATCCTGTTCGTCTGCAACGATCAGCGAGACCCCGAGTTCGGCAATTTCGCGCGCGATAACGGCCGGCGCCTGCGCCGCATGGATCATGTGGGTGGCGCGCCGCGCTGCAATGTTACTGGCCAGGATGGCGATCTGGCCGGGACGGTTGCGGGCAATCAAGGCAGTGGGTGTGCGATGCAGCAAGGCAGCCGCAGCGATCAGTAGATCGAATTTTCCAGCGCTGTCCGACAGCCATTCCCAGTCAAATTCCTGGCCATCGAAAGCAATCGCCAGACTGCTTCCAGCCTCCTGCAGGTTTACGCGGACCCGTTGAGCAAGCTCTTCGGCAGCAAGTAGAACACTCCCTGTCACCCCGGAAAGAGCCCCCACCGCCCGGGTCGTCGATTAACCTGACGGGAATTGGCGTGATTCCGGGGCAGGGGAGCTATCCCGACCTGGGGATTGGATTGAAACTTCACTGCGGGTTCAAAGCGCGACATTGATGATGTGCGGCTGGGTGTATGCCTGAATGCCTTCGTCCCCGCCTTCGCGACCGATGCCGGATTGCTTCGACCCGCCGAATGGCACATCGAACGGCAGGTTCAGGTGCTGGTTCACCCATACAGTCCCACTGTCGATCCGCATGGCCACTTCGATTCCGCGATCGGTATCGCTAGTCCAGATCGTGCCTCCAAGGCCATATTCGCTGTCATTGGCGCGGGAGACCACCTCGTCCAGGCTTTCATAGGAAAGCACGGGCAAGATCGGTCCAAACTGCTCTTCCCGAACCAGACGGGCATCGTCAGCGATATCTCGCACAATCGTTGGAGCAATGAAATATCCATCGCGATCAACTGGCTGCCCGCCGGCAATCACCTTGCCGTTGGCGGCGCTGTCAGCAAGCAGATCGAGCAGCTTTTCGTACTGCATCCGATTCTGCACAGGACCGACCTGCGCCCCCTGGTTGAAGCCATCATCCACCGTAGCTTCGGCAGCGAGGCGGGCCAATTCGCTGCACAGCTCATCATACATAGAGGCTGGCGCATAAACCCGCTTGATCGCAAGACACACTTGCCCGGCATTGACCATCGCGCCATTGAAAATCTTGGGTGCGATATCCTTGGCATCGACATCATCAAGGATGATCGCGGCATCATTGCCGCCAAGTTCCAGCGTGATTCGCTTCAGCGCATCGGCGCCTGCGGCCATAACCCGGCGGCCGGTGGCGGTCGACCCGGTGAAGCTTACCTTGGCCACATCGGGATGGGCTGAAAGCGCGCCGCCCAGATCGTTGGCATCGACGATGATGTTCAGCACTCCGGCGGGGAATATCCCCGCTGCCAGTTCGGCAAGCTTGAGCGCGCAGACCGGTGTAGTCGCGGCTGGCTTGGCGACCACTGTGTTGCCGGAAACTAGGGCAGGGGCGATCTTCTGCACCACCATGAGTAGCGGGAAGTTCCACGGGGTGATCGCCGCCACTACCCCTAGCGGAGTGCGGTGTTCGATCACGCGGAAGCTTTCGGTTTCCTTGATCACCCTGGGCTCGCCGCGCTGGGCGGCGTAATAGCGCAGCTGGTAGATTGCGCCGATCACCTCGCCGGTGGCCTGACGGATCGGCTTGCCTTGTTCGGTGGTCAGAAGGCGGGCCATCTCATCGCGCTGTGCTTCCAGCGCATCGGCCAGCCGGGACAGAAGCGCACCGCGCGCTTCCCAACCGAGTGCTGCCCAGGCCGGGGCAGCAGCCTTCGCGGCGGCCACGGCTTTGTCTAGCTGCTCGGCGTCGGCGCGAGCGACCGTTATAAACGGTGCGGCAGTGGCGGGGTTGGTAACATCAAGGGTGTCTGCCCCATCGACCAGTTCTCCATCGATCAGCATTCGCGTATTAATCTGCATTTCGCTCTCCACTCTTGTAACCTTACTGCATCGGGCCCGTAGTGGCCACTCAGGCTCCGGGACGTAACCTAATATGATTCGGTTTTTGACATACATCAATGACGAACCACTTCTAACTGCATAGCTCGCAATTCCTATAGAGGAAATGGATAATGCTGGAGCGAGTGATGGAACCGGGGGCTGCACTGGAGCGGGGTTTTGCTGAACTTCCGATACCATTCGGATGGTTCGCGGTCGCCTTGAGCGATGAACTGGCGGAGTGCGAAATCCGCACGCTCCACTATTTCGGAACGGAATTCGTTGCTTGGCGAGGACAGGATGGTGAGGTTCGCGCGATCGATCCGATTTGCCCGCACCTGGGTGCCCACCTGGGCGTGCACAGCGAAGTGGTCCGCAATGATTTGCGCTGCCCCTATCACCATTGGAGCTTCAATGGCGAAGGGGGGGTTACCGCGATTCCCTATACCAAGGTGATCCCGCCGCGTTTGAAGAAGGGCTGCACCAAGAAGTGGCCGGTGACCGAAGCGGATGGCGTGGTCTATGTTTGGTTCCACCCCGATGGCGACGCGCCAAAGTGGGAAGTTGAGCGCATCGGCAAGGCTCCCGAAGGGGGCACTTGGGTTCTTTCGGAAACCCGCGAATGGACGATCAAGGTCCATATCCAGGAAATCACCGAGAACAGTCAGGACCATGCTCACTTTGCTTCGGTCCACGGCGTGCCGGGCGCTCCCTCGGCCGAATTCAAGATCGATGGCTGGGTGCGCCGCAATGTCGTCGAGGCCGAGATGAACACGCCTCGCGGCCCGATGCATGGCAAGATCGACAACCTTGCCGTCGGCCCGGGGCAAACTCTGGTGGAGTTCACCGACGTTACCAACGTGCTGCTTGCCCAGGAATGCACGCCGATCGATTCCGAAACCACACAAGTGCGCTGGCAGCTCTATCACCCTGCAGGCATCAGCGAAGGCAAGATGCGCGTGACCAAGGCCCGCATGCGCGATCTGGCCAAGCAGATCGAGCAGGACATCCCGATCTGGAACGCCAAGGTCTACAAGCCCAAGCCTTTGCTGGTCGAAGGCGATGGCCCGATCATCGCCTACCGCGAGCAATACGCCCGTTTCTACGCCTAGCCTCATAGCTGGGCGGGCGAGCGGCCTGGCCCAGCTGCAATCTCAAAGGAGAGCAGTATCATGCAGATGAACGACATGGTGATCGTCAGCGTCGATGATCATATCACCGAACCCGGCAACATGTTCGACAACCAGCTTTCGGGCGAAGCCCTGGCATCGGCGCCCAAGCTGCGCACTTCGCCGACGGGCAAGAACTATTGGGAATATCAGGGCCAGATGATCCCCTCGGTGGCGCTCAACGCGGTCACCGGCCGGGTCAAGGAGGAATACGGCTATGAGCCGACTGCATTATCGCAGCTGCGCAAGGGCTGCTACGACGTTCATGCCCGCATCGAGGACATGAACATCAACGGCATCGCCGCTTCGCTGAATTTCCCCAGCATGGCGATGATGGATGGTGCCCGTTTCCTGATGGCGCCGAACAAGCAGCTCGCTCTCACGCACCTGCGGGCCTACAACGACTGGCACGTCGATGAGTGGTGCGGTGCCTATCCCGGCCGGTTCATCCCGCTCGGCATCCTGCCGTTCTGGGACATGGCCGAAACGGTCAAGGAGGTCCGCCGCTTGGCCGACAAGGGCTGCTTTGCTATCACCATGAGCGAAAACCCCACCAAGTCGGGTCTGCCCAGCGCGCACAGTGATTACTGGGAGCCGTTGTGGAAGGTTGCCTGCGAGACCGGGACCACGATCAACCTCCACATCGGCACCGGCAACCAATCGCCCCATTGCTCTGAGGAATCGCCGATCGAGGCGTGGATCACTACCATGCCGATGGCGGTTTCGTCGGGCGCGGCGGACTGGATGCACATGGAAGCGCTGCACCGCCACCCCGAGCTCAAGATCATCCTGTCGGAAAGCGGGATCGGCTGGATTCCCTACCTGCTTGAACGGGCCGACTACACCCATGAACAGCATTCCGCCTGGACCCATTCGAAGCAGTACCTCAACGGCATGAAGCCGAGCGAAGTGTTTCGCCGCAACTTTTCCAGCTGCTTCCTGATCGATGCCTATGGCCTGCAGAACATCGACAAGATAGGCGAAGACAGTGTGATGTTCGAAGTAGACTATCCCCACTCCGACGCGCCCTGGCCCAATGCGCCCGAACTGCTGTGGGATACGATCAAGCATCTGACCGACGAGCAGATCGACAAGATCACGCACCGCAATGCCATGCGGCTCTATGATTTCCCGATGTTCGATCACCACCCGCGCGAAACGCTGAATGTCGGCGCGTTGCGGGCCCAGGCAGCTGCTGCCGGGGTCGATACTACGCTCATCTCCAGCGGCGGCGCATCTCCGCTGGCCCCGGGCGAAAAGCCACGTCCCGTGCTCTCGCGCGACATCATGTACATGTTCTCGAAGCACGAGGAGACCGAAGAGGTCTGATCGCCCGTTTCGCGGCAGTAAAAAGGACGGGGTGACCAGGTCGCACCGTCCTTTTTCGTAACTGCAAGTTTAAGGGAAGGCGCGCGGCCCTCCTGACCATTAGACTCGTTCGATGATGATTGCTGGGGCCATGCCACCGGCGGCGCACATAGTGACCAGGCCGCGCTTGAGATCGCGCCGCTCCAACTCGTCGAGCACGGTGCCGATCAGGACCGCGCCAGTCGCGCCGATCGGATGGCCCAGCGCGATTGCGCCGCCGTTGACGTTGATCTTATCGCGGTCGATGTTCAGGTCCCGGATGAACTTTTCGACCACCACTGCGAAGGCTTCGTTGACCTCGAACAGGTCGATGTCATCCACGGTCAGGCCGGCTCGCTCCAGCACCTTGCGCGCTGCGGGAACCGGGCCATTCAGCATCAGGGTCGGATCATCGCCCATATTGGCAGAAGCAACAATCCGCGCGCGGGGTTTGAGGCCGTGGGCACGGGCATATTCGGGCGAGGCCAGCAACACCGCCGCTGCTCCATCGACCACGCCCGACGAGCTGCCGGCATGGTGGAAGAAGTCGATCTTGAGATCGGGGAAGCGCTTGAGGATCAGCGAACGGAAGGTCATGCCCTCGGCGTTAAGAGGCATGTCGGCGAGCATGGCGAAGGCCGGCTTCAGCTCTGCAAGCCCTTCGGCGGTGGTCGAAGGGCGCGGATATTCGTCGCGGTCAAGCGCCAAGCTGCCGTCTTCCCGGTAAACCGGCACCAGGCTGTGGCTGAAGCGGCCTTCGCGAATCGCAATATCGGCCCGGCGCTGGCTTTCCAGGCCGAGCGCATCGAGCGCCTCGCGGGTAATCCCTTCCATAGAAGCGATGGCATCGGCGCACAGCCCCTGATGTGATTGCGGCCATTTTTCGCGCAGGCGCAGATTGCCGACGTCCATCATCGGCACTTCGCCCTTCGATTGAGCACCCTGTTCGGCAATCACAGACATCATCTCGGTCCCGCCCGCGACGATCAGATCTTCCATTCCGGCAATGATTTGCGCCGCACCAAGCGCAACTGCAGAAATGCCAGATCCGCAGAAGCGGTTAATCGCGATGCCACTGGCCTTCATATCATAACCCGCATCGAGCGCGGCCATGCGACCTAGCACGCTTGCCTGTCCACCCAACTGGGCGCTGACGCCCCAGATGATGTCGTCGACGTCGGCGGTGTTGAGTCCGTTGCGCTCGGCAATGGCGCTCAGCACTGCAGCGCCCAAATGCTGCGGGTGCACGCCGGAGAACGCGCCCTTGCCAGGCTTTCCGATTGCTCGCGGCGTCCGGCAAGCGTCTATGATATAGGCTTCGCCCATCGTAAATTCTCCATTACTTAGCTGTTACCGCACCAGGGCACGCATTGCTTTGGCGGCTATGGCCGTGAAGGAAAATTGTCAATAGAGTTATTTGATTGTCTTTGCCGCTGCGAAAGTGCGTTTGGGCGTCGTTGCTCAACCCGGGACGGGATCTATAATCACCTTGATTGACGCACTCGCATCTAACTGCACTTCAAAGGCTTTGGCGATATCCGTCAAAGCGAAACGATGAGTGATTAACGGCTTAAGATCAACTGCACGGGACGCCAGCAGGGTGATCGCCTCGCTAAACTCAAGATCGTAGGCAAGTGCTCCTACAACCGTCAATTCGCGCAGCATGACCAGTCGCAGATCGTCCAGCGGAATGTCATGCGGATCTGCGACGAGTACCAGACGGCCTCGAGGGGCAAGTGCGTGAATTGCCTGCTTTGGAACTATTCGCGCGCCTGCGCAGTCGAAAGCGACCGTTGCCTTCGATAACCGCAGGTCACCGCCGAAGCTCAGCGTGTCTTGGCCGAAATGATCTGCTATAAACTCGATCGCATCCCCGTCTCTTGGATCCAGCACTGCGGATGCGCCCAACTTTGTTGCGATATTCCGGCGCAACTCGCTAGGATCGATCACCAGAATATCCTGTACCCCGCGGGCACGGAGACCCGCAACAACACATAGACCGATCGTGCCCGCCCCAAAAACTACAGCGCGATCGGATGCGTCGACGCGGCCGTTGTTGATCGCGTGCAATGCGACCGAGAATGGCTCGACCAGCGCTCCCTGATCATCATCAAGCTCGTCTGGCAGCGCAAATATGCTTTCATCCAGCACGGGTTTGGTGACCCGCACCTGCCGTGCGAACGCTCCGGGGGTGCGCCCGAGACCCAGGCCATTGTGCATGGGATTTACCACGACCCGCTGGCCGACTGTCAAGCTCCCGATATTGCCGCCTACCTGATCGATCCGGCCGACAAATTCGTGACCGAGGATAGCACCGGGCAGCGAAGGCCCTTCCTTATACATAGAGAGGTCGGTCCCGCAGATGCCGCAGGCCACGACACCAAGAATAATGTCATCCGGCCCGCATGTCGGCAGTTCGATTTGCTCCGGACCGATCTCGCGCGGGCCGCGAAGGCGCGCTACTGTTTGAACCTGCATAAGTTTCCCCTCTTCATGGTGTGGCCAAGCGCCTGTTTAAGTCCGGACTCGATATTGTTTCACCGCTCTGTTCCGGCGCTGATTCCTATCATTCAAGGCCATACTAGACTCAAAGCATCGCTGGTGGTAGTGGAATATCGGACATAGTGTTCAATAACTTTACAAAGCGTCCATTTCAGACTTGGACGTCTGCAGGGCAAGGAGATTTTGCATGAGCATGGTCATTGACGTTGACAGCCATTGGACGGTGGATTGGGAGTTTCACATTGATCGTGGCCCTCTAAAGCGGTTTACCCCGCACTTCCCTTCCGAACCCGATCTGTTTGCCTTCTTCATTGCTGCAGACATTATGGCCGCAATGCCGAAAGATGAACGCCCGCGAATGGAGAAAATTTTCCCGGAGAGAGTCCGGGCAAATGGTGAGCGGACGATCGTTCCCGAGCACTTCGAGGGGTTCCGCCAGGCTTGCACCGTGCCGGACAGGCTGGAATGGATGAACCGGGTCGGCATCGATTATTCGATCACCAATGGCCCCAGCTTCGGCGGCGCCGCCAGCCTGATCGAGGACCAGAAGCTTCGCCATGAATTCATTCGTGAAGCCAACGACGCGGTTATGGACGAAATCGGCAGCGCGGCGAATCGTGTTGGCCTGGTTACCTATGCCGATCTCAATGACCTGGACTGGACCCTGGCTGAACTGGAGCGGATGCGGGCTCGCGGCAGCCGGGCGTTCTCGATCATGGCGGAGCCGGTCAACGGGATGTCATTGGCGCATCCGCATTTCGACCGGCTTTGGGCCAAACTCGTCGAGCTTGGCATGATCGTGAGCGTTCACGTCGGCCTTGCTCCCGCACTGTTTGGCGATTGGGGCCGGATGGGGGGCGATTTCAGCGATCCCGGCTATGCCTCGGCTTTCCTGCGCATGGCCAACAGCCAGCGTTACCAGGCTGCCGAGCTGTTCCTGTCGGCGCTTACATTCGGTGGTGTATTTGACCGCCACCCCAAGCTGACGGTGCTTATCGCCGAGTTGTTCGCCTTCTGGTTGCCCACTTACATGGGCCGCATGCAGATGCTGACCTATCCCAACATGTTCGGTGACTGGCCCTACGAGCGAAACGCAGTCGACATGTTGCGCCAGCAGGTTCTGGTCTCACCCCTTCCGGGCTTGGGTGATGTCAATGCACTGCAGATCCTCCAGGCCGAGCCGGACATGATCGTCTGGTCGTCGGACTTCCCGCATCCAGAAGGCAGCGCCGATCCCGTGACGCTTTATGGCGAAAGTCTCGCTAACCTGGACCCGGTTCTGCGTGAGAAGTTCCTGGGCAAATCGGCAGAAGATGCCTTTGCCCGCATGGGCGACCCGCTGCTGGTTTGATGTGGCAGAACCTCTCAGGCGGGCCCGAATCTAGGCCCGTCTGGGAGCGGCCCAGCCGGTCATTGGCGTTCGTCGTGCAGAAAACGGGTGAACAGCATAGCTGCAACATCCAATTTGCTTTGAGCCTCAGCCGAATGCCCGTGCTTGGCTGCGAAAGTCAGTGCTGATCCAAGTACCGCAAGCGTGGCTCTCGCCCATGCAAGCCGAAAATCTTCCCCGGGGCACAATGCTGAAGCAAAAGCAGGTGAGCGTCGTGCCAATGCGGCCATTACCTTGTGCCCGAACGTTTGCATCACCGGTGGAGGGTCGAGCTTCAGACTGACAGCCATTACCAGTTCGGCTGGGGCAGGGTTATCCGAAACAAACTGCGCGTATTCGCCAATCCAGATGCGTACCTGCTCAGCGTTGGCAGTCGGACTTGGCAGTCGTTCTATGACTGGTAGCAGAGCGTCGATGTAATCTTCGGCGATAGCTTCGAGAATAGCACTCTTGTCGCGGAAATAATTGTAGAGCGTGGAACGAGTGATACCTGCGGCAGTTGCGATCTGCTCCATCGTCACGCCTGCAAAGCCATGTTCGACCATCAGCTCGTTAGCGATATGGCATATATGCTTTTTGGTAAATTTGCGGCGGACAACCGACAGTGGACTTGCCTGAGATCGTGGTTCTGAAGTTATCATGACGGTAGGCTACAATCGTCCTGCGAAGGTGTCCACAGCGGAAGGGGGCCTGGCACCCGAACAGTAAAAGAGGAAGCTGAATTGCTTTATTCTTGCGTATCGCATAGGTTCACCCTCACAACAATGAACATAGCTGGAACCCCACGATGTCATCAGATTTTGTAAAGGCCGCTCATGCCGGCATATCGATTTTCCGTGCTGCGGATGCCCCCGGACTGATGCAATCCGGGCACATGCACATCGAGCCTTACAATGACTTGCAAAGAGCGGGCATGGACAAGGCAATCGCCGCCGGCATGTTGGATGGCGATGAGGTCAAGGTGCTGGTCAGCTTACCCGGGTTCAGCCTCACCCACGCATGGTTCAAAAAGGGCTATCCGTTGCCGCTTCACAGCCACGATTCCGATTGCCTCTACTATATTGTATCCGGCGGCTTGCGTCTGGGAACGGAAGATCTCGGCTCGCGGGACAGTTTTTTTGTTCCGGCGGGAGTACCCTATCGCTACTCGGTAGGCGATCAGGGTGTGGAAGTACTGGAAATTCGACATGAGACGAATTTCAATTTCGTCAATCTGGCCAAGGGCGCGGCTTTCTGGGACAAGGCAGCGGCAGCTTGCGAATCATTGCGTGGTGAGTGGGCTCTGGCGGTTCCGCCGTCACACAATGTTTGAAGTCTTGGTTCGTATGCCGCGCAGTCACAGTCTCGAAGTGCCAACATAACGTCAGCCTGAGTGGCGCTTTAATGCAAGGGAATTGGTCGCGTTGGCAAAGGCTGGACCAGCAAAACTGCAGACAAGGGGGGGCGTGCGTACGCGCGGTCGGCCAACGCTTGCTGACGCCGCTGATATCAATCGGGCGCTGCTTGATGCGGCTCGGCTAACCTTCCTTGAACAAGGGTATGACAAGGCTACGATCGAGGCAATTGCGGCCTTTGCAGGTGTTTCCAAACCGACCTTCTATGCTCGTTTCAATGACAAGTCGGCTCTTTTCGCCGCCGTTCTCGAGGACAGGCTCAGCGCCTGGGCGGCCCGTTCTCCGGTGGAAGAAAACCTGACAGGTACTTTGTCTGAACGACTAACGCTGTTCGCGAGAACCACGCTCGATTTTCTGGCAGAGCCCGAAATGCGCATGTTCGGAAATTTCGTGCTCAAGGAAGGCGAGCGCTTCCCGGAAGTGGCGCAAATCTTCTCACGCATCCTGCTTGGCCACAGCTTTAGTCTTGTCGTCAGGCAAATTGACGGAGCGCCGGAAGCTCTGCATCTGACCCCCGAAAACCGTGAGATTGTCGCAAAAAAGCTGATCGAGATGGTCTCGGGCTGGTTGACCCTGCGCAACTTGATGCGGGCGGACACCGGCCCTGAATCTCGCCAGCTTGCAGCTGAGGAGTGCGTTGACATCCTGCTGAACGGCGTACTCGGAAGGTGAACCTAGATCAAATAAATTTACGATACGTAAAATTATTGACAGGTCTGCCAGGCAGCTTAAGTTGGGACTTTTGATGCTTGGTATGTCTGCATCTGATTTGACCGGAGAAGATAGTGCAGCCGCTGCTCGACTGGATTTCAGCGAATTATCAATGGAAGGCTTCGCTGGCCATGGCATTAGCCTATGTGGTGTTATCCATTCTGGGGATGCGCTTCTTGAGGCTGATACCGGTATTCCGCCAGTCATTCGATCAAAATGCCGAGTCGTTCAAAATGAAGATGAAGAAGGAGTCCTATGCAAAAAAGCAGAAATTCAATCAAAGATTGAGTCTAATTGGCGTTCTGTTCGCCATTACTTCTGTATTTCCATTTTGTCTTACCGAAAAAACTCCTGAGATATGGTGCATAGTAATTGACATTACTGTAATATTGATGGTCTACGACTTTCTATATTATTTTTTGCATCGCTTTATTTTTCATGATAATGGTTTCATTGGCGGCCCGCTGCGCTCAATTCATGCCGTACACCATCGGCAACACGTGCCCTGCACCAAAGATTCGACCTATCTCCATCCTATCGAACTTGTATTAGGACTTGGCCTGTTTCTCATCGTAGTCCTCATAATGGCGCAGATCATGGGGCCGTTCAGTGTTGCGTCGTTAACCGTGGCCTTCATGATCTATGGTGCGGTCAATAATCACAACCATGCTCTTTGGGATACTGACCGCTTCCCGTTCCGCTATTTTGCTTTCTTGTCTCGAATGCATCACTACCATCATGCGAAGTTCACTGGGGGGAATTACGCCACAATAACTCCAATGTTTGATTGGATGTTCGGCAGCCTGGATCATGGCAGTGGCTGGAAGAAGCGTCCGACTAACCGTAATTGAATTTAGCCGATCAACCAGAACAATCAGTTAGAGAGCTCGAAACAGCCGGACTAGATCTATTTGGCCCCGCCTTCCTGAGCATAGTATCGTATGCAGGGTCAGCGACTGACCACGATCCGGGGCAGCCGCCTGATCGGTTCGATCGTGATATCGCGGAAATAGATCTCAGCACCCTCCGATTGCAGCTGGATACGGCCACCCGTCAGCGGCCTGGGCTTACCGGTGGAGCCATCGGTGGTGGTGAAATCCTGCGCGGCCATCACCGGCACCCCGTTTACCACGTGGATGGAGCGATTGCCCACCGTGTAGAGATCCAGCGTGTTCCATTCGCCCAGTGGCTTTTCCGCATCCGTCGCCGACATCACGTTGACCGCGGGGTATTTCAGCGGCACGAGCTTGCCCAGCGGCGAGTAGCGGCGCGAGGGATAGGGGAGGCTGGCATCCTTCCCGGCCAGCGCGTTGGCGCCCACCTGGGTATCGGTCAGCTTCATGATATCGTTACCCGGCCCGACCTTGAACAGCATGCCCACCATGTGCGGCACGATCTCGAACTCGATCCCCGACATGAAGGTCTTGAAGAAGGCGCCGTATTCGCCGTGGGAATGATAGACGATCCCGCTGTTGCGCTCGAACCCCTTCATCCACTTGCCTTCGCCCCACTTGAACTGGAGGCGCAGGTGATAGCTGGAATAGGGCTGGCGGCTGATCAGCGCGCCCCACTGCTTGCCGTTGATCAGGATCGCTGGCGCGCCGTCGGTCTGCACCACGCTGAAAACATGTGCCGGATCATTGTTGAGGCCGCCCGGTTCGCCGTTGTCCCGGGTATAGGTCTTTTTAGGGTCGGCAACGCCCAGCCAGCTGTCCCAGGCCGAGAGATCCTGACCGTTGAACAGCGATTGCGCCGGCGCCGTTCCCCTGGGAATGTCCTTCAGTTGCAGGAGCGCAGGGCGATAGGGCGGATCCTGGGCAATCAGCGCGGCGCGTTCTGTCAGGGGATTGGCTGCAACCGGCTTGGCCGATTGGGCGCCGGCAGCCGCCGCAACAAGCGCGGACGCGCCGACCATCATGGCCATGGCCGCCACGCCTGCGGGAACGCGAAACCTGCCTGCAATCATCTGTGTTCTCCCTGTCATGGCGGTAATTTCGGCTGGCTGCCTATTCCTGGCTCAGCGCGCCGAGATGCGTTTCCCAGTTCACTTCGTCATTGTGGGAATGGGTAAAGCCGATCGACCGCTCGAAATCGACGCAGGCCTGGGTGCGGAAAGCAGCAATATAGGTGCGGCGCCAGCGATCCTTGCTGATATTGCCGCCCGAACCGTGAATGATCATTTCGTCATGCACGGTCATGTCACCCCGCTTCAGCGGCAGTTCGGCCACGCGATCGTCGGGGGTGAGATCGACGCTAAGGACGTGAGAGGTGTTGCGATCCTCGCCGTGGAGCGGGCGGTGCGGGCGCAGCTTGCCCTTTTGCGATCCGGGCACCACCTTCAGGCATCCGTTTTCGGCATCGGCATCATCCAGCGCCAGCGAACAGGTTGCGGTCTGGGGGTCAGGCGCGCCGGTGGGCCAATAGCCCAGATCCTGGTGCCAGGTGAACAGCGCATCGGGCTTGTTCGGGCGCTTCGCGAGGAACTGGTCATAGTCGAGCGTGGCCGTCTCGCCCAGCAGCTGGCGGGATACCGAAGCCGCGCGCCGTTCGAACAGGTTGTTCCGGATATCAGGCTTGTAGCGCCGGGGCAGCACCGCATTGACCAGCGCAAAATCCTCGAACTTGCGGTCATAGGGGCCGGACATGTCGCAAAAGTCGCGGCCCATGCCGGGCACGCCACCGGTGATGAACAGCTGGAATGCGGCCTCGATGGGCCGGAGCTCCTCCTCCGACATGACGTCCGGCAGGACGACATAACCGTCACGCTGAAACTGGGCAATCTGTTCGGGCGACAGAATGTATTCATCTCCCTGACGGCCCAATTGCATCGGCATTCAAAATCTCCACCACACTCGTTTTCGAACCGAGCCGATTATGAACCGGCGCCGGTCTGCGCTAAGAGAAATTTTGCCCGGTGGCAATTGTGTTTTGTCCCCCACCGGGTGGAGGAATGGGCCGGTGCCGCACGATCGGAAACAACAGTTTCGGACCAGACAATGATATGCTCGGCACTCGCGCAGGCGCAGGGCATAAACGGGGCTTTTCAACGGGTGCGAGAATAGCAATCATGGATTCGATTGAGCTTTCTGTTGGCGATTACGTGCTGAAACTGGCCCCTGCTTCGGGCGGCGCAGTTGCCGCCTTTGCCTAGCGTGACAAACCGCTGTTCCGCGCTGCTACCGGTCTTTCGGTGCTCGACATGTCCTGCTTCCCGCTTGTACCCTTTTCGAACCGCATCGCTTTTGGAAGTTTCACCAGCGCCGGCCGGGAGGTAACGCTGAGGCCGAACTTTCCAGGACAGGATCATCCCCATCCGCTTCATGGGTTCGGCTGGCTCTCATCCTGGCAGGTTGAAGAACATTCCCCCGCCGCGTTCGACTGCGTCATGCCTATCCCGGCGGGGAATGGCTGTGGCGCTACTGTGCGCAGCAGGTTTTCGACCATGCGGAAACCGGGCTGACCCACAGCCTCAGCGTAACCAACTGCGACGATCTGCCGATGCCGGCGGGCCTGGGATTCCACCCTTATTTTCCGCGAACTACCACCACCTGCTACATCGGGATGCATCGCGGGGCCTGGCAGACCGGGAGCGATGGCCTGCCGCAATCGCTGAACGATGGGCCCGGCGTCCGGGACTGGTGGGATGGCAAGCCTGTCGGAGATATCGTCGCCGACACTGTTTTCACCGGGCGGCAGGGGACGCTCGACGTGATCTGGCCCGAACGCGATCTGCGCATGATTATCTCGCCGAGCGACAATCTGGATCATACCGTCGTATATACACCCGAAAACGCAGACTATTTCTGTGTCGAACCTGTTACCCACGCGACAAACGCCATCAATGCGAGCGATCCGGACCGCCGGATGCGTCATCTCGAGCCGGGAGAATCACTGACGGCGTCGGTTCACTATGGTGCAATGGAATTACCGTGATTGAACCATCCCTGGATTACCGGAGGTCCTAGCTCCTGAGAGGAAGGGGCTACGATGAGCAAGACGACGAACAAGTTTGTACCTGAGGTTTGTCAGCGAACGGTCCGCCTGGTGCTGGACCAGGAAGCCGAACATCCAACCCACTGAGCAGCGGTCACATCCATATCGCCCATGAATGGCTGTTGAGGTCACACGCTGCTCGAGTGCGTGAAAAAGGCCGAGGTGAACGGCGGCAAGCGAGCAGGTGTTCTGACAGAACTGGCAGAAAGCCTAAAGGCGCTGGAGGGCGAGAACCGCGAGCCTGGCCTGCAAGCGGTGATCCGGGCAAGCTGGTGAAGAGGGCGATCAGTGACAGGGCGGTTCAAGTCGGCTCTCTTTTCTCAATCGATGAACGGTTCGACCACGCGGTGATGGCCGATCATAAAGGCATCGGCGACGAGTTGAAGCGGGGCTGCATCGACGTCGCTCGCACCGGCGTTCACCAATGCCGCGAAGTGCCGGTACATGGCGGGATATTCCCCTTGGATTCCCAGCTCCACTGATTCGTCCCCGACCTTTATGATATTCCCACCCTGGCCAAGGTTCAGCCACTCGGTCCCGGCATCGACCCTGATGTCCCACCGTTGCCTGATGACTTCACGAAAATCGAACTGGGCGTCAACGGGCGTTCCGCCGGGCGATTCCATCTGCAGCGAAGCGGCGATCGGGGCCTGCCGGTTGGCCGGGAATTCGAGTTCGGCACTGACCATCCGCAGCGGTTCGGGGAGGATCGCGGTGATGATCGAGAGCGCATTGATGCCCGGATCGAACACCCCGAAACCGCCCGGACGCCAGAGCCAGTCCTGCCCCGGATGCCACTGGCGTACGTTTTCGCACCACGCAACGGTCACCCGATCGATTGACCTCTCGCTGATCCATTCACGCGCGTACGAAACCTGACTGGCAAACCGTGAATGCCAGCTGGCAAACAGCGAGACGCCATGATCCCGGGCCAATTGCTCCAGCGCCGCAACCTCGGAGACAGAGACGCCGGGTGGCTTTTCCAGGAAAACGTGCTTGCCGGCTTGAATGGCCATGCGGGCCGCCTCAAAGCGGGGCTGCGGTGGCTGGCACATCACCACCGCATCGACCTCGGGGCCCTGCGTCAACAGGGTCGCAAGATCATGGAAACAGGGTACTTGCGGATCCGATCCGTTGCGGCTGGCAATGGCGGCGAGGATAAAGTCCGGGTTAGAGGCGATCGCGGGAATGTGTTCGTCGATGGCAATCTTGCCAAGGCCAACGAGCCCCAGGCGGAGCGGAGCGCTCATTTGATTTCTCCGAATATTTGGGGGAGCGTAGACCATCCACCCAGACCAGAACTACAACGAGGCCGAGCACAGTACGCAGGCTTTCCTCACGTCTGAGGTGGCCACACCTGATCCGCTATTGACGGCCCACAGGTGCTTATATACCCAGACAAATAGATGTTGCAATGATTGGGTGGGGGCATGGCACCAATGACAGGAAATATTGACGCCAACCCGGCCGTAGGAGGTGGACCAGTCGCCACGCATGTGCGGGCGCTATCACTTTTGGCCAGCCTGTTTTTCATGTGGGGCTTCATCTCGGTCATCAACAACACCTTGTTGCCCCATCTGCGCAGCGTGTTCGACCTCAACTACATGCAGACCACGCTGATCGAATCGACTTGGTTCGTCGGCTATCTCGTTGCCTCGATACCTGCAGCCAAGCTGATCGCGCGGGTGGGTTTCCAGCGCGCCATCGTGATCGGACTGGCGATCATGACGGCCGGTTCTCTCGGGATGATTCCGGCGGCGCGCCTGCCTTCCTTTCCCTTTACGCTGGTATCGCTGTTCACTGTCTCATGCGGGATCGCCATCCTTCAGGTGGCCGCAAATCCCTATGTGGCGATCCTGGGTCCAGAGAAGTCCGCTGAATCCCGGCTGACGCTGGTTCAGGCCTTCAACACCACCGGCGACGTTCTGGCGATCATCTTCGGGCGCTACCTCATCCTTGGCCGGACCCACGGCGGCACCTCGCTGGAAGGAACCGCACTGACCATGGAGCAGCGGATGGCCGATGCCGAGGCAACCCAGCTACCCTACCTGATCGTCGCCGTGGTACTCGCCGTACTGGCCGTTATCATGGCCCGCGCCAAGATGCCGGAACCCGCCGCCAGTGTCCGCCGGGTCAATGCCGAAGAGCGCAAGCACCTGTCACTGTGGAAGCATCGCAATTTCGTGTTCGGGGTGGGCGGCATCTTCCTTTACGTCCTAGCCGAAATCGGAGTGGGCAATCTTTTCATCAATTTCGCTTCGCAACCCGACATCGGCAATATCACGCAGGAGCAGGCCGCATTCTACCTTACCTTCGTGTGGGGCGGAATGATGGTGGGGCGGTTCATCGGCGCTTACCTGATGCAGCGCGTGGCCCCGGAACGGGTGCTGGCAGCTTTTGCAGCGGGGGCGCTGGTTTGCGCCCTGGTTGCCGTGATGGCGAGCGGACAGATCGCCTTGTACGGCTTGATCGCCATTGGCCTGTTTCACTCCATCATGTTTCCGGCCATCTTCGCGCTCGCCCTTCGCGGCCTCGGCCCGCTGACGGAGGAAGGCTCGGGTGTGCTGATCATGGCCGTCGCCGGCGGCGCGCTGGTGGTGATCCAGGGCTGGATCGCGGATGCGTTCGGGCTGCAATGGGCTTTCCTCGTCACAGCGGCCTGCGAACTCTATGTGCTGGGTTATGCCCTGTGGGGTGCCCGGCCGACCGCGGCCTTGCCACGGGAAGCCGCCGCGTAAGTGGGCATCATGCCGATCCCGGCACTTGGGCTCCCGGCAGGCTTGCGCTGAAACGACCGGGCGGCAGCCCGGACACGCCAGGTGCGAGCTCGAACAACGCGCCGCCCAGTTGATCATCCGCCGAGCCATCGGCGGCCGATGTCACGAAGAGCCGATCCAGATTCGGACCTGCGAAGGCCATGCTGGTGATATTAATGGCAGGCATCGGTATGACCTGAAGCACCGCCCCCGCCGGGGAGAACCGCGTGATCCGGCTGCCGTTCCAATGCGCCACCCACAAGCCCCCCTCGACATCCGTGGCCATCCCGTCGGGATAGCCCCATTCCTCTTCGAAGCGGATGAACTCGCGTCGGCCCGAAAGGCTTCCATCCCCGGCCAGATCGAAGGCGTATATCGCCCGCCGGGAAGAGTCGGTGTGATAGAGCGTCCGTCCGTCCGGACTGAAGGCAGGGCCGTTGGCGACCAGATAGCCATCGTCCACGCGCGTCCAGCGCAGATCGGCATCCAGCCGATAGAGTGCACCGGTGGGCAACTCCTGGACATCGTTCTTGCTTCCAGCCCAGATCCGGCCGACGCGGTCGGCCTTGGCATCATTCAGGCGGTTATCGGGGCGGTCGACCTCGGGATTACCGATCGGCGTCAGCCGGTCAGCCTCAAGATCGAACAGGTGGAACCCGCTTTTGAGGCCGACGATGAAATCCTTGGCATCGCGGCGCGGGATGATCCAGCCGATTGGCTCGGCGAACGCGCGGGTGCCGGTTGCGCCGCTGGCCAGATCCAGCCAGCGCACTGCGGGGGCGAGGATATCGACCCAGAACAGCCGGCCGCGTTCCTCCACCCAGACCGGGCCTTCGCCCAGCAAGTCGCGCTCCGTGCGGGCGACGACCCGGGCGACAGGCGGCTCAGTGGTTGTCACGCGGGATACCCATGGTCTGCGCGATGCGCTGGTACTTCTCGGCCCCTTCCAGGATCGCACCGGTGGCGAGCTGGCCGACGACCGAACGCTGGATTTCCTGCCAGGGCGTTTGCGAGGCGGGATAGGCATAGCCGCCTTGCGCGAGCAGAGCCTCGCGCCGTACCGCCATTTCTTCATCCGGGATCAGAACGTTGGCCGTTCCACGGCGCAGGTCGATCCGTACCCGGTCGCCCGTGCGCAGCAAGGCAAGTGCGCCCATCGCGGCCGCCTCAGGTGAGGCGTTGAGAATCGAGGGCGATCCGCTGGTGCCCGATTGCCGGCCATCGCCAATGCAGGGCAGAGCGCTCACGCCTTCGGAAATCAGGTGTGCCGGCGGGCGCATGTTCACCACTTCGGCCGCGCCCGGATAGCCGATCGGCCCGGCGCCGCGCATGAACAACAATGTTTCGGGGGTGATCCCGGTGGCCGGGTCATCGATGCGGGCATGGTAATCTTCCGGCCCGTCGAAGACGACCGCGGGCCCCTCGAACGCCTCGGGGTCGTCCGGGTTGGACAGATAGCGGTCGCGAAATTCGTTCGAGATCACGCTTGTCTTCATGATCGCCGCATCGAACAGATTGCCGGACAGAACGATGAAGCCGGCTTCCTCGATCAGCGGCTCGCCGAAAGGACGGATGACCTTGTCGTCCTCGATCGCCACGCCCCGGCAGTTTTCACCAATGGTGCGCCCGTTGGCGGTGATCGCGTCCTCCGCAATCAGGCCGTTTTCGATGAGCTGGCCGATCACGGCAGGCACCCCGCCGGCGCGGTAGAAGTCTTCGCCAAGATATTCCCCGGCGGGCTGGAGATTGACCAGCAGCGGGATCTTATGGCCTTCGGTTTCCCAGTCCTTGAGCGGCAGGTCGACCTCCATGTGCCGCGCAAGAGCGGCAAGGTGGATCGGCGCGTTGGTCGATCCGCCGATCGCGGAATTGACCTTGATGGCATTGTGGAAGGCCGCCTTGGTCAGGATGTCGGAGGGCTTGAGGTTTTCCGCCACCATTTCCACGATCCGCTTGCCGGTGTGATAGGCGCATTCCTGCCGGTCGCGATAAGGTGCCGGGATGGCCGCCGATCCCGGCAGCGACATGCCCAGCGCCTCGGCCAGCGAGTTCATCGTCGTGGCCGTGCCCATGGTGTTGCAATAGCCGGTCGACGGCGCGGACGAACCGACCAGTTTGATGAACTGGGTATCGTCAATTTCACCGGTCGCCAGCATCTGCCGGGCCTTCCACACGATCGTGCCAGATCCGGTCCGTTCGCCCTGGTGCCAGCCATTGAGCATCGGCCCGACCGATAGCGCGATGGCGGGAATGTTGACCGTGGCGGCAGCCATCAGTGCGGCCGGCGTGGTCTTGTCGCAGCCGATGGTCAGGACCACGCCGTCCAGCGGATAGCCGTAGAGCACCTCGACCAGACCGAGATATGCGAGGTTGCGATCGAGCCCGGCGGTGGGGCGCTTGCCGGTTTCCTGGATCGGATGAACCGGAAATTCCAGCGCGATGCCGCCGGCTTCCCGGATACCATCGCGCAAGCGCTCGGCGAGAACCAGATGGTGGCGGTTGCACGGGGATAGGTCGCTGCCGGTCTGTGCAATGCCGATGATCGGCTTGCCCGAGCGCAGTTCATCCAGGCTCAGCCCGAAGTTCAGGTAACGCTCAAGATAGAGCGCCGTCATGTCGATATTGTCGGGGTTGTCGAACCACGCGCGAGAGCGAAGCTTCTGGTCAGGGATATAGGTCATCTGATTTCCATCTGCATGAGGGCAGGGGCTTGGCCGGTCACCCGAACAAATTTCCAGCCGTAAGCTAGTCGCGTGCCGTTACGACGGAAAGCGAAAGCCGGGCGGGCCGAAGCCCCGGTGCCGTTGCAGTCAGCGACAGCACGCCGCCGCGCTTGGCGGGACGCAGCACCGCCAATGCCTTGCCATGCCAGGTCCAGCGGCGGCCACTCCTGAAGCTGTCGACATTGTGCGGATTGGCGTTGCCCATGCCGATCAGTTCACCGGCTCCCGCAGCGGAGCAGGACACATGAACCAGTGCGTCGGGAACAAGCCGGCCCTGCGCGTCGACCACTTCGACAAGAACGTGGGCAAGGTCGCTGCGGCTGGTGGTCAGCCGGGGTACGTCCGAACGCAGGCGTAGCGCTGCGGGTAGACCTGCGGTTTCGAGCGTCTTGCGCGCAATTTCCTTACCGTCCTTCGATGCGACCACTTCTAGCTTGCCTGTTTCATAAGGGACGTTGATGGCGATGCGGCGCTTGTCGGTTTCGGCCACGGCCTTGGTCGCGATGCTCTTGCCGTTGAGCAGGATGGTAACGCTGTCGCCCCCGGTATAAACGCGCACGATCATCGGTCGGCCGACCGGCACGTCCCAGGTCCAGCTCTCAAGCTCATCGTAATAGGAGTAGAAGGCGGCTATCTGGGTCAATCCCTCAGGCGTGGGCCGTTCGACCATGACCTCAAGCTGAGAATGGCCGTAAACGACCGAACGCCAGTAATTCTGGGGCTTGCGCTGGCCGATGACATCAATATCGCCGCAGGCTGCAACATACCACGGATAGGCGATCCGGCCGGTAACCCCGGCCAGGATGGCGCTCTGGATGTCCTTGGGCGTGCGGTAGAGGGCAGGCGCGCCGGTGCCAGCTTCGCCCATATAGTCCCAGCCGGCCCAGGTCCAGCTGCCGGCATAGGCCGGGTTTTGCCGTGATATCTTCCAGTCATCATAGATGCCGCCGCTCCCGTTCTCGCTCTGGATCACAGCTTTGCCGGCGATTTTGGGATTGTCGGGCTTGGGCAGGCTGTAGTGGTAGTCGGCCACGTCAGTATAGGTGTTCGCATCCGTCGGGCGCTTGCCGATGTTGACCCCGCCGAGGGCGACCGGCCGGGTCG
The DNA here is from genome assembly GCA_030830695.1 of Caenibius sp. GTDB lineage: Bacteria > Pseudomonadota > Alphaproteobacteria > Sphingomonadales > Sphingomonadaceae > JACKKV01. The sequence goes on along the minus strand of JAURML010000026.1, from coordinate 11,593 downwards.
GGTCCAGTGATTTCAAGTGAGCCGCAAGTTTGGGCCCATAATTGTCAGGATCCTCGAGAATCTCGTTACCGATGGACCACAGGATGATACTGGGATGGTTGCGATCGCGCTTGATCATGGTGGTCAGATCGCGCTGCCAGTGGGTCGGGAAGTAGTTGCTGTAATCGTCCCGCATCTTGGCCTTGGCCCAGCGGTCGGTGAACTCTTCGTAGACCAGCATTCCCAGCCGGTCGCAGGCATCCAGCATGGCTGGCGAAAGCGGGTTGTGTGCCCCCCGAATGGAATTGAACCCAGCCGCTTTCATTATCTCGATCGTGCGTTCTTCCGCACGGTCGATCGCGATGGCGCCGATGCAGCCGTGGTCATGGTGGATATTGCCGCCGTTCATGAAATAGGTCTTGCCGTTAAGGCGGAAGCCCTTGTCATCGAATGCGATCGAGCGGATTCCGAACCGCGTGTCGGTTCGGTCAACCACCTTGCCGTCCGCGATGATTTCGCAGCGCGCCACATAGCGCGTCGGGGTTTCGGGAGACCACAGGGCCGGTCGCGTGATTGCGAGTTCGGCTTCGAACGCGGTCGTTGCGCCGCCAGCAACTGGCTGGGCCGGCAGATCGCGACGGGCAACGGTCCGGCCCCTGCTGTTGAGCAGGGTAACCCGAACTGCAACGGACGCGAGGTCGGCGCGGTTCTCGACGTCAAGTGCGACCTTCACCTGGGCATTCGCGGTCGAGACCTGCGGTGTGGTGACGCTGACCCCCCATAGGGGGACTCGCAAGGGCCCCGTCACGGTCAGCCAGCTGTGCCGATAGATCCCTGAACCGGTATACCATCGGCTGGTTTTTCCGCGGTCATTGACACGCACGGCCAGCACGTTCTCCGCGCCCGGCCTGAGGTGGGGCGTCAGGTCGAAGGCGAACGACAGGTAAGGGTGAGCATTGAAACCGAGGTGCACGCCATTGAGCCAGATGTCAGCGTTCTGGCAGACCCCGTCAAACCGCAGCTCAACCTGCTGCCCCGGGCCCGCCGGCAGCGTGAAGCGCTTGCGATACCAGCCGATGTCGCCAACGGTATAGGCCTGTCCCCGCCCGCCGGGGATCACGATCCGGCCGAGTGGCTCCACCGTGAGTTCGGTATCCACAGCCGGATCTGCATCAATGTCGAACGGGCCGATCCGACGGGGGACGGCAGGATCGACCTGATCGCTCAGGTAAAGATACAGCGAGGGATCGGCTGTCGCCCTGCCATCGTCGGACTGCTTTCCGGGCAGGTCTTCTATTCGCCAGTCGTGCGGCAGGTCCACCGTCCGCCATCCGGCATCGTCAAATGCGATTGCCTCGGCTCCGGGCAGGTCGCCCTTCATGAACAGCCAGCTCTCGTCGAACGAGCGTTCCTGCCGCACACGGGGTGCAGTGCCCGGAGCAGCCGCAGCCGGAGGGGCCATTACCGCAGCGAGGGCCATGCAGGAACCAGCGGAAATGATTTCCCTGCGCGAGACTTCCGGGCCAGTTGTAACAGCGTGCCTGGGTTGCCCTTGACTACCATCGTTCAGACTCGAGGACATAGCTTATTCTCCTATTGGCGCACTGTGACTGCCAGTTAATTTGTCTGATTATAAAGCTGGCTAGATGAGGTCAAGCCGCACTTCGCACGCTGTCCGCTGGTGCTAAGCGGTTCTGTCCTTGCTGGGGTTCTATCCGACACCCTCAGTGTTATAGACCTCCCTAGTGGTCCGATTCTGATATTAGATGCCGTCTGCGGCCCGGTCATGTTCGAATGTCACAATCATTTCGGACTACTAGAAACCCATGATTCTAGTGGACTTTACGATTTTGACATTTGAAGACTCGTCCCGGCACGCAAGGGGAGCAAATGTCAAAATCAATCTACCAGACGGTGTGCTTTTGCAGCAGAGAGAACACCGGCGAGCCACACTGACTTTTGGTGATCTTGCCTTTCACGCGGCCTTTCTACGTTTCCAAAGGGTACGCGTTCTGTTAGGTCGTTCTCATGGACAAACCCGAAAACGTCAAGCTCATCCTTCCGATCGAAGACGCCGACGATATGAGTGGAACGGACCGCCCCCACCGGGGTACAGGTCGGCGCTTCCGGGGCGCGATCGTCAACAAGATGGGGGTAGCAATCCTGTCTGGGGAGTATCAGCCTGGCGACAGAATGCGCGGCGAGATCGAGTCCGCGGAGGCACTCGATGTTTCTAGAAGCGCTTACCGGGAGGCGGTACAGATATTGACAGCCAAAGGCCTGGTTGAAAGCCGCCCTAAGGCGGGAACCCGCATCCTTCCTCGCGATCGCTGGAACATCCTCGATCCCGAAGTGCTCGCATGGGCTTTCGCGGGTGAACCATCGGCGGAATTTGTCCGGGACTTGTTCGAATTGCGTGCCGTTGTCGAACCGGCAGCAGCGAAGCTTGCTGCCGAGCGCAGGCGCAAGGAACATCTCAAGTGCATGAAGGATGCGCTTGGAATCATGCGCCGGGACACGCTTGCACGCGAAACCGGCAGGGCAGCAGACCGCGATTTCCATGATGCTATCCTGCGGGCAACAGGCAACGGAGCAATTCTTGCGTTGAGTGCCAGCATCGGCGCGGCGGTAAAATGGACAACACAGTTCAAGCTGCGTTCGCGAGCGCTGCCGCGAGACCCGATACCTGACCATGTGCGCGTGTATGAAGCTATCGCTGCCGGAAATGTCGAAGAAGCCGGCAAAGCCATGCGCAATCTTGTCGATTTGGCACTTGAAGATACGAGCTGGGCAATGGGTGGCGATAGCGGAAAACATGCTCCGCAGAGGGCGAAGGCCTCTAACTGATCGAGATTGCCCTGTATGGTTTTTCTCAGTGCGCCTCATGGCCGCAAAACCGCCGATCCATCCAAGTAAAGTTGACACAATAAAATGTCTGAGTAAACGGTCAGGACGCGGGGCCCTGTTGCCCCGGCATTGGATAGATGGGTCGTTATGCGCGCTAGATTCGAAGGTCATGTTGCAGTGGTGACGGGCGGTGCGTCCGGAGCGGGTCGGGCGGTTGCTCAGAGGATCGTGCGCGAGGGCGGGGCCGTGGCGATCTGGGATGCCGATCCCGTGGCGATCGAGGCTGCCCGCAAAGCCACCGGCGCACAGTTTGCCTTGCAGGTCGATGTGACCGATGCAGACGCGGTCGATGCCGCAGCCGAGGAATCCATTGCCGCGCTTGGCAGCGTCGATCTGCTGATGTGCTCGGCAGGTATTACCGGTGCGACCTGCCCGGTTGAAACCTACCCGCGCGATAACTGGCTGCGCGTGATCGACATCAACCTTAATGGCCCATTCTACTGCTGCCAGGCGCTTATCCCGGCCATGAAGGCCCGCGGCTACGGCCGCATTGTCAACATGTCCTCTGTCGGCGGCAAGGAGGGCAACCCGAATGCAGCAGCCTATGCCGCTTCCAAGTCTGGCCTGCTGGGTTTCACCAAGGCGCTCGGCAAGGAGCTGGCCACTTCGGGAATTCTCGTAAACGCGGTCACCCCGGCGGTTTTCCGCACGCCGCTGCTGGACCAGATGCCGCAGAGCCAGATCGATTTCATGCTTGGCAAGATCCCCATGGGTCGCCCCGGCGAAGTGGACGAGGTCGCCGCGCTGGTGTGCTGGCTGCTCAGCGAGGAGTGCAGTTTTTCGACGGCCGCGACGTTTGATATTTCAGGCGGACGTTCCACCTATTAGTTTAAGGAGCCACCAATGAAGCTTGTACGTTTTGGACCCGCCGGGGCGGAGAGGCCGGGTATCGTCGACGTCGGAGGGCGCGTTCGCGATCTTTCCGGAATTGTCAGCGATATCGATGCCGCTGTCCTTGGCCCCGATGGCCTGAACCGAATCGCTGCGGTCGATCCCGCCAGCCTACCGCTGGTGGATGAGGACGTACGCTTCGGTCCGCCCGTGGCGAACACGCGCCAGTTTCTCGCTATCGGCCTCAACTTCTCCGATCACGCGGCGGAATCCAACCTGCCCGTTCCTGCCGAACCGATCCTGTTCACAAAGGGTGTCTCATGCATCCAGGGATGCACCGACGATGTGCGCAAGCCGCGCGGATCGACCAAGATGGACTGGGAGGTCGAACTCGCCATCGTCATCGGCACGCGGGCGCGCTATGTCGAAAAGGACAAGGCGCTGGATCACGTTGCCGGCTATATGATCTGCGACGATCTGTCGGAACGCAACTTCCAGAACGAGCGCGGCGGCAGCTGGGACAAGGGCAAGGGCTGCGAAACCTTTGGGCCGCTTGGGCCTTGGCTGGTGACCCGTGACGAAGTGGGCGATGTCCAGAACCTCGGCATGTGGCTCGACGTCAACGGCGAGCGCATGCAGACCGGCAACAGCGCGACCATGATCTTCGATTGTGCGACTATCGTCAGCTATGTAAGCCAGTTCATAGTGCTCCAACCCGGCGACGTGATCACTACTGGGACTCCACCGGGAGTCGGCATGGGCATGAATCCGCAGCGCTTTCTAAAGGAAGGCGATGTAATTGAACTCGGCATCGAGAAGCTGGGCGTGCAGCGGCACAAGGTCATTGCCTGGGACGCGGCCTGAGGCGCGCAGTCGTTGAGCGGCAAGGCCAGCGAAGATCTCGTTGATGCGCTTCGGCGCGTAGTCGGGAAGCGGTATGTCCTCACAGGCGCTTCCGCGCTGCCTTTTGCGACCGGATTTCGGACCGGTGCCGGCCCCGTCGCCGCCGTGGTTCGCCCAGGGTCGCTGGTCGAGCTGTGGCGCGCATTTCGGCTATGCATCGCAGCGGACTGCATTGTCATCGGGCAGGCGGCCAACACCGGCCTGACCGGCGGCTCCACGCCATTTGGCGAATACGACCGTCCGGTGGTGATTATCAACACGCTGCGCTTAAAGGGGATCTTCACTGTCCGCGGCGGACGAGAAGTCATTTGCCTGGCTGGCGCTACTTTGTACGATCTGGAACAGGTGCTGGCGCCACTCGGCCGCGAGCCGCATTCGGTGATCGGTTCATCGTGCATTGGTGCTTCGGTCGTGGGCGGCATTTGCAACAGTTCGGGTGGCGCATTGGTCTCGCGCGGTCCCGCTTATACCGAATATGCGCTGTTCGCGAAGGTGGACGAGACCGGCGAGGTTCACTTGTGCAATCATCTCGGCGTTGCACTGTCTGGCGATCCCGAAGCAATGCTGCGGAAGATCGAGGCGGGCGGGATATCGGACGCCGACATTACGGGCCACGATCGCAGGGGATCGGCGGCGGGCGACTATGCGCTAACTGTCCGCCAGATCGATTCTGCCAGCCCGGCGAGATTCAACGCCGATCCGTCCCGGCTGTTCGAAGCCTCCGGCAGCGCCGGAAAGATCATGGTGTTCGCCGTGCGGCTGGATACCTTCCCGGCCGCAGCGAAAACGGCGGTATATTATGTTGGGACCAACGACACCACCGAGCTGGAAGACCTGCGGCGGCGCTTCCTATCGCATGCCCGCAATTTGCCGGTCTCGGCGGAATACATCCACCGTGATGCGTTCCGGATCGCATACCAATATGGCAAGGACATGGTTTGGGCAATTCGTGCACTCGGCACCAGCCGACTTCCTTGGCTGTTCCGCGCCAAGGACTGGGTGGATCTGATCGGCCGGCGGATCGGCATTGAAAGCCCTCTGTCGGACAGGCTGTTGCAATTTGCTGCGGGGCTGCTCCCGCAGCATCTGCCCCGGCGCCTGCGCTCATGGCACGCACGGTTCGAACACCATCTGGTACTCAAGGTGGCCGATGCGGGCATCGCGGAAGCCGAAAGCGAACTGGCGCGGCTGTTTCCAAGCGCGTCTGGCGAAGCCTTCCTATGCACGCCGCAAGAAGCCGATCTGGCGATGCTGCACCGTTTCGCGGTTGCAGGCGCGGCAGTTCGCTATCGCACGGTGCACGGCGACCGTGCCGGGCCACTCGTATCGCTTGACGTGGCGCTACGCCGGAACGACCGCGATTGGTTCGAGGTGCTGCCGCCGTATCTTGAAGCGCAGATTGCAGCTAAACTCTATTACGGACACTTCTTCTGCCATGTTTTCCATCAGGATTACCTGTTGCACGCGGGGTGCGATCCGGATCGGTTCGAGCACGAACTGATGGCGTTGTTGGATGAGCGCGGTGCCGAATATCCGGCCGAGCATAACGTCGGACATCTCTATCCGGCCAAACCTGCGCTGGAGGCCCACTACCGCGCGCTCGATCCCGGCAATCGAGTTAATGCGGGCGTGGGTCAGACCAGTCGGCACAAGAATTGGCGCTGAGGCAGCACGAAGGGATGATATGGGCTCGTCTGCTGACCCGTCTTCTAAGACGATATTCTCTAGCATTTACAGAGCTTCGCCCCTTCCCTTATTATCCAGAGCAATCGGAACCTCCTGAGGCTCTTCAAACTCCATTAAAGAAGTAACGATAGGCATCGGATGAAGTGCCGAAAACCTTTCCTAACTGTCGGTGTGGTTGCAATAGAATGCAAGTGTCGCATCAAAAGCCGAGACATCAAGGCCAGTTTCTCGGGCAGCGCTGAGTGCGGCACTCACATCTTTGGCTAGGTAAGGTCTCACTGAATCAATTAGCGTCTCGGAAGAGTACGGGGCGCGAAACAGGTTCATCGCAAAACTTGCCCCGCTGCAATCAGAAATGATCTCTGCGAGTTCCTGGACCTTGATACCAGTTTGCTCCGCAATACAGGCAACCGTGTAAGCATTCTGCACGTTCGTTGCAAAGAGCAGGTTGTTAAGTAGTTTGAGCATCTGCCCGCGCCCGGCAGGCCCCACATGGTATATTTTCTTTGTATAACAGTCCATTACGAACCGGGCTTTGTTGATTGCTTCTGCATCACCACCAGCCATGATGGTTAAACGGCCTTCCTCGGTTTCGACCTTGCCGCCGCTGAACGTGGCATCAATCACTGCAACTCCTTCCGGTGCTGCGTTCGCGATCTCTTCTGCAAATGCGGGTGAGCCAGTAGTATGGATCAAAAGAGTTGATCCAGGCCGCATTGCAGCTAGCGCGTTCTCGCCGAACAGAATATGACGCATTTGCTCGTCACTGAAAACGCACAGCCCCAAAATATCAGAGTGTGCAGCGAGGGAACAATAGTTGTTCATTGTCCGAGCGCCTCGTTTAATTGAGGCAGAAAGCCCTTCACCGCGCGCATAGACAGTAACGTCATAACTGTTCTGCAAGAGATGCCGGACCATCTCTTTTCCGACCATACCTAAGCCTATCCAACCAATATTAGTCATAAGTCCGGATTTCCCATTTGCGGTGTGCTTTCGATGATAAGCCCGGTGCGCGAGTTCGATCAAGCATGATCGACGCTGTGTGTGGGGGGGGGAGATCGGGAGCGAAGGCCGATTTGAGTGACTCTGGGCCTACATTCAGACGTGCTGATCCTATAGCGACAGCGGCGCTTACTCGGCCGAGGACAACGTCGGACATCTCCATCCTGCCAATCCTGCGCTCAAGGCCCACTACCGCGTGCACTATCCCGGCAATCGACTTAACATTAGCTTGGGTCAGACCAGTCGGCACAAGAATTGGTACTTGGGCAGGACGAAGGGGTGATATGGGCCTGTCTTCCGACCTAAATTTGACTACAATCTGAAACTGCTTCAACAATCTCGTTTTCGCTCGCTGATGGAGGTAATGTGATCATTTCAAACCAAGCCCGCGCCGGTCGGCGCATTCGTCTGGCGATACTTGGCTGCGCCGTGTCGCTCATGCTAGTCCCGGCCACCGCGTTCGCTCGCGAAAAGCCAGTGTGGCGCGATGCCTTTGGATCTCCTTCTGCGGATCTGGGGGTTGCGTCGGAACAGTTGGTCATCAATGCCCCGGAGCTCATGAAGCTCTCGCCCGAGGCGGCCCGGACATTGTTGGTGCCCGCCCCGCTGGCCGGCACCGTGCGCTATCGGGTCAAGGTGTCCGCCGCCGGCTCCCAGATTCGCGTGCGGATTTCTAACGAAGACGGCAAAGTGCCGCTTCGCTTTACGGCTGCATCGCTGAGCTTGGCGGGCGAAGGATTGACAGCTGCGAACGGCTCGCTGCTTCCGCTCAGATTTTCAGGCGCGGCAGGCTTAACGATTGCCCCCGGGGTTGCCATTGTCAGCGATCCGGTGGTTCGCCCGGTATCTGCCGGAGCCGACCTGCTCGTGAGCATCGCGCTTGATACACCGGTGATAAATTATGTCATTGGCGGCGGGCAGGTTGCCGTCGCCCCTGGCGACCAGACTCTTTCGGAAAGCATGAATGGCGCCAAGCAGATGCCAGGACGACCGTTGGTCACGGGTGTGTCGGTTCTGACCTCAACGGCTCCGCGAGTCATTGTGGCATTCGGAGACTCGATCTCAGACGGAAACCGTCGCGCAGTCGGCGCTTTGCACAGCTGGCCCGAAGTCTTGGCCAGCCGTCTCGAGGTGGCGAAGAAGGGGCGGTTCGCCGTGGTGAACGCGGGGATCGGCGGCAATCAGCTGCTTTCGCCTGGTTGGGGCGCAGCGGGGCTGGCCCGGCTCGACCGCGACGCCCTGCGCATCGAGGGTCTGTCTCACATAGTGCTGCTTGAGGGCATCAACGACATCGGCATGTCGGGCAAGTCCCCGTTGGGCGACAACCCGCTCGTAACGGCCGATGAAATTATTGCCGGTTACCGACAGGTCATCGCCCGTGCCCACATGAATGGTGTTAAGGTCATCATCGGAACGCTTACCCCGACAGGCGGATCCAAGAGCCACTCAAGCCCGGAAAAGGACGCGGTACGCAGTGCGGTGAACGCATGGATTCGAGAATCCGCCGAGCCGGATGGAATCATCGATTTCGATGCCGTGCTGAGGGATCCTGCGGCCTTGGAGCGGCTGAACCCCGCATATGACTCAGGCGACCATCTTCATCCTAACGATGCAGGTTACCGGGCCATGGGCAACGCTATTCCGCTCAAGTTGTTCCATTGAGGCCATCGATGTTTCCGCCGACCGTCTGCAGTGCGGGCGGTAATACGCCGGCGGAAGTGACATGACGTTACCATCCGCCGCACAATATTGCTGGGTTGGTCATCTGGCGATGCAGATGACCCCTGGCAGCATTGTCAATCGGATCGCCGCAACAGCAGAATCGGTTCGACGGCATATCACCATAGGATCAACCAGGCGCGCGCCGATTAGCGCCGAAATTCGAAGTCACGGCCACCAACCAGAAACAGTCAAGAATGTTTCGATGGCAGCATATTGCGTGCAGTCTGGTTACGACTTGCCGAACTGCACAGAAATTGTTAGGAAGCTCACTTCTGGTCTCTTTCATTGACCACGAATAATTCAAATGCTTAGTAACTTCCAGCAAAGCGCTGTCATTTGGCGCACAACTAATTAATCGAAGGTCCGGACGTAGAATAGACGCATATTCGCCTGATAAATTGCCGACTTCTCACCATGGATGCACGTTAAGCAGTTTGCATCTTCGGATCTCGCAAAAGTTACCCACGGTGACAGATGCATGTAGCAACAGCCTAGTTCAAGTAGTTGAGTATATGAATTAAATTCCGAATATGGTGAGACCAGTTGGGTTCGAAGCTGCCACACACTGATTAAAAGTGAACTGCGCTGCAATAATATAATTCCATGGCGCGACAACTCAGTATTCCGGATCATGACAAGTTGGGTCAGCTTGGCTTATGACTCATTGCGGCAGCCAGAAAATTACGGTTGCGGCGATGCAGATGGCGGACATGAAGGTGTGTGCGCATCGGTCGTAGCGGGTGTGGATCCGTCGCCAGTCCTTGAGTTTGGCGAACATATTCTCGATCCGATGGCGCTGGCGGTAGAGGCCGGTGTCGTGCGGGATGGGCACTTTTCGGCTCGTCTTCGACGGGATGTAGGCAGTGATGCCACGCTCGGCCAAGACATGGCGGAACCAGTCGGCATCATAGCCCCTATCGGCGAGCAGCGCCTTGACCCTGGGAAAGGCATCGGTCATCAGCGCCGCCCCTTTGTAGTCGCTCATTTGCCCTTCGTTGAGCAGCATGATCAACGGGCGGCCCCCTGTCGTCGCAGACCGCCGGGAGCTTTGAGTTCAGCCCGCCTTTGGTGCGCCCGATACGTCGGGGTAGAGCCCCTTTTTTAAGAGACTTGTTGCCGTCCGATGCGCCTTGAGATGGGCGGCGTCAATCATCAGCTGGTTGGGTTTGCCGCCCTTGGCGGCGAGCTCGGCGAAGATGCGGTTGAACACACCCAGGCGGCTCCACCGTATAAACCGGTGTAGATCGTCTTGTGTGGACCGTATCCGGTAGGCGCATCACGCCAGCGCAGCCCGTTCTTGATCACGAAGACGATGCCACTAACGATCCGACGATCATCTACCCGCGGGATGCCGTGCGACAGCGGGAAATAGGGCTCAATCCGGCGCATTTGCGTCTCGCTCAACGACCACAGATATGACAACGGCCGCGTATCCTTAGCGTCGCCATTGAATCAAGCCATCGCCAACAGCGCAAGCGATTTAACAGGTCCTGAGCCTAGAGCAAAAACGGATTGGCGAAATGTACCAGAAATATTCACAACAATCTGCAATCGACAGTAAAAATATTAGGTGGTTCGTGGTTTGGGTCTGTGACCCGCGGAAAGGGTGACGGAATCTCGCGAGTTCAAGAAACAAACAGATTTTATCGACCGACCTTTCCGTCTTATTCTGTCCGCTACAAATGCAATGTAGGCAATTGGTCGAATGTGTTGCGTTGGCGAGAGCATTCCCCTCTGTTATTTGCTTTCAGACTGTAAGATTGACGACCTCGAGCGACCTCGATGGCTCTTGCCGGTAGATCACTTCTGCTAAGTAAAAGTTTTTGAAGGGTCAGTGAGAGAACTCTCATATCTGAGACAGACCCTTCCCATCGATTGTTCGATCCCGGCAACTGCCAAATATTCGCTGTAGGTATGCGACCAATTATCTGAATTTCTGAGCCGGGGGCACGCTGTCTATCTTTTGAGCCCTGCAGCCATGCGTCCCTTGGGAAAGATGCCAGCGTTCAGTTCAAAAGGTGTCGAGATTTGATCATTTTCGCGCCAGCCAGATCTGTTTGGCAATCATTCCGCACAAGGCTCACATTATCCTTCTGAGATCCATGGGTGTGCCAGTTCGAAACCTGTGGATTGAGGCCGGGTTCGTCGTAACGAAAACAAATAAAGGTAATATGGACATGTTTAGCTCGTCCCGATAGATATTCCGTACTTATTCCGTACTGCAGGGAAGTAGCTCTACTAAGCCATTGAAATTATGGCGCACCCAAGAGGATTCGAACCTCTGACATCTGCCTTCGGAGGGCACTTAATGATTAAAATAATCTTTATAAATCAATAGGTTAATATGCATTTCTGGGTCGTGTGCACGTTTTGTGCATTTTTTAGCTATGCAAAATTAGTCATATTATGGCTGTTTTTCAGATGGTTATGGGCATTTTTGACTGCAGTTTTGGAGTGCTCCTAACCTACTTCCAGAGAATAGCTCCAGTTTGTGTTTTGTAATGCTCCGAAGGTAGGCAGCATTCTTTTTTCAATTCTTGTGGAGCAAAACAGACCACTGGTT
>JAURML010000180.1 GCA_030830695.1 Caenibius sp. | reverse complement strand
GTTGCCGAACTGGACGACACGGCGCGCGGGGCAGGGGGCTTTGGCAGCACGGGCGGGCATGCCCGGCTTGTCTGAAACAGGCCAGGTCGCGTGTCCGCGCGGCTGATCGAGATTTTCCTGCCCGATGCGCAGGCGGCCCAGCTGGAAGCAGTGCTGCCCGCGGTCGTTGAAACCGCGGAAACGGAATTGCCACCCGTTGCCAAGGGTCGGCGGCAAACCGCGCTCGAACGATTCTTCACCCGCGATCGTATCAGCACTGACGAGATCTATGACGATCTGGATGAAAGCCTGCACATCAGGCCCAGCTATCTGCTGACCTGCTTCCTTTCCGCCATCATCGCCGGGCTGGGCATGCGCAGCGGCCAGACCGCCGTGGTGATCGGTGCGATGATCATTGCGCCCTTGCTGGGGCCGACGATGGGACTGGCCCTGGCTGCAACGGTGGGCAATGCGGCGCTGGGCATGCGCGCAGCGCGCACGCTGTTTGTCGGCTGCGTGGTCGCGGTGCTGGCGGGGATGAGCGTCGGCACGCTGGTGACGATCGACCCGCTGGTGCCCGAATTGCGCAACCGCACGCTTGTCCAGCCAGCCGACATTGCACTGGCACTGGCGTGCGGGGCGGCGGGCGTGCTCGCCTTCACCCGGGCTGCTTCGCTGTCACTGGTCGGGGTGATGATCGCGGTGGCGCTGGTTCCGCCGCTGGCCGCGACGGGCATATATCTGGGCGCCGGATTTCCGACCGCAGCATGGAGCGCGTTCTTCCTCTTTGCGATCAATCTGGTCAGTCTCAATGTTGCTGGCATTGCCACCTTCCTTGTGCAGGGCCTGCCACCCCGGAACTGGCGGATCACGGGCGGCATGCTCGGCCTGTGGAGCTTCGTACTGGTCCTGCTGGGTTTCATGATGGCGGGCCGGGCGATTTTCGATCTCGGCTCTGCCGAACGGCTGGCGCATCATCTTATCGGTCCGCTGTAAGGCGGCCGGAAAACGTACCGCCCAACTGGGTTGCAGCATCTGAACCTGACCGCAGCATGCGATATCGATAGATCACGATACAATAAAAATGGCCCGGGTTCGTCCGGGATATGCCGATAGGATTCGGCGCTTTCAGCGTCGTGGTGGCTACGGGCTGCCCGAACACCTTGAGGGAGTGGATGGATGGATCCGGAAACCAAGCGCAAGCTGGGCCTGGCAGCGGCATGGTGCGGGCCGCTGTTTGTGGTCACCTATACGATTTTCTGGGGCATCCTCGGCCATAACATTCCGCCGCCCAACATGATGGGGCTGAGCGCGCAGGAACTGATCGCGCAATATTACGGCAAATATCAGTTTGAAATCGCCATGGGCATGATCGGTTGCTGCGTTGCGGGCGGGTTCTACCTGATGTTTTCGCTGCAGCTTGCATCCATGATGCGCGATGAAGACGGGCAGCTTGGGCTGACTGCGATGATGGAGCTGGGCGGTGGCATCTTGACGTCATGGTCGGTGATCTTCTGCCCGGCGCTTTGAGCGACGGCGGCGATTTTCGCGAACAGCGCCGCTGATCCGATCACGATCAAGATGCTCCATGTCGCGACCTGGCTTGTGAGCGGACGTTCGGCAGTTATGCTGCCCGGTCAAATCGTCAACGCTTTTACGGCTGAACGAATTCCCTACTAGGCAGATTTTGCTGCGTTAACCTGCCTTCAGCTTCATCGAGAATTCACCCGTTTTGGCGTTGAATTTTTCCTTGGCAAAGGCCTTGGCGGCGGCGGCGGTCTTGAAGATTTCATCCTGCAGGTGCGAGGTGACGATCGGATAATCCTGCGAATTATAGTGGGTATCGCGTACCGTCAGCCGGTAGGCTCCCTCGTCATTCTTGGCGATCAGGAAAGGGCGGACTGGTCCTTGAGTCATATTTGCGCTCCATAGTCGGTTGTTGGCCGGGCAAGGCGGCATCGCGCGGGGCCGGGCAGGGCAGTGGTCACAGGCTGGCCCCTGCGCCGAGTGCGCGGCGCAGGCGGGCAATGCGCAGGGCATAGCTTTCCACTCGTTCACGATGCTGCTGCAAGGCGGCGGATGTCAGCGCGCCATTTGCGTGAATCTGCGCCACTTGCTGGCGGTAGAGCAATTCGTTGAGGTCCATGGCACGCTCCCCACAAAAGGCGGGAGCACGATGGTCTCTCAGCCGCTGACGCCCGGAAGTATCAGTCAGCGATGAGCCGCTGTAGGCCGGGTGGGCGAAACATACAAGGCGTGCGCCCCGCCCAGTGGCAGGCGGGGCGGCAGGCTGGCGGTTCGCCTATTCGGCAGGTTTCACGGTCTTCACGGTCTTCTTTTCCGGTGCGATCGTGATTCGCACGGTTTCGCCCGAATTGCCGGGGAAATCGGTGAACATCGCTTCCACCAGATTGGGCACCAGATATTGCAGCCGGTTGGAGGTGGACAGCGCCTGCGCCTTGCCTTCGAAAAGGCGGGCGCCATCGGCGGCGCGATCGATCTTCAGGTCAATCCCGCTGGTGTAGACCGTGTAGCTTTCATAGCCGCTGTTGTCGAACCAGGGATCATACCAGCCATAACCCCAGGGGCGGCTGTAGTAGCCATGATAGCCCCAATAGGGGCGATAGCCGTACCAGGGTGAAAAGAACGGGCCGCGATAGCCGGTGGAACGCACCTTTTCCCGGCCATTGTCGACGCCATAATCGAAGCGGACAATCAGATTGGCCTTGTCAGGGGTGGTTTCGGCATAGCCCAGTCTTTCCATCTGCGCATCGACCAGATCGGCATAGCGCGCAAATTCGAGCCCACCCGCCAGCGCCGGATCATCGGCCACCACGGCAAAGCTTTGCCCCTGGGGAGCGGGAAGCTGGGTCTGGAAGCGGGAGACATCCGCCTTGAAGGGAGTGGTGCAGGCGGCGACCGCCGCCAGCAACAGCGGCGCAAGAGCCAGTTTGAGCGAGCGACCGCGCATTTTCATTGTCCTGTTCATGCCAACTCTCCAACTGCCCGCGCTGCCATGAGTGCAGCGGGACATGGGTTTGCCCCATGCCATACTGACAGGTGACTGAACCGGCCTTTAATGGCAACCGCCCATTGCGCCGTAAAATCAGGACCGGACCAGACCCAGCGCGCGATAGGCGGCCGCGAGTGTCGGCCGGGCCAGCTCGCGCGCCTTTGCCGCGCCGCGCGCAAGAATGGCGTCAAGCGCTTCGCGATCCGCTTTCAGTTCGCGAAAGCGTGCTGATATGGGCGCAAGCGATTCGACCAGCACTTCGCCCAGTGCCGGTTTGAACCGTCCAAACCCTTCGCCGCCATAAGTGGCCAGTACGCTGTCCACGCTGTCACCGGTCATCGCCGCATAGATCGACACCAGATTCAGCGCTTCGGGCCGGTCCGCCAGTCCCGCCACTTCGCCGGGCAGGGGTTCGGGATCGGTCTTGGCCTTCTTCACCTTCTTCATGATCGTGTCCGCATCGTCAGTCAGGTTGATGCGGCTCATGTCCGAAGGATCGGACTTGCTCATCTTGGCCGTGCCATCGCGCAAAGACATGATCCGCGCCGCTTCTGGCGGGATGAGGGGGCCGGGCTGCGTGAAAACCTCTTCGCCAGCGCCGAAATCATTGTTGAACTTCTGGGCGATGTCGCGCGCCAGCTCCAGGTGCTGCTTCTGGTCTTCGCCCACCGGCACATGCGTTGCCTGATAAAGCAGGACGTCAGCCGCCTGCAGCACCGGGTAAGTGAACAGGGCCACTGATGCGCCTTCGCGGTTCTTGCCCGATTTATCCTTGAACTGCGTCATCCGGTTGAGCCAGCCCATCCGCGCCGTGCCGTTCAGCAGCCACTGCAATTCGGCATGGGCCGGAACCTGCGCCTGGTTGAACAGGATCGACTTGTCCGGATCGATCCCGCAGGCGACCAGCGCGGCGGCCATCTCCAGCGTGCCCGCATAAAGTTCGCCCGGCACATGCGGCATCGAGATAGCGTGCAGATCGGCGAGGAAGAACAGGCACTGCCCGCCCGCTTCCAGCTCGTCCTGCATGCGCACCCAGTTGCGGATCGCGCCCAGGTAATTGCCGAGATGGAGATTGCCCGTAGGCTGGATACCGGAAACGACACGCATCGAAATTACTGGCCTTCGCTGGCTGGACTGGACTTGCGCCGCCGCCGTAGCTGGCTGACAAGGTCCTTGTCGAGCGCTCCGGTCAACCCGGCGATACCGAAGAACACGATCAGGCCAATCGCGACCAGCGCCGAAAGCGACCACACCCGTTCCACGACATTGCCGCCATAGCGCGCCTGCATCAGCGGCATGGCGTACCACAGCGTGGCGGCCATCGCGCCCGTCGCCACGAGCTGCCGAGCTACCCGGCCAGCGAGCCGCGCCGTCGCATGATACCACCGGCGGCGGTGGAGGATCGTATAAAGCAGCAGCACATTCAGCGTTGCGGTAAAGGCCGTGGCCCCTGCCAGGCCGACGATGCCGTAGCGCGGCACAACGGCCAAATTGATGGCGATGTTCACCACGAGCGCAAAAGCGGCGACCCACACCGGCGTGCGCGTATCCTCGCGGCTGAAGAAGGCAGGCTGGAATACCTTGACCAGCACATAGGATGGCAGGCCCGCGACCAGCGCGGTCACGATCATCGCCATGGTCTGGCCGTCAGCATCAGTCATCTTGCCGCCAACGAAAAAGGCGGTGACGAAGGCGGGTGCGCAGACCGCCAGCGCGGCGGCAGCGGGCAGGGTCAGCAGCAGCGCCATTTCCACCGCATTGGTCTGCAGGCGCTGCGCCTCGCCCAGATTGTCGGTCTGGATGTGGCGCGCCAGCATGGGCAGGATCGCCGTGCCCAGCGCGATGCCGACAATGCCCAGCGGCATCTGGTTCAGCCGGTCCGCATATTTCAGCAGCGTCAGCGAACCTTGCGGCAGCGTCGTGGCGAAGAATGTATCGACGAACTGGCTGATCTGGTAGATGCCGGCACCGAAAGTGGCGGGTAGGATCAATATCCCCAGCCGTTTCACCTCAGGCGTGATGCGCGGCAGATGGAGGTGAAAGCGAATACCCGTATGACGCGCCGCGATCCACAGGTAGACCAGCTGGGCAACCCCGGCGAGGCTGACGGAAACGGCCAGCGCCATCCCCACGATCCGGTCATCGCCGCCTTCGCCGCGCAACCACCAGCCAACGATGATGCCGGTGATGAGCACGATGTTGAGCAGGACCGGCGCAAATGCGCCCGGGCCGAAGCGGGAGCGGGCGTTGAGCAGGCCTGAAAGCATCGCGACCAGGCTGATCAGCATCAGATAGGGAAAGGTAATCCGGCTGAGCAGCACGGAAAGTTCGAACTTGCCCGGTACCTGCTGGAAATCGCTGGCGAGCATCCACACGATGCCCGGCATGGCAATCATCGCCAGCGCGGAAAAGCCCAGCAGAACCCATACGAAGATTGCCAGCACATCGTCAGCGAACCGCGCCGCCGCTGCCTCCCCATCCTCGCCGTTCAGCGCGCGGGTGTACATCGGCACGAACGCAACCGAGAACGCGCCTTCGGCGAACAGGCGGCGGAACGTATTGGGCAGGATGAACGCCAGCTGGAAGGCGTCAGCCGCCAGCCCCGCGCCCAGCACCCGCGCCATCAACATGTCGCGGGCAAAGCCGAACACGCGGCTGATCGCGGTCAGCCCTCCGATCGTTCCGACATTGCGGACCAGGCTCATGGGCGCGGCCGCCCCAGCGCGTCAGGCGTTGCCGGTCGGCGCGTCAGCGCCAGCTTCGGCCTGTTTCTGGGCCTGGCTGGCCTGCAACTGCTGGATGTACAGCCCGTTGAAGTCGATCGGGTCCAGCACCAGCGGGGCATAGCCCGCATCGCGTACGGCGTCGGCCACCACACGGCGGGCGAAAGGGAAGATCAGGCGCGGCGCTTCGGCATAAAGGAAGGCATGGGCCTGATCGTCCGGGATGTTGCGCATGCCGACGAGGCCGCAATAGGACAGGTCGACGATGAAGGCCGTTCCCTTGGCACAGCTGTTCTTGACCACGATCTTGAGTTCGACCTCGTGCACTTCATCGCTCACGCGCTCCGCGCCGATGTTGAACTGCACGTCCACTTCGGGCTGGTCCGTCCACTGGTAGGATTGCGGCGCGTTCGGGTTTTCGACCGAAAGATCCTTGATATATTGGGAAATCAAACCGGCCATCGGGCCATTGTCCGCACCATTGGGGGCGGAGCCATTGTCGAGATCGGTAAGAACGTCGCCTGCTTCGGCCATGATCGTGTACGCTTTCCTAGAACGGGCGCGGGCGGGCGCCATTGCATCTGGTTCGCGCGCCTAGCATCCCCGGGCGCGGGCCGCAACGCCGTGGCGCATGGGAAAATCGGCATGGGCTGGCCGAATAATCCGTTCATCCACCCGTTGTTCATTTGTAATCCGTACCTATTTGAGGCAGGTTGAATGGCTGGTGCCGCTCGCTGGTGGTTGGCGCTCGCGCAAAACAGGTACTGCCCCGTGATTTATGAAATCGTCATTCTGGCCATGATCGCAGCCTTTCTGGGCCTGCGGCTTTATTCCGTGCTTGGCCGCCGCGCCGAGCATGAGGAAGAGGTCGTGCCGACACGGTTCGATCAGGGCAAGGATGCGGCCGGCGCAACCCCCGGTCCGCGCCAGGAACAGAATCCACCGATCCAGCTGCGCCCGCGCGACATGGCCGGTGCCGCTCCAATGGCGGAGCAGGGCATTCGCGCGATCGCTGGGGCGGACCGCCAGTTTGAACTGGGCGGTTTTCTCCAGGGTGCGCAAATGGCGTACGAAATGATTCTTGAAGCTTTCTGGCGCGGTGACCGGGACGAGTTGAAGGAACTGTGCACGCCCGAAGTCTATGAAGGCTTCGCCGCGGCGATTGCGGCGCGCGAAGCGGCGGGCGAAACGCTGGAAAACCGGCTCGTCCGGATTGAAGAGGCGGCGATCCAGTCAGCCCGCCTCGAAGGGCGTACGGCGCGGATCGCGGTTCGCTTTGCCGCTGATATCGCTGCGGTGACCCGCGATCGCGATGGCAATGTCATCGCCGGTTCACTCGACGATGCGGTGGAAAGCCGTGATGTCTGGACCTTCGTGCGCCAGGTCGGTTCGGCCACGCCGGAGTGGCTGCTCGAAGAAACCGACGAAGGCTGACACCATGCGGGCTGGTTTGCGCCCGCTGTGCGGCCTGTTCGCACTGACGCTGCTTTCGGCCTGCGTGCGGCTGATTCCCGAAGCCTCCGCCCCGCGCCCGGTCCCGCTGCCGGGCCAGCCGCCCGCGGTTGATAACGCCTTTTCGGCGGGCTTTGCGCGCGGCCCTTCCATTGCTTCGCTCAAGCTGGGGCGCGAAGATGCGGGCGCGGCGCTTGCCTCTTTCGTGGAAAGCTGCCCCAGCCTGCTCGCGCGAGAGGACAAGAGCGGGCTGACGCTGAAGGAAGAATGGCGCGAACCCTGCCGCGCCGCCTCAAGCTGGCGTTATGAGGATGCGGTCCAATTCTTCCCCGCCTTTTTCGAGACCGTGCGGGTGAGTGACGGCGCGGCATTTGCCACCGGCTATTACGAACCGGAGATCGAGGGCGTGCGGGTTCAGCGCGGCGGCTATGAGGTTCCGGTCTATTCCATGCCGTCCGATCTGGTGCGCGGCTGGCCAGACGACATCGCCGAGAGCGAACGGACTGGCAAGCAGCCGCTTGGCCGCTATGACGAGGCGGGCAAATTCGTTCCCTATTACGACCGCGCCGAGATCGAGGACGGCGCGCTGGCGGGCAGGGGGCTGGAGCTTGCCTGGGCGAAAGACCCGGTCGAATTCTTCTTTTTGCAGATACAGGGGTCGGGGCGGCTGCGCGCACCTGACGGCAGCGTGATGCGGATCGGCTATGCAGGTCAGAACGGGCGCGAATATGCGGGCATTGGTTCGATCATGCGCGAACGGGGGCTACTGGGCGACGGGCCGGGGCAATATCCGGGATCGATGCAAGGCATCATGCAATATCTGCGCGAACACCCCGATGAGGGGCGCGAATTGATGCGGCTGAACAAGAGCTGGGTCTTTTTCCGCGAACTGGTGGGCGACGGCGCGCTGGGCGCGCTGGGCGTGCCGGTGCGCGCGCAATCCTCCGTCGCGGCGGACCCGGCCTTCGTTCCATTGGGCGCACCGGTCTGGCTCGATCTCGATCGGGCAGAAGCGGACGGGCTGTGGATCGCGCAGGACACGGGCGGCGCGATCAAGGGCGCGAACCGGTTCGACACCTTCTGGGGTGCAGGGGCCGAGGCGCGCAGCACTGCCGGGGGAATGAGCGGGCGCGGACAGGCGCTGCTGCTCCTGCCCAAGGGCACGGTCGCACGTCTCGAAGCGAAATGAGCACGCCACGCGGGCTTTCCGCGCAGGAAGCCGCGCTGTGGGCGCGGCTGGCGGCGACGGTCGAACCGCTCCACGGGCGGCGGCGCAGCGCGTCTTTGCATGTCGACGCGGCCCCCGCGCGGGCCAGCAGTGCCCGGTCAGCCGCAATGCCTGCATCGCCGCAATCCGCCCGCGCACCCGGCCAGTTGCCCCGGCCCGTTCCACCCGCCCCGCCGCCTGATCGCCACGGGCTTGATTCGTCCTGGGATCGCAGGCTGGCACGCGGTGCGGCTGCGCCGGATTTCACGCTCGACCTGCATGGCGCGAGCCTTGACCAGGCGCATGCGCGGCTTGACCACGGGCTGGCGCAGGCCAGGGCCATGGGCGCGCGGCTGGTGCTGCTGATCACGGGCAGGCCGCGTGGCGCGGCTGCCGCCGATCGCGGGAACCAGCGCGGGGCGATCCGTGCCAAGGTGCTGGACTGGCTGGCAGCCGGGCCGCATGGGGCGGATATCGCTGCGATCCGGCACGCGCACCGCCGCCATGGCGGAGATGGTGCGCTCTATCTGGTGCTCAGAAAACGGCGCTGATCAGCCGCATTGCGCGCGGTGCAGCAGCTTGTGATCGGCCAGCACCAGCGCCATCATCGCCACCACCACCGGCACGCCGCGAATGCCGACGCAGGGATCGTGGCGGCCCTTGGTGGCGATTTCGCTGGCCTCGCCATTGCGGGTGATCGTCTCGACCGGGGTCAGGATGGAACTGGTGGGCTTGAAGGCCACGCGCACCATCACCGGTTGCCCGGTGGAAATGCCGCCCGCGATGCCGCCGGCGTGATTGTCCAGAAAAACGGGCTTGCCGTCAGCGCCGGGCCGCATCCGGTCCGCGTTCTGTTCGCCGGTCAGCCGCGCCGCACCGAAACCGTCACCGATTTCCACGCCTTTCACCGCATTGATGCTCATCATCGCGGCGGCGAGATCGGCATCGAGCTTGCCATAAAGCGGCGCCCCCCATCCGGCGGGCACGCCATCGGCAACGCATTCCACCACCGCGCCGAGCGAGGATCCGGCCTTGCGCGCTTCGTCTACCTTCCCTTCCCAGCGCTTCGCCGCCCAGCTATCCGGGCAGAAGAAGGGGTTGCGCGCGATTTCAGTGGCGTCGAAGCCGTCGCGGTCAATCGCATCGCCCCCGATTTCGCTGACATAGGCGGTGATCGTCACTTCCGGCAGGATCAGCCGCGCCACCGCACCCGCCGCCACCCGCGCTGCGGTTTCGCGCGCGCTGGATCGCCCGCCGCCGCGATAATCGCGCAGGCCGTATTTCGCATCATAGGCATAATCCGCATGGCCGGGGCGATAGGCCTGCGCGACTTCGGAATAATCCTTGGAACGCTGATCCACATTCTCGATCATCAGGCTGATCGGTGTGCCGGTGGTGCGCCCTTCAAACGTGCCGGACAGGATGCGGACCTTGTCCGGTTCCTGTCGCTGCGTGGTGAAGCGTGACTGGCCGGGGCGGCGCGCGTCAAGGAATGGCTGGATCGCGTCTTCGCTGATCGCCAGCCCCGGCGGGCAGCCATCCACCACCGCGCCCAGTGCGGGCCCGTGGCTTTCCCCCCAGGTCGTGAAGCGCAAGGCGCGGCCGAATGTGTTGACGCTCATGCGCAGGGCGTTTGGCGCAGATGTGGGCATCTGTCCATATTGCACTAGCCAAGCGGCAAAGTTTACGGCAGGAACAAAGCATGACCACGGGGCTTGCCTGATGATTGCGAAGCTGAAAGGCCTGCTGGATGAAACCGGCGCGGACTGGGCCGTAATTGACGTTTCGGGCGTCGGCTACCTCGTCCACTGTTCCGCCCGCACGCTGGCCGCGCTGGGCGAACGGGGCGAAGGCGTGACTGTGTTCACCGAATTGCAGGTGAGCGAGAACGACATGCGCCTGCTCGGCTTCGCCAGCGGGGCGGAACGGGAATGGTTCCGCCTTCTCACAGGCGTGCAGGGGGTGGGCAGCAAGATGGCGCTGGCCGTGCTTTCCGCGCTTTCGACTGATGATTTGCGCGCGGCCTGCGCGGGCGGCGATGTGACCATGGTCACTCGCGCCAACGGGGTGGGCACGAAGATCGCCAGCCGGATCGTCAATGAACTGAAAGAGAAAGCGGGCGGGATGCCGGGCGGGGCGGGCGCGGCGGTGGGCGGGGTGGTGATCCATCCGGCAGGCGGCGCCAGCGCAGATGCGGTGTCGGCGCTGGAAAACCTCGGCTTCAAACCCGGCATCGCCGCCGCCGCCGTGGCCCACGCCCAAGGCGAACTGGGTGAAGACGCGGCGCTGGGCGATCTGGTACGGGTCGCATTGAAGAAGGCGGCGGGGTGATTTCCTATGGAGCCTAGACAAAATCCTAGGGATATGCATGATATTCCTATGGCACAGCTCAACGTCACTATTCCGCCCGCCCTACGCTCCTGGGTCGATCACCGCGTCGCCGAGGGACGTTATACCAGCGCCAGCGATCTGGTCCGCGATCTCCTGCGCCGCGATCAGGAAGCGGCAGAAGCAGAAACCGAATGGCTGCGGGGTCTGATTGCCGAAGGGCTGGCCTCTGGTGTTTCCAAGGAGAAGCCGGAGACGATCATCGACAACATCATTGCCCGGCGGAAAGCCCGGAGTGGCTGAGATCGAGTTCTCGAACGCTGCCGAGGCTGATCTGGTCGAGATAGACGCATACAGCGCCGCACAGTTCGGGGAAGACACCGCCTTCGAATACATGCACGGCTTCGACGAAGCCTTTGCCCGGCTGCGCGATTATCCCCAGTCTGGCCGCTTGATGCCCGAACTGCACAGCGAAATTCGCTGCCTGACCCATCGCAGGCACCGGATTTTCTATTGTCTGGAGGGAGATGTGGTTTTGATCGTGCGTATCGTGCACCACGCCATGGATGCGAGGCGGGCGTTGGAAGGGGCGGCGGGGTGAACGAAGTTATTGCAGTGTTTGTAGGCGCAGTTCTGGCTGGCCTATTCCAGACGATATCTGAAATCTGCAATCGCAGGCGTGAGACAGAGGCGGTGCTGACCGCTCTTGCAAGCGAAGTAGAATCGATTTGTAGGCTAATTACACATCAAAAATATCTCGAAGCGACGGGTAAGGTTGCTCATGACGTTGCTGCAGGAATGTGGAATGGCACTAGCTACGTGATCGACATTCGAGAAAACTACTTCACTGCCTACGAGGGATTGATTGAGAAAATTGGCCTCTTGAAACCCGACCAAGTCACCAAGATTGTGAACTTTTACGCCTACTGCAAATCAGCGATCGATTCGACTAGGCCTGATGGTCCCCATGCCGATGCTCTCGGAACCACGGACGCCGCAGTAAATATGGTTTCGGTGCATCAACTTCTGGTTGCGATTTTGAACTTGGGAAATGAAATCATCCAGATGCCTAAAAATTCAATTAAATATCAATCTGATGCAGCGAAAGAGCTTAATACTTGACCACCTCCCCCCACCTCACCCCTCACCGCCAGCCGGATGACGCGGACGCGGCGCTGCGCCCCAAAAGCCTCGCCGAGTTTGTCGGGCAGGCGGCAGCACGCGATAATTTGCGGGTGTTCATCGAATCCGCGCGCAGCCGCGGCGAGGCGATGGATCATGTGTTGTTCTTCGGGCCACCGGGGCTGGGCAAAACCACGCTGGCGCAGATCGTGGCGAAGGAACTGGGCGTCGGTTTTCGCGCCACGTCCGGCCCGGTGATCGCCAAGGCGGGCGATCTGGCCGCGCTGCTGACCAATCTGGAACCGCACGACGTGCTGTTCATCGACGAGATTCACCGGCTCAATCCCGTGGTGGAAGAAGTGCTCTACCCCGCGATGGAGGATCGCGCGCTTGATCTCATTATTGGCGAAGGGCCGTCGGCCCGCTCGGTACGGATCGACCTGGCGCCCTTCACCCTGATCGGCGCGACCACCCGTCAGGGCCTGCTGACCACGCCGCTGCGCGATCGCTTCGGTATTCCGGTGCGGCTCAATTTCTACACTGTGCCCGAACTGGAACGGGTGGTGACGCGCGGGGCCGGGCTGCTGGGCATGGGGATCGATGCGGGCGGCGCGCAGGAAATCGCGCGGCGCGCGCGCGGCACCCCGCGCGTGGCGGGCCGATTGCTGCGCCGGGTGCGCGATTTTTCTCATGTCGCGGGCGATGGCATGGTGACGGCGCGGATCGCGGATGACGCGCTGACCCGGCTGGAAGTCGATTCGCTGGGGCTGGACGCGATGGACCGGCGCTATCTTCACATGATCGCGGATATCTACAAGGGCGGCCCGGTGGGCGTGGAAACGCTGTCTGCCGGGCTTTCCGAGCCGCGCGACACGGTGGAAGAGGTGATCGAACCTTACCTGATTCAGCTGGGGCTGGTGGCCCGCACCGCGCGCGGGCGCTGTCTCAACGATCGCGGCTGGCAGCATCTGGGACTCACCCCTCCGCCTGCTGCGCAGGTGCCTCCGCAGCAAGACGGGCTGTTCGACGAAGGAAGTTAACAAACACTTCGGACTCGCGACCGGTTCGGTTCCACTTTGGGACAGCTTCGCTTCCGCCCCCCACTTCCATCTGAAAAAATGGCAAATGCGCCGCTGATTCAGAGTTAACGCGATTGCCGTTTGCATGACGGTCTGCGTTGTTGGTCCGGTAAAGGAAGTGCCGCGTTAACAAACCAGCGGTATTTTCCGGCAACAGGGAAAGTGAGAAGCTCATGTCGGTTCGTATGGCCCTTGCGAAATTGTCTGCCACGGCAGCGGGCGGCGCCTTGCTGGTCGGCGGTGCAGTCCATGTGGCTGAACCCATTTCGGCGGAAACGGTCCAGTACAAGTCGGTCAAGTCCGCCTAGGCGGTGCCTGACAAGCGCGTGAAGCTGGTCAAGGAACGGCGTGTTCCCAAGAAGGTGAAGCGCATTCGCCGGGTCATCGAAAAGCCCGAGGAAGAAGAATGCTGCGAACCTGAAATGGCGATGGTGCCCGTGCCCTATCTGCCCCCGCTGCCTCCGCAATCGCCAATCAGCGGCGGCAGCAGCGGTGGCGTGACGGTGATTGGCGGTTCCGGTGGCTGGGGCGGCTTTGGTGGCGGCTCCGGCGGTGGCAATGTGGAAATCAGCACCACCACCAGCACGTCGGGCAGTTCCAGCACCTCTTCGTCAAGCGGCGGGGAAAGCACGTCGAGCGGTAATATCAATATCGACATCGACATTGATAACAGCACGACCAGCTCCAGCGGCGGCAGTTCGACGTCAACTTCGACCGGTGGCAGTTCCACCTCGACCTCGACCGGCGGGATCACTTCCACCACCTCGACCAGTTCGGGTAACGTATCGACGACCTCGTCCAGCTCGGGCAATGTCTCGACCAGCACCTCGACGTCGAGCTCGACCAGTTCCCCGACCTCGTCCAGCACAAGTTCGTCAACCAGCTCGTCGACCTCCAGCAGCACGAGCTCCTCGACTTCGACGAGCACCAGCAGTGGCAATGAAAACACCACGACGACGACGAGCAGCACGGGCGGCGAAGTACCCGCCCCGCCGATGCTGCTGCTGTTCGGTGCAGCGGTCGCGGCCACGCTCACCGGGCGCAGGCGCAAGGTTCGCACTGGCGGCTGATCGCGCGCCGCCCAGACAGAAGCAGGAACGGCCCGGTTTTCCGGGCCGTTTTTTCATGCGCGTGCGGGGGGCCACCCCGCAACCATAGGAAAGGGCGGGAAACCGCAGCGCGGCCCCGCCCTTTGTTCGTTACGGCCGCGAGACGACCGTAACCTGTGTGGCCTGTCAGGCCGCCAGCTTCCTCAGCACATACTGAAGGATGCCGCCATTCATGAAATATTCGATCTCGTTGGCGGTATCGATGCGGCACAGGGCGGTGAAGGTGAAGCTGGTGCCATCCTTGCGGGTGACTTCCACTTCCACGTCCTGACGCGGCTGGATATTGGCGATGCCGCGGATGGTGAAGCTGTCATCGCCGGTCAGGCCCAGTGTTTCGCGGGTTTCGCCGTCCTTGAACTGCAGCGGCAGCACGCCCATGCCAACCAGGTTGGAGCGGTGAATACGTTCAAAGCTTTCGACGATCACCACGCGCACACCCAGCAGGTTGGTGCCCTTTGCTGCCCAGTCACGGCTTGAACCCGTGCCATATTCCTTGCCGGCGATGACCACCATGGGCGTGCCGTTGGCTTTGTGCTTCATGGCCGCGTCGTAAACGGCCATCACTTCATCGCCATAGCGGCTCATGCCGCCTTCGATGCCGGGGACCATTTCATTACGGATGCGGATGTTGGCGAAGGTGCCGCGCATCATCACTTCATGATGGCCGCGCCGTGCGCCATAGGAGTTGAAGTCCGCCTTGGCGACCTGATGTTCCATCAGCCACTGCCCAGCCGGGCTGTCAGCCTTGATCGAACCGGCAGGGCTGATGTGATCGGTGGTGATCGAATCGCCCAGGATCAGCAGCGGTTTTGCCTCGATGATGTCACTGACCGGGGCCGGGGTCATTTCCATCCCGTCGAAATAGGGCGGGTTGGCAATATAGGTCGAACCGGCGCGCCACTTGTACGTCTCGCTGCCGGTCACATCGATCGCCTGCCAATGGGCATCGCCCTTGTAGACGTCGGCATAGCGGGCCTGGAACATGGCGCGATCCATGCAGCTGGCCATGGTGTCATAGACTTCCTGATTGGTTGGCCAGATGTCCTTGAGGTAAACATCCTGCCCGTCCTTGCCGGTGCCGATGGGGGTGGTGGTGAAATCTTCTACCACCGTGCCCTTCAGCGCATAGGCCACCACCAGCGGCGGGCTGGCGAGGAAGTTCGCGCGCACATCAGGCGACACGCGGCCTTCGAAATTGCGGTTGCCTGAAATGACGGCGGCGGCGACCAGACCGTTTTGGTTGATCGCCTTGCTGATCGGTTCCGCCAGCGGGCCGGAATTGCCGATGCAGGTGGTGCAGCCATAGCCGACCAGGTTGAAGCCGATATTGTCGAGATGCGATTGCAGCCCGGCCTTGTTGAGGTAGTCCGTGACGACCTGCGATCCAGGGGCAAGGCTGGTCTTGACCCAGGGCTTGGGCTTCAGACCCAGCTCGTCAGCCTTCTTGGCGACGAGGCCGGCCGCGACGAGCACGCTGGGATTGCTGGTGTTAGTGCAGCTGGTGATCGCGGCGATCATCACATCGCCGTCACCGATGTCGAAATCCCTGCCTTCGACCGGAATGCGGGCATTGGCCTTCTTGTAGGTTTCGGCCATGTCCTTGTTGAACACGTCGTCCACTTGCGTCAGGTCGACGCGGTCCTGCGGGCGCTTGGGCCCGGCGAGCGAGGGCACGACAGTGCCCAGATCGAGTTCGAGCGTGCTGGAGAACACCGGATCGGCAGCGCCCGGTTCCATCCAGAAACCCTGTTCCTTGGCATAGGCTTTAACCAGCGCGATCTGGTCTTCCTCGCGTCCGGTCAGGCGCAGATAGTCCAGTGTCTTGTCGTCAATGCCGAAGAAGCCGCAGGTGGCGCCATATTCGGGCGCCATATTGGCGAGCGTCGCACGGTCAGCCAGCGTCAGCGAGGCAAGGCCGGGACCGTAATATTCGACAAAGCGACCGACCACGCCGTGCTTCCTGAGCATGTTGGTGCAGGTCAGCACAAGGTCGGTAGCGGTAACGCCTTCCCTGAGCGTACCGGTGAACTTGAAACCGACCACTTCGGGGATGAGCATAGAGACCGGCTGGCCCAGCATGGCCGCTTCGGCTTCAATCCCGCCCACGCCCCAGCCGAGCACGCCCAGGCCATTGACCATGGTGGTGTGGCTGTCCGTGCCGACGCAGGTGTCGAAATAGGCCACGGTTGCGCCCTGCTGGTCCGTGCTGGTCCACACCGACTGGGCGATGTTTTCCAGATTGACCTGGTGGCAGATGCCAGTGCCCGGGGGAACCGCATAGAAATTGGCCAGCGATTTGGACCCCCATTTGAGGAAGTCATAGCGCTCCATATTGCGTTGGTATTCGATCTCGACATTCTGTTCGGCAGCCTTGGGGTGGCCGAATTCGTCAACCATCACCGAGTGGTCGATGACGAGATTGACGGGGACCAAGGGGTTGATGCGCGAGGTATCGCCACCCAGCTTTGCGATTGCATCGCGCATCGCCGCCAGATCGACCACGCAGGGTACGCCGGTGAAATCCTGCAGCAGGACACGCGCCGGGCGGTACTGGATTTCGCTGCCGGTGACGGGGTTCTTCTGCCAGTCGGCAATGGCCTGAACATCGTCGGTGGAAACGGTAAAGCCGCCGTCTTCGAACCGCAGCAGATTTTCCAGCAGCACTTTCATCGAGAAGGGCAGGCGCGAAACATCGCCGATCTTTGCGGCAGCCTTGGCCAATGAATAATATGCATATTCCTTGCCGCTCACCGTCATGGTGCTGCGCGTGCCGAGCGTGTCCTTGCCGACCTGGGTCATAAGCCTGTCTTGCCTTCCTGAACTGCTGAACCTTTTTTGGGAATCGCGATAAAACCCCCGCGGCCGCAAGGGCCGATGTGGCTGTGGCGCTTGCTCGCAAATGCAGCGAAAATCAAGAGGCAGAGGTATTTATGCCCGCGCTGTGAATGGGAATTATGGCCTAAAGCAGCGATCGTTCGGCGGGTGCGCGCGGCGCGGTCAGCCAGCAGCCCAGCACGATCAGCGCCGCCCCGGCCAGTGTTGCAGTGCTGACGCCTTCGGCAAAGAACAGCCAGCCGAACAGGATTGCCCACAGGAAGCCCGAATACTCAACCGGTACCAGCACCTGCGCCTCGGCCCGGGCATACGTCCAGGCCAGCGCCATCAGCGACAGGGTGGCAAGCACGGCAGAGGCGGCAATCCAGCCCAGCGTCGAAGGTTGCGGCCAGACCAGGAACCAGGGCGCGAATCCCAGCAGGATCATCCCGGTCAATCCGTGCTGTGCCAGCGCCACCTCCTGTGGCGAGGCGATTTGCGCGATCCGGCGCTGGAGCACCAGATTCCAGGCATAGAGACCGGCCGAACCCAGCACCGCCACGATGCCTTTCACGCTGTCCGGGGCGAAGGCGGTGCGATCCAGCCGTGCCGCGGCGATGATCAATGTTCCGGCAAGGCCCAGCAGCGATGCGCCGACCGCCCGTCTTCCGATTCGTTCCTTCAGCAGCAGCGCGGCAAGATAGAGCGCGATCAGCGGGGCGATGAACGACAGCGCAATCGCTTCTGCCAATGGCAGAAAGGTCAGGCCGTGAAAGAACAGCAGTGCCATGGCGCAGGCCACGACGGCCCGCAGCACATGAATGCGCAAGGCCGCCGTGCCCGGTAATGCGCATCCTGACAGACGCCAGACCGGCAGGATCAGCGCCGTGCCGATCAGCGAGCGCAGGCACAACGCGCTATAGGCGCCGATCGCCATGCTCGCGCCTTTCATCAATGCATCCATCAGTGAAAACAGGCCGATTGCCGCTGCGGTGACGAAAAATGGCAGCAGCGGGTGATCCTTGTGCATGATCTGCATGCGGTAGCGGCCAATCGCTGCGCGGTCATCCCCGCAATCGCGGAGCAGTGCGGTTCAGCGTGTGCTCATGCCGATTGAATGATGAACTTGGTGAAAAAGAGGGCTATCGGACGGGGCCATGGTGATGGCATGGGCCAGAATGATTGCGACCGCCGGAATGATGGGGCTGTATCTATGAATGGATTTTGCGCTTGCCTGATGGGCACGGCTGTCATGTTGGCCACGCCGGTGTTGGCACAGGCACCGCAGGGCGATGCGGTGCCGCAGGACATTCTGCCGGCTCCCTCTGCCCAGCCCGTGACCGCGACACCGGCAGTTCCCATGGTTCAGCCGGTGCCCAGCTGGCCGCTGACCCGGCAATGGCGGGCAGGCGATGCGCGCATTCTGGCCGACGCGATCGAGAAGATCGGCGCTGAAGGCCTTTCCCCCGCCGATTACGGGCAGGCCGAACTGCGCGCCGCGCTGGCCGCAGGGGAAGGACCGCAGCTTGATGAGATCGCGAGCCGGAGCTTCGCCTGGCTGGCCGAAGATCTGCGCGATGGCCGTACCCCGATGGACGCACGCCGTCAGTGGTTTGCAAGCGATGCCGATGCCGAAGCGATGCCGACCAGCAAGCTGCTGGAACAGGCGGTCACTGGCGGTGATGTCGCAGGGCTGCTCGCATCGCTGGCGCCCACCCATCCTGAATATGCGCGACTAAAGGCAGAGCTGGCCACAACCCCCGCGAAGAATGCCGAAAGGCGCGCACTGGTCCGCGCCAATATGGATCGATGGCGCTGGCTGCCGCGCGATCTGGGCAAGCAATATCTGATAGTCAACGTGCCCGAAATGATGCTGCGGCTGATGGTCAACAACACCGTCGTGCGCAGCTATCGCACCATTGTCGGCAAGCCGGGCCGCACCGCGACCCCGCAATTTGCGGAAACGGTGGAAGGGGTGATCTTCAACCCCACCTGGACCGTGCCGCAGTCAATCGTGGTGGGCGAGGGGCTGGGGCCGCGCCTGCTTGCCAATCTTGCGGCTGCCAAGGCCAAGGGGTACAAGGCATGGCGGGACGGCGAAAGCGGCCAGATCAGCGTGGTGCAACAGCCCGGGCCCAATAACGCCCTTGGCCTGATCAAGCTCGACATGCCCAATCCGCACGCCATATTCCTGCATGACACCCCGTCCAAGGAGTTGTTCAATACCGAAGTGCGGGCCTACAGCCACGGCTGCATCCGCACGGAGCGGGCGATGGAAATGGGCATGACCGTCGCCATTCTGGGCAGGGGAGCGAGTGGGGAAGAAGCCATCGCCATTTCGAAATCGGGCGAATATACGAGGGTTCCGCTTCGCGAGCCGATGCCGGTCTACATTACCTATTTCACCATGGGCAGCAATGTTGAGGGGGCCATGTCAGTCTTCCCCGACATTTACGACCGGGACGCCCCGGTCCTGGCCAGCCTTGCATCTGCGCGTCAGATGACCCGGGCACGGACCAGCGAGGAGGAGATCGTCCCGCTGGAAAACGGAGGGATCTAGGCGATTCCCAGCTTGTCAGCGTAGAGCAGGCGCCCGCCTGAAAGGTGCCACAGCGCTTCGTTGAAATCCGCCGGGGCCATGGCGAAGCAGCCGTTCGAGCGGCCCAGCTTGCCCCATTGCGCGATATGTTCGGGCGCGCAGTAATCGGCCGGATGCATTACGATGGCGCGATCCAGCGCGTTCGAATTGTCCCCATCCAGCCCTTCCAGCCGGATCGAGGTGCCATATTTGCCCTTGTACCGTTCACAGGTGAGATAGGCACCGCGCGAGGTGGCGTTGGACCCCGGCTGGTTCGAGAAATGTTTAAGAAAGCCGGTAT
This sequence comes from Caenibius sp., assembly GCA_030830695.1. Lineage (GTDB taxonomy): Bacteria > Pseudomonadota > Alphaproteobacteria > Sphingomonadales > Sphingomonadaceae > JACKKV01. The sequence continues at coordinate 11,560 of JAURML010000180.1, read as the reverse complement.
GTTCGGGGTCCGATCCCTTGCCATGCGCCACCAGGAAGCTGCGCACCGTGCCGTTTTCCAGATTGGCGAAGTGGAAGCGGGGTTGTGCAGATGGCATGCCGAAGTCCGCGATGCCTGCAATGTCCGTGCGCCACAGCGCGCTTCCCGCGCGGTCCACTTCGCGTCGGGCAACGTCGAGGATCCGCCGCTCGCTCTCCGAAATGGCAAAGGGCTGAGCGAAGGCGCGGGCAGGCAGGGCGAGACCAGCCAGGGCCATGGTGGCCTTGCCGATGAAACCGCGCCTGTCTGTGCGTGCGTTCATGATCCTTCCGTCCTGCCCTCAATATAGCTCCGGACGCAGTGATTTTCCAGCCTCAGGCCGCCAGACCGGTGTTCTCCTGCTGCAAGGCGTTGATCTGGCGCCGGCTTTCGCTGGCATAGGCGCCGTGATCATAGCGGTGCGTCCCCACGAAGTGCAGGAAGGCGGCATCCTGCGGCCAGGGTGTGCCCCAGTAATTGACGTAACGGCTGGAGGGCAGCAGCATCGGTGATGGCTCATTGGCGATCACGAAGCTGGAGGTGATCTGCTCCGTCCCCCAGATCGAGACATCTTCCGGCCCGACGATCCGTTTCATCTGTTCCAGAAAGGCGGCGGCCAGCGCGCGCCCTTCGCCACCTGCGGCGAATCCGGCAAAGCCGGAGCAGCCCCGCACATAACGCCAGCCGCGATCCTGCGGAAACTGGTCCATGCGCGATTCGAGCCGTTGCTGGATATGCCCGTCTTCCGGCCCGCCCGGATAGAGGCGCTGCGCGATTTCGCCGAGCGGCAGGGCGCCGATTTCGGCATCGCTGCCGCCCAGCAGGGTGAAGCTGCGATTGCTCTGGATGGCCTGCGCCACTTCGGGGGCCGGCCCGATGGTCACGGTGTCGCTGTCGAGCTGCAGCCAGTATTCGCCCTGACGATGATCGAGAATGGTCAGCAGCCGTTCCCAGGTGCCGCCATTGGGGAATGCGCCGACCTTGACCGCATCGATTTCGAAGATTTCGGGATCGCCGCAATGGCGGGCCAGCACGGCCCGGTCGCGCGGGGTCAGCGTACCGTCGTTGAGGATCGCGATGCGCCCGTGCTGAAACTGCCGCCAGAGCGACTTCACCGCCACCAGATAGGGCAGCAGCACTGTCGTGCCGATCATCGAGAACAGCACCAGCCCGTCCTTGCGCGGCCTGACCGGCGGCGTGTCCAGAATGGCGCGGACAGCGCGATCGTGCCGCGCGGAATCGATCCGGCGGCGCCAGCGATAGGGCAGGCGGTTCGTCAACATGGCGGTCAGTTTAGCCGCAAGGAGTTAACCAGTGGTTTTGCGGCGGATGGTTCAGCCGGCCGCGCTGGCCTTGCCAGCATCGCTCATCTGCGCTTCGATTTCGGCGGCCTTGGCTTCGACCAGTTCGACGATGTGATCCAGCATCGCCGCGCTTTCCACATGATGGTCGGTCACGCCTGAAAGATAGACCATGTGCTTGCCGTTGCCGCCGCCGGTGATCCCGATGTCCGTTTCGCGCGCTTCACCCGGGCCATTGACCACGCAGCCCAGCACGGACAGCGACAGTGGCGTCTTGATATGCTGCAGGCGGGCTTCCAGTGCTTCGACCGTGCGGATCACGTCAAACCCCTGCCGTGCGCAACTGGGGCAACTGACCACCCGGACGCCGCGCGTGCGCAAGCCCAGCGATTTCAGGATTTCGAAGCCGACGCGCACTTCCTCTTCCGGCTCGGCGGAGAGCGAGACGCGGATCGTGTCACCGATTCCGGCCCACAGGAGATTGCCGATGCCGATCGCGCTTTTCACGGTGCCGCCGATCAGCCCGCCCGCTTCGGTGATACCCAGATGCAGCGGGCAATCCACCGCCTCGGCCAGGCCCTGATAGGCGGCGACGGCGAGGAACACGTCAGAGGCCTTCACCGCCACCTTGTATTCGTGGAAATCGTGATCCTGCAGCAGCTTGATATGATCCAGCGCGCTTTCCACTAGCGCTTCGGGGCAAGGTTCGCCGTATTTTTCGAGCAGATCCTTTTCCAGACTGCCGGCATTCACCCCGATGCGGATCGAACAGCCGTTGGCCTTGGCGGCGCGGATAACTTCGGCCACCCGTTCGGACGAACCGATATTGCCGGGGTTGATGCGCAGACAGGCCGCGCCCGCATCCGCCGCTTCCAGCGCGCGCTTGTAGTGAAAATGGATGTCGGCCACCAGCGGCACCTGAGCCGCTCGCGCGATCTGGCGGAAGGCGGCGGTGGCATCTTCGGTCGGGCAAGAGACGCGGATGATGTCCGCGCCCGCATCTTCGCAGCGGCGAATCTGGTTAATCGTCGCCCGCGCATCTTCGGTCGGGGTGTTGGTCATGGTCTGCACGGTGATCGGCGCATCGCCGCCCACGGGCACTGCGCCAACCATGATCTGGCGGCAGGCACGCCGTTCGATTGTACGCCAGGGACGGATGTGATTCATGGTCAAATCGGGTTTCCAGAACTGGGAATCGGACACATCGGACATATCACTGGCGCAAAAAAGCAGGCTTGCGCCGCGCTGCCGATATGGCCCTTTGCCTGCAGGATTGCGACCCTTTCCATCACCAGTCTGATAACATGATGGTAGAGTCTAGGAAATCGGCGCGTCTTGCGGCATGCCAGGTCAATGGATGAACAGCTTCAGACCGATCATGGTGCAAGCGATGGACCGCTGCTGTTCGGGCGGGTTCTGGACGGGCATGGCGGTGCCCGACCGGTCGGCTGGGCCGAAGCGCAGGCCTGGCATCCCGCCGCGCCCGGGGAAGTCCTGTGGGTGCATCTCAACCGCACCTTCCCCGGTGTGCAGGAATGGCTCGAAGGCGCGCTGAACATCCCGGAACCGACCGCAGAATTGCTGACGTCGAATGAAACCCGCCCGCGCGCCTTTCGCGAAGGACATACGCTGGTCGCGACGCTGCGTGGCATCAACTTCAATCCCGGTGCGGAACCGGAAGACATGGTTTCAATGCAATTGTGGAGCGATGGCGTGCGCGTGGTGACCCTGCGCCGGTCACCGCTGCAAACTCCGCGCGATACGGTGGTGGAACTGGATTCCGGCCACGGTCCGGCGGATGCGGGCGCACTGGTTACCTCGCTGACTGAGCATATGATCGCCCGGATGAGCCGTTCGGTGGTTGACATGAATGACCATATCGATGCGCTGGAAGGCGAGGAACTGCATCTGTCGATGCTGGAAACGATCACCACGATCCGGCGCAATTGCCTGGCGCTGAAGCGCTTTATGGGGCCACAGCATGTGGCGCTGGAATCCATCGTGCGCGATGCGCCGCACTGGTTCGAGGACCATGACCGGCGCGAGATTGCAGAAAGCATCGACCGGCTGCATCGTTATCTCGAAGATATTGACACCAGCAAGGAAAGCGCGGTGGTGCTGCAGGACGAGCTGCGCGCCCGCTCGCTCGCCCGTTCGGAACGGACCAGTTCGATCTTCGCCGCGATCGCGGTCATCTTCCTGCCGCTGACCTTCGTGACCGGCCTGCTCGGGATCAATGTCGGCGGGATACCCGGCGCGCACCACGAAGACGCATTCTGGATCGTCGTGGCGGTCTGTCTCGGCATTTTCGGAATGCAGCTTATGCTGTTCTGGAAGTGGCGCTGGCTGTGACGGTGCAAGGCGCCATACGTCCCTATTGCGACATGGCGTGTTTGTCCGCCTTCCGCTTGCCGAAGCGCAGATCGCTTTCCAGCCGTGCACGCAACTGGGCGTAAAAGGCTTCGAGGAAGGCGCGCTCATCGCCGCGCCCGGCGGTCCAGCCAATCTTGGCACAGATCGTTTCGGCAACCTGCACCATGGCATCGGCGCGATTGTCGCGCAGGATACGTTCCAGCACCTGCAGTTCATATTCGCCATAGACCGCCAGTTCCGCTTCGCCAAAGCGATAGCCATGGCTGCCCTGCGCCGCTTCCTGTCCCAATGCCGCCCGGCTTACGTCCAGCGCCCCTTCGCGGCGGCGGCCCGGCGCTTCGACCACGAAGGTTCCGGCCACCAGATCGCCCGCGCGCATCGCGTCGCGGTTGAAGAAGGGGAAGGTCATGAAGATCGCGAACCAGGCCAGCGCGGCCAGCCCCGCCAGCCCGCCATCGCCGCTCTGCGCGCCTGCCACCAGCACCAGCGGCAGGAACAGTTCGATATCGCGCAGCAGGTTGCGGGCGATCACCGCCTCGGCCGTCAGCCGCCCGCCATCGCGCGCGGCGATGCGGATGCCGGTGATTCGCTTGCCCGGCGTCGCGCCGCGCGGACCCAGTTCGAAATAGAGGAAATAGGCATAGCGGAAGAGGAACATCATGATCAGCCAGACGACCGCCAGCAGTTCCAGCGGGCCGCCCGCGCTCATCCCGCTGACGCCGAACACGCCGAAGGCGAGATACATCAGCAGCAGGGTGACCACCAGCATGGTGACATGAATGAGGATGAAATCAAGGATGATCGCACCCGCCCGCGCACCGCGGCTGGCGATGGTGAGGTTGAGCGCCAGCCCTTCGGGGGTGATCAGTTCGCGGCGGCGTTTCGCTTCGCGTGCAAGATGGGGGGCAGTGACCATGGTCAGTCCGCCCCCATCGCCGGGCGGCGGCGCAGCAGATAGAAATAGGCGATCCAGAAGGCCAGCATCGCCCCGCCGATGGCAAAGCGCGCCGGGGTGACATTCACCAGCTGGCGCACGAAACCTTCAAGGAATGCCGCCACCATCAGCATCACCACCACGCCGGTCATCACGATCGCTGCGCGCCGCCCGCTTTGCGCGGCGGCGGCCAGGATCGACCGGTTGCCCGGAAAGGCCATGTTGCGCCCGACGTGAATCCCCGCCCCGCCAGCCAGCAGAATTGCGAACAGTTCGGTCGTGCCATGGACGCTCAGCCAGGCGATGAAATCGGTGCCAAGCCCGGCCCCGTCGAAGAGCCACAGCATTGCCCCCAGCAGCGCCATATTGTGAATCAGCAGCAGGATCGACGGCACGCCAAAAGCAAAGCCCAGCGCAAAGGCCAGGATCGCGACCTTGGTGTTGTTGCCGAACAGATAGGCGGCAAAGGCAGACAGGCCGGTGGTTCCCTGCTGGTCGCCGAAGATCGTCGAACGCAGCGAATCGGCAGAGGCTCCGGGCGCGCGCTGCCCGCCGAATTCGCCCGGCACCAGGGCATGGAACCAGTGTGGATCGCCTGACACCAGCAGCCAGCCAACCAGCGTGCCCGCCACCATGGCGGCCAGCGCGATCAGCACGTCGGGCGTGATCGCGCGCACCGCCTCGCTCCACCCGCCGCCGAAGAAGCGCCGCAGCCAGCTGCCGAGCGAGCTGCGCGTGCCATAGAGCTGGAACCAGGCGCGCTGCACCAGCGCTTCGAGGTAATTGAGCGTGGCCGCATCCAGCGTGGTTTCGCGGGCGATTGCCAGGCTCGATGCGGCCATGCGGTAGAGCGCAGGCAGGGCGAGCAGATCATCATCGGAAATGCGCCGCAAGCGCCCCGCTTCCAGGCGGGCGACAATCGCTTCCAGCCGCTGCCAGTCACCCTGCCGTTCCAGCCGGAACCGGTCCGAACGCAGCGCGGCGGCATCCAGATCCGGTGCGGCACCGGCCTTGCGGCGGCGAAAGAAATCCAGCAGCGCCATCAGCCGATGGCCCCCGAACGCTTGATCGCCAGATAGCGGTCAAGCAGGGCAAAGCCGATCCGCTGCCAGGGTGCCTCGATCACGTCCACCCCCAGCTGGCGCAGCCGCTGCAGCACCAGCGCGCGCTGGCGGGCGAGCGTATCGGCGCTGACCGCCATGGCCAGGCTGCGCATATCCTGCGGGTCGGCATTGGCCAGCGCCTCCAGTTCCGGTTCCTTCATGGTCACGAACAGCACCAGATGATGGCGCACCAGCCGCCCGACATTCTCGATCAGCAGTTCCGCCCCGGTGGGATCGCTGAATTCGGAAAACAGCACCACCAGCGAACGGCGCTTCAGCCGCGTTGAGAGCGTAGTCAGAGCGAGCGTGAAATTGGGTTCCTGCGCATGATAATCCAGCGTTGCCGCCGCTTCCTGAAGCCGATGGAACTGGCGCACGTCGGAATGGAAGGGCGTGGCCAGCACCGGCTTGCGGGCAAAGCCGAACAGCGCCACGCGATCCCCCCCTTTAAGCGCGACATAGGCCGCGGTCAGCCCGGCGGAAACGGCACGGTCAATGCGCGCCAGGCCGTCTACCGGTTCGCACATCGACTGGCCGCAATCGAAGGCTAGCATGATCTGGTTGTCGCGTTCGCTTTCGTTCTCGCGGGCCAGCAAGCGGGTCTGGCGGGCGCTGCTTTTCCAGTCGATCCGGCGCCGGTCCATGCCCGGCTGATATTCGGCCAGCGATTCGAACTGGCTGCCTTCGCCCCTGATGCGCCGGGCGATCATCCCGAATTGCGCATCGCGCAGGAAGGTTTGCAGCGTTGCGGACCGGACCGGCGATAGATCGGGCCAGATGCGGATCGTCTGGTCGAGCGGCCTTTGCGACTGGCGATGGGCAAGGCCCAGCGGCCCCGGCCAGCGCAGCCACAGCTGTTCCAGCGCGCCGGTGCCGCGCCGCTGCGGGACCAGCCTGGCCGCGCCGCGCCAGCTGCCACTGCCCGGATCGGCGGACAACACCATTTCGGCCCGCCCGCCCGCAGCCAGGCGCGGGTCCAACGCGATCGCCGCTTCCGGCGCACCGCAGCGCCCGGCGATATCAGCCAGCACCACCAGTTGCAGCGCTTCGCCGACTTCCGCGTCGGCAGGCGTGATCAGCCGTACATCGTCCAGCCGCCCGGCCACCAGCCCGTCCAGCAGCACCAGCGCGACCAGCATTGCTCCGGCGGCAGGCACCAGCACCCATGCACCGGGCGCGAGGACGGCGACCAGCAAGGCCAGCGGCGCGGCGAGCGCGGCGGCCAGCGCGGCCCGGGCGGTGGGAACGATCAAGCCGCCTGCCCCCTATTTCGGCGCTTCGGTCTGTTCGATCAGGCCCGCGACCAGGGCTTCCACCTCGCGCCCTTCGATTTCGGCCGCGGGGGACAGCAACAGGCGGTGGCGCAGCACCGCATTGGCCAGTGCCTTGACATCGTCGGGCAGGACATAGTCGCGCCCGGCCAGCGCAGCGCGCGCCCGCGCGGCATTGGCCAGCAGCACCGCCGCGCGCGGCGATGCGCCCGATGACAGATCGGCATTGTCGCGCGTCGCCCGCACCAGCCGCACGATGTAAGCCACCACATCGGGGGCGAGTGTGACACCCCTGACCGCGTTCATCGCCGCGCTCAGCCCCGATGCGTCAGTGACGGCAGCAATCCCGAATTCATCGGGCCGTTGCGGCCCCGCGCGCTGGCCGAAGCGGGTGACGATGGCGGCTTCTTCGTCAGCATCGGGATAGGCGACCAGCAGCTTGAACAGGAACCGGTCCAGCTGCGCTTCGGGTAGCGGGTAAACGCCGCGGCTTTCGATGGGGTTCTGCGTTGCGACCACCAGGAAATGATCGGGCAGCGGGTGCGACTGCCCGTCCAGCGTGACGCGGCGTTCCTGCATCGCTTCGAGCAGGGCGGCCTGAGTCTTGGGCGGGGTACGGTTGATTTCATCCGCCAGCAGCAGTTCGCAGAACACCGGGCCGCGCGTCAGGGTGAACTGGCTGGTCTGGAAATTGAACAGGTTGGACCCCAGAATATCGCCCGGCAGCAGATCGGGCGTGAACTGGATACGCCCGTAATCCAGCCCCAGAGCCTGCGCGAAACACTGCGCCAGAAACGTCTTGGCCACCCCCGGCGGCCCTTCCAGCAGCACATGCCCGCCCGCCAACAGCGCGATCAGCAGGTGATCAACCACCTCGTCCTGCCCGACAATGGCCCTGGCCATTTCCGTGCGGATGGCATCGGCCAGGCCGCGCACATCCTCAAGCGTCATATTCATCAGCCAAGCTTCCTTTCGATGGATTTCAGCGCGTCTGCGGCGCGTAACAATTCATGCGGCTTGCGCGCACTGGCAAGCCGCGCGGCCAATGCGGCAAAGGGGGTGTCGCTCAACCCGCGCGTGCCCAGCGCACGGTCGATCGCTGCATCAGTGCTGGCATCGTCGCCCTGCGGTTTCAGCCCCAGCCGTGCCGCGATGGTGCGGCGCATCAGCGCGGCATAGGGCGGACCGAGCAGATGCAGTCGGCCACTGCGGCGAATAAGCCCGGCGCTGTTGGCCACCAGCTGGCCCTTGCCCAGGGCGATGGCCGGACCTTGCGCCAGCGGCGGGCCGAAGCGGCGGAAGGCGCGCCAGCCCACCACGATCCCGGCGATGATGAGGCACAGGGTGGCCGCAAGGAATGGCGGGGTGAAGGCCAGCGTCAGCAGGTTCATCGCCCGGCCCAGCCCGTTTTGCGTCAGATCGGAGGTGACCGGGCCGATTTCCCAGTCCGTCACCGCGCCGATCAGCTCCACCGCCAGATCGGCATTGGCGGACTTGGCCAGGCCGTAATTGTCCAGCAGGTCAGGCTCGAACACGAACACCACAGGGTAAGTGCGGCTGTCCTCTGCCGTCGCGCTATCCGCCAGCCCGGCCATTTCGGCGAGGCCCGGCGATGCACCGCCATCGGCGCGAAAGGCGGCCAGCACGCGTCCGCTGGCCGGATCGCGCACCAGCGGCACCAGCCCCGCGCCCGTGCCCGACTGAACCTGCGCGCGGTCAGGCAGGCTGCCCGCAATGCCCCATTCCGCTGGCCCTGCCTGCCAGCCATCTGCCGCGCCGATGCGCACGTTCACATCATCGGCAAAGCCTTCCCAGCCGGGCGATTGCGCTTCGCCCAGCTGGACCCAGCCCTGTTTTGCGCCCTTGGTCCCGTCAGGCAGGGGGTATGCGCGCCATTTGGGCAGGATGACGATGGTCGGCCCCTGATAACGGCGCGCGGTCACGATCTCGTCCAGCTCGTCCCCCTTGGCCTCGTGTGGCGGGGTCAGCATCAGCAGGCCGGGCGAATGGAGCGCGCCGTCATTGCGGTTGAGCGTTACGTCATAACCTTCCTTTTCCAGCAGATGGGCCAGCGCGGCGTAGCCGTTCAGCCCCTTGCCCCCGGCATGGCCGCCGCCATCATTGGTGCCTTGACCGGTCTCGCCCTCACCGATGAAATAGAGCGTGAGGAGAAAGGCCGCCGCCCCGATCACCAGCATGGCGAGCACGGTGCGCGGCGAAAACGGCGCGGCGGGGCGGGGCCGGGTCATGGCGCCCCCGGCGCCGGCAGGCGGGCCAGCGCAAAATCGGCATAAGCGGCGCGCGCGGCCTGCCAGTCCCCCGCATCAAGCGGGCTGAGCGCGAAGACCGCGCGTTCCACCCGCTCTGCGATCAGGGCGAAGGCGCCGCGCGCCTTGTCGGGCAGGCCGGGCAGCGCGACAATCTCACGCGCAGTGCTGGACGGTTCCAGCCAGTCGGGCCGCGCATCGCGGATCTGGCGCACGCTGCGCAGCAGCAGCAGGTGAGTCGCCTCGTCGAACCGGCCCGCGGCGGCCAGCGTATCGGCATCTTCGAGCAGGGCCAGCGCCGCTTCCTCGTCAGGCGTCCAGGCCCCCGCCTCGGCCTGGCGGGACCGCCTCAGGCCAAGTTGCGGGGCGATCAGCCGCCAGGCCAGGATCAGCAGCAGCGCGGCGATGCCCAGCAGAACCCAGCGCAACAGCGGCCAGTTCTGGCCGATCCATTCGCCTGCCGGGCCAAGCAGGTCCTGCAGCCATTCCTGCAGCCGTTTCAGCCATTCGGGCGTTTCGGGGGGCTTGGGTTCGGGCAGCGGGGCGAATTGCAGGTCGCTTTCGGCGCGCACGCTTTCCCAGTTGCGCGCGGTCTGCCCCTGCGCCACCGCTCAACCTCGTTCGCGCGCCAGAGGATAGGAACCAAGCAGGCGCATTTCCTTGGAATAGAACGCCAGCTCTTCCAGCGCCAGATCAACCGGGGGATCGCCCGGCCGCCCGATGATGTCGGCAAAGAACATGGTCGCGGAGAAGCTTGCCCCCTTCTGGTAGCTTTCCAGCTTGGTCATGTTGACGCCATTGGTGGCAAAGCCGCCCAGCGCCTTGTACAGCGCGGCAGGCACGTTGCGCACCTCGAATATGAAAGTGGTCATCGCCTTGCGCGAATCGAGCGCGGCAGGATCGAGCGGTGCGCGCGCCAGCACCACGAAACGGGTCATGTTGTTGGCTGCGTCTTCCACCCGGTCCTCGACCAGCATCAACCCGTAAAGATCGGCGGCCAGTGCGGGGGCCAGAGCGGCGATGGCCGGATCGCCTGTTTCCGCCACCTGTGCTGCGGCGCCCGCCGTGTCCGCATGCGACAGCGGCACGATGCCCTTGGCGCGCAGATATTCGCGGCACTGGCCCAGCGCCTGGGGATGGCTGTATGCCGCCTCGAACGGGCCATTGCCGATGCCCATCAGTGCGTGGTGAATTGGCATGAAATGTTCGGCGACGATGTACAGTCCGCTTTCGGGCAGCAGGAAATGAATATCGGCCACCCGGCCATGCTGGGAATTTTCGATCGGGATGATGGCGGATCCGGCGCTCCCGCTTTTCACCGCGTCCAGCGCGTCTTCAAAGGCGAAACAGGGCAGCGGCAGGCAATCGGGTGCGAATTCCAGCGCGGCCCGGTGCGAATTGCAGCCCGGCGCGCCCTGAAATGCGATGGCGCGATCAGGCTCGGAGGCGGCGGCGGCGGTCATTTTTTCGACCAGGGCGAGGGCAGGGGCGGCAAAGCTGTGCATCCCCGTTTCGCTAGGGCTTGTGCGGATAAACCGCAATGGGCCTTGCGAATATGGCCTCAGCCCACTAGAGCCGCGCCAGAATTCGCAACCCGCAAGGTTTCAGGGATGACAGACCGTTTCAATACCATCGCCGGCTGGGTTCTCTTTTCCGGCATCGTCGCACTCGGCCTTTCGAGCCTGAGTTCCAAATATTTCGAGGCGGACAAGCATCATCGCCCGCACGAAATGGGCTACGCCATCGAAGGCGTGGCCGCTGAAGGCGGGGCCGAAGCTGGCCCGTCGCTGCCCGAACTGCTGGCCCAGGCCGATCTGGCCAAGGGCGAAAAGCTGTTCGGCAAATGCGTGTCCTGCCACACCATCGCCCCGGGCGGGGCCAATGGCATCGGCCCCAACCTGCACGCTATCGTGGGCGAAGCGGTTGGCAAGGGCGTCGGTGGCTATGCTTTTTCCAGTGCACTGTCCGGCGTTGGCGGCAATTGGGATTTCGCCAAGCTTGACCAGTGGCTGACCAGCCCCAAGGCTTTTGCCCCCGGCACGAAGATGAGCTTTGCGGGCCTCGGCAAGGCCGAAGATCGCGCGAATCTGATCGCATGGCTCAACACGCAGGGTTCGAACCTGCCGCTGCCTGCGGTGGAAGCGAAGCCGGCTGAAGGTGGCGAAGAAGCGGCTCCCGCTGAAGCAGCAGAAGCGGCACCGGCGGAAGCTGCCCCCGCTCACTAAGCGGTGCGGACATGCTGACAAGGGGCGCTATCCGCGCCCCTTGAAGCCTTTCGCGATCACATACCATT
>JAURML010000179.1 GCA_030830695.1 Caenibius sp. | reverse complement strand
TGGATCGCGATCTCGGTCATGACATCGCAAAAGCGCGGCAGGATCGGCGGCATCGCGAAATAATTATAGACCTGGGTCGTATAGGTATCGCGTGCCCGCTGATAGCCAGAGCCGGTCTTCTCCCGCCATTCCTGCTCCACTGAACGGTTGATGCGGGCCAGCCCCGCCTTGTGCGTTTCGATGAAGGATTTGTATGCGGGCAGGATCGCTACGTGCTGCGGATTGAGGCAGTTCAGCGCCGCGACAGTGAAGGCTGAACGCATGTTCCAGCTCTTCTCCACCCCGCTGAGGTTCGTGTTCACCGTCTGGCGGATGCCATACATGTCGCGCGGCGGAACGGTGAAGCTGGGTGACGCGCCGCCCGGCGGCTGCGGGCGCGAGGGGATGGCGACCGGCGCGGGCGGCGGCGGGGGCGCCGTGCAGGCGGCAATCGCAGCCAGCGCCGTGCCGGCCAGGATTGCGCGTATCCGCATGGTTGCATTCATCGTCATTGCCGTGCCCCTCCTCATGCAGACGCGATGCAATCCTTCATCACATCGGCTTTACACAGGCTTAAGGGTTTCTAACTGCTCTGCCGGACAAAGAAAATTCCCGGGACACGAAAACCGCATCCCGGGCACGACAGAAGGATTCCGGCATGCGACCGGACGTTGTTTTCGCGATCAGTCGCGGTTGCCCATGAAGCTGAGCAGGAACTGGAACATGTTGATGAAGTCCAGATAGAGGCTGAGCGCGCCCAGAATCACCGCCTTGCCGGCAAAATCGGTGCCCTGCAGCTGGTAATACTGCGCCTTCAGCCGCTGCGTGTCATAGGCCGTAAGACCCGCGAAGATCAGCACGCCAAGGAAGCTCACCGCCCAATAGAGGCCCGGCGACTGCAACCAGATGTTGAGCAGGCTGGCGATCAGCAGGCCGACTACCCCCATGATCAGGAAGCTGCCGAAGCCCGTCAGATCCTTCTTGGTGGTGTAACCGAACAGGCTGAGACCCGCGAACGCGCCAGCCGTGGCAAAGAAAGTGGCCGCAATCGACCCACCCGTGTAGACGAGGAAAATCGTCGACAGCGACACACCCATCAGCGCGGCGAAGGCCCAGAACAGCATCTGCAGCGTACCCGCAGAAAAACGGTTCGCACCAAAGCTCATCGCGAACACGATCGCCAGCGGCGACAGCATCACCACGAACATCAGCGGTGAACCGATCATCGCCTGAGTCGTGCCGGAACTGGCGGTGAGCAGCGCGACAATGCCCGAAAGCAGCACGCCCGACGCCATGTAATTGTAAATCGACAGCATATGCTTGCGCAGGCCCATGTCGTAGCCGGCGCGGCCCGCTGTGCGGCCATCAAGGCTCGGGGACGCGCCGTAGCCCGTCAGGTCGGGCCGGGGTTCGTTCCAGTTTGCCATTTGATCCAATCTCCTGTGGCCGGCCTCCCTATCGGGCCGAACTGGGTGAAATATCGCGATGATTGCTGCGGATTTCAAGGAAAACCCGAACGAATCGCTCCAAAATCAGTCATCGGCAGATACTGGCCGCGCAAGGTTCACGAATTATGACTGTTGCGCGCCTTCGCCCCGCGTCGCAGCTGCCATTTCAGCGCCGCGATCGCGCGCCGCGCGCAGCGTCTGTTCAACCAGACGGCCCAGCACCCCGCCTTCGTCCAGCGCCTTCAACCCTGCCTCGGTCGTGCCGCCGGGGCTGGCGACCTTGCGCGCCAGTTCCCCCGGACTGTCAGCGAAGCAGGCTGCCAGCATCGCCGCGCCTTCCACCGTCGCCAGCGCCAGTCGCTGCGCCTGACCTGGCTCCATCCCCAGCGCAGCCGCGCCCGCTGCCAGCGCATCAATGAAACGATAGACGAAGGCCGGGCCTGACCCGGCCAGCGCGGTCACCAGATCGAACTGCGCTTCGGGCAGCCATTCAGGCGTTCCCAACGGCGCGAGCAAAGCGCTCACCTGCTGTTGCAGCTCCGCTTCCAGCCCCAGCGCAGCCAGCGCCACAGGCGATTTGCCCAGCGCAGCGGCAAGATTGGGCATGATCCGCACCACCCCGCGCGCATCGGGGAAACGGGCCTTCAACGATCCAAGTTCGACCCCTGCCATGATGGACAGGACCAGGGTTTGCGGACCTGCCAGAGCGACCAGCCCCGGGGCGACCGCATCGAACAGCTGCGGCTTTATACCCAGCAGCAGCACGTCAACCGGGCCGGATGGCGGATCACGATAAAGGCGCACGCCGTCTGGCGCGGCAGGCAGCGCGGGGTCGAGCACCGCAAACCGCGCCGGATTCACGCCACCGGCCAGCCAGCCTTGCAGCATGGCGCCGCCCATATTGCCGCACCCGGCAATGAGGATGGATTGGAATGTCATGTCCACGCTCTGCCGCAGAAAACAGGCAAAGTCTACGCTTCGCCCGCTGCGTCCACCATCGCCCCTTCCAACGCTTCTGTCGGACTCTTGTCGCCCCACAACACGAACTGGAATGCAGGATAGAAACGGTCGCATTCATTGACCGCAGCTTCGACCACCGCCTGCGCCTGGCCAAGGCTCAGCAGCCCATCATCGCCCAGCATGATTCCGTGCCGGTAAAGCAGCACGCCGCCATTGGACCAAATGTCGAAGTGGCCAAGCCAGAGCTGTTCATTGACCAGCGCCAGCAGTTCCACCACGGCGGCGCGCTTGCCCGGCGGCACGCGCACTTCGGGCAGGCACAGGAGCTGCAGCACATGATCGTCCGCGCGCCAGATACCGCGCAGCTGGTAATTGGCCCAGCTACCCTGGATTTCGCCGGAAATCTCGTCATCAGCCACATATTCGCAAGGCCATCCGCGCGCCTCGAACAACGAGACGAGCATATCGACGGGCGCGGCATCGTCATCCCGTTCAAATTCCGGCTCGTTCACTCTCATCCCGCAGGCCCTGTTATCGATCTCATGTCCGCATCGATGCGCCCGCAGCGCCCTGCGGCGCAATGGAGCATGGTGGCGGCATTGGGCAAAACTCGACAAGCCTGTTCAAAAGCTGTGAAAAAGCGCTGGAAACAGCTCCGCCGCCTCACTTCGCAGAACCGAGCGGGCTGATTTCCTGCCCTTCATCACTGGTGAAGGTGAAGGAATCGACCCCCGCATCCTTCAGCTTCTTCACCATGGCCGTCGCCGCGGCGGGCATATCGAACGGGCCAGTCAGCAGGCGGTTTGCCTGACCCCAGCGGGTGTAGAAGGGCTTGCGCCCCTTAAGCGGATCAGCCGCCTTCCGGGTGAAACGCCGCCAGTCGAACCCCAGCGCCTTGAGATCACGCCCGGTCGCCAGTTGAACCCAGACCCGGCTGGGGTGCGCGGGCGGCTTGGGCTTTTCGTCGACCTTGGGCGCAGGCGGTTCTTCCCGCTTGGGCTTGATGCGGGTGATATCGACCGCACCGGCGGCGACCGGCCGCACAGGCGCTGCAGGCACGGCAAAATCGGCAAAAGCATCCGCAACGCTGGGCGCTGGCGCAGGTTCCGCCGAAGGCTGCGGCGCAGATGCCGGTGCAACACTGGCGGTCGCTGCCGGGGTCTCAACCGCCGGGATCGACTCGATGCTGGCGAGCGGCGCGAAGACCGCTGCCGCCACGTCCGGCTGTACTGGCAAGGCAGCGGCAGGTTCGACCCTGCGGCTTCCGTCCACACCGGCCAGATCGAAGGAAGGGGTCGGCACCGGCCCCATCTGGGGTTGTTGAGCCTGGGGCGGTTGGGCCTGGGGCGGTCGGGGTTGCGGTGCGGGTTTCGACCGGTCCTGCCCGGCCCCGGATTGCGCAGCTGAAATGGCGGAAAATGAAGGTCGAGCCAAGGGATTGGCGGCAGCCGGGGCCTGCGCTGCCGCTTGTTCGAGCCGTTCGATCCGCGCGACCGGCGCGGCATCCTGAGTGGCCACACGCGAGGGCGGCGGCGGCGGGGGCGGGGAAACAGGCGCCGGTGAAGCATTTGCAATGAGTGCCGCATCCTGGAACGGCTTTGCCTTGTCTTTCTTCTTCTTAGCCTTCGGCGCGACAGCATCGGCAATCGCGCCTCTGCCCAGCGGTTCACCCGCCGGGACGAGTGCAGAATCGACACCGCGCGGCGAAACGGCCTTGCCCTGGAAACGAGCGACCCGGGGATCATCGCGGCCGATGTCGGCGGTGCGCGGGAAATGGCCGAAATTCGCCGCCGCTGCCTGTTGTGCAGGCGTAAGGCGCGGCATGTAACGCATATAGGGCGCAAGTTTTCCGGCCATTTCGGCGGGCATGACCGCGTTGACGATCTCCAGCGCACCCTTGGCGTCGCCCATGATCGCCAGCGCAAATGCGCGGACGCGATAGGCCGCGAGATCTCGCTGCTCCAGCAGGGGGCGCAGCGCCGCCTCCGCCCCGGAGCGATCACCAGTGATTGCAAGGCTGACCGCCAGCCTTCGCGCAACTTCCGCATCTGCGCCGAGCGACAGGATGTTGCGGTAATAGGCCTGTGCCTGCTCATTCGCACCGACCAGATCATAGGCAAGCCCGAGGTCTGCGGAAACGTCGTTCAGGCTGGCCCCGGCCTGTTGCGCCTGTTCGAACAGCAGGATCGCGTCATAGGGATTTTCACTGCGCACATAGGCCGCCGCGAGCCCTGCCTTTGCTTTCGGATCACCAGGTGCGAGGTTTTCAGCGCGGCTGAAGAAACCGACCGCCGCATCGACATCATCGAGGGCGAGCGAGGCATGACCGGCATCAATCAGCGCGGTCACATCCTGGGGGTTGCTTGCCAGCCGCCGCAGCGCGCCATTCAGATCCGCAACCTGCGGTGGCGGCAATGGCTGAACCACCGGAACAGACCCCGCGCCCTGCGCCCACGCGGAATGCGCGATGGACAGGGAACCCCAGATGGCGAAAGCCAGAGCGTTGCAAAATCGGGTTTTGGCTGGCAAGGTCAGGATCCTCTCAGCTGTTCGCAAAGCGATCAGTCGCACATGCCTGGCATGGGAGGAAGCGACCCGATCCCTGACCAACACATTTCTAGGTCCATTCACCTGAACGGCAGGCGAACGCCGTCAACCGGCGTCGCCCGGCCGCCGGGTCCGCTTACTGGTTGTTCTGACGCCCCAGGAACCGCGGGATATTGAGCGCGGAACCGCTCTCCTCCTCGCCCTCATCGGGTTCACGGGTCGAGCGGGAAAGATTGGCCATGCGTTCAAACAGTGTGCTGCCGACCGCTGGCGAGGCGCTTGCCCCGCCACCGGATGCGTCACCCGCAGGTGCGGCTTCGCCAGCACCGGCAAGGAGCCCACGGCGGCGGCCACTCATGGGCGAAAGGGGCGCATCATCTTCGGCCAGCCGGTCTGCATCCTTGAGCAGACCGTCATTGCCGATACCGGCGAGCGATGCGGTGCCGTCTTCACGGCCGATCTCGTCCTCGTCATACTCTTCTTCCTCATCGTCGCCGCTGAGTTCCAGAGTCAGTTCGAAAGGTTCCGCCGCTGCGCCTTCATCCTCGTCTTCCGCGTCTTCGTCGCCATAGCCTGCATCATGCGCAGTGTGGCCATAGCCATCGTCATCGGCAGGGGCGGGCATGCCCGTCGGAATCGCCGGTTCATAGGGCTGCGGTTCGGGCGCCGGCGCGGCCTCCAACTCGTAAGCTGTGCCGACATCGGAAACGTCTTCGGCAAGTTCCGCCTCAGTCGGCAGGGGCAGAACCGGCCGCTTTGGCGCACGGCCCGCGGAAAGATTGAGCGCGCGGGGGCTTTCCTCTGCCGACACTACACTCTGATCGATGCCGGTCGCCACCACCGAAACGCGAATTCGGCCCTGAAGATCGGGATTGAAAGCCGACCCCCAGATGATGTTCGCTTCGGGATCGACCAGTTCGCGAATGTGATTGGCGGCTTCATCCACTTCGAGCAGCTTCATGTCTTCGCCGCCGATGATGGAAATGATGACCCCCTTGGCGCCCTGCATCGAAACCCCATCCAGCAGCGGGTTCGCAATGGCATGTTCGGCCGCCTGGAGCGCGCGGTTTTCGCCCTCGCCCTCGCCCGTACCCATCATCGCCTTGCCCATTTCACCCATCACCGAGCGAACATCGGCAAAGTCGAGATTGATGAGGCCAGGCATGACCATCAGGTCGGTGATCGAACGAACGCCTTGCTGCAGCACCTCGTCCGCCAGCTGGAACGCTTCCTTAAAGGTGGTTTCCGCCTTCGCCACCAGAAACAGGTTCTGGTTGGGAATGACGATCAGCGTGTCGACATGCTTCTGCAGCTCCTCGATACCCTGTTCGGCGGCGCGCATCCGGCGCGTCCCTTCGAACAGAAACGGCTTGGTCACCACACCTACGGTCAACACCCCTTTGCGGCGCGCCGCCTCGGCAATGACCGGAGCCGCACCCGTACCGGTACCCCCGCCCATGCCTGCGGCAATGAACACCATGTTCACACCGTCAAGTGCACGTTCAACCTCTTCAAATGTCTCTTCAGCAGCCGCACGACCCACTTCGGGGCGCGAACCGGCGCCCAGGCCCTGCGTAATGTCTGGCCCAAGCTGGATACGCAATTCGGCGGGCGAGGTGTTCAGCGCCTGCGCATCCGTATTGGCCACGATGAAATCCACGCCTTCGATTTCGGCCTGGATCATGTTGGCAATGGCGTTTCCACCCGCCCCGCCCACACCGATAGCGGTGATGCGAGGGCGCAGTTCTTCAACCGAAGGGGGGCCGATATTGATGCTCATGGTGCTCTCTCCGCGAGGCGTAAGACGTTAATAGGACAGTTAAGGCGACTTTTGCCAAAAAGTGAATCCACCCAACGCAAGGTTAACCACCTTTTCCACAAGGCTGGTGATAGGGGCGAATGCATATCATGCATTTCAGAAATATTCCTTAAGCGCGCGGTAAACCCGCCCCGCCAGGGCGAGGCCCGTAGGCCGGATCGTCTGCTGCACGTTGGAATGGATCGTGCGGATGTCCACCGGGTCTGCCGCGGCATAGAGCACCAACCCGGCAAGGGTCGAAAAGCCCGGCACGGAATGCGCTTCGGGCAAGCCCTTGAGCGCCGGCGGGCGCCCGATCCGCACCGGCTTGCCCAGGGCATTCTGCGCGTAATCGGCGATCCCCGCCAGTTCCGCACCCCCGCCGGTCAGCACGACCTGTTGGCCGCGCGGTCCCGCATAGCCCATCTCCTTCAATTCGCGTGAAATTTCCTTCATCAGATGATCAAGCTGACCAGTGATGACCGAAATCAGCTCGGCCCGGGGAATGCGGTTGCGATCATCCGCATGACGTGCCACCGGCCCTTCCTGGCCATCGCCCGGTCCGTTGACCGGAATCATCTCGCGATGGTCTGTGGGACTGGCGATGGCCGAACCCGAAACGCATTTCAGCCGCTCAGCCTGAAAACGGCGAATCCCGAACGCTGAAGCAATGGCATCCGTGATCTCTGCCGATCCCATGGGAATCGTCTTCAGGCCAACGAGCATGCCCGCCATATGCAGGGAAACGCTGGTAACTTCCCCGCCGATTTCCACCAGCGCCACGCCCAGTTCGCGTTCTTCCGGGGTCAGGCAGGCATGGCCCGTCGCCGCTGCCGAACCAACCACCCCTTCGACATCCAGATGTGCGTTCTGCACGGCTTCGGTAATGTTGCGGATGGGCGCGCCTTCGGCCAGCATGACATGGATATCCACGCCCAGTACCTTGGCATGTAGCCCGCGCGGGTTAGCGACGCCATGCGCGCCGTCGAGCGTGTAATGCGCAGGCTGTGCATGCAGCACCGTGCGCCCGTCCGGGCGGATCGCATCGCGCGCCGAGAGCAGCAGTTGTTCGATATCCGCAGTGTCGATACGCTGGCCACCAATGTCGATTTCCGCGCGTTCGATCTTGCTCGACAGCCCGGCGCCGGTGCAGCCTACCCAGACGTCCGAAACGCTGGTGCCCGCAATGCGTTCCGCCCGTTCGATCGCGTCGCGCACAGCATAGGTTGCCGCGGCCATGTCAGTCACATAACCGCGTTTGACCCCCTGCGAGGCCCGGTGACCCGAACCAAGCACCACGATTTCACCGGTTTCGGAAAGCCCGGCAACCATCGCCGAAACGCGAAAAGAGCCGATGTTTACCGCACCGAAGAGACAGGAAATCTTGGGTGGTGAGGCCATTTTCCTGCTCCTATTCCTTGGCTGCCTGCGCAGCCTTCAGCTCTTCCTGCGCGCGGCCTGGAATGCGCATGTAGATGCGATCCGGCGCGCGCATGTCGAATGTCGCCACCTTACCGCCAAGCAGCCGGTTGACACCGTCCAGCCGCGCAAAGGACACCAGCGCGGATGCAGATTGCTTTTCACCCTGTGGCAGCGCCAGCACCTGATCAGTCCTGAAAGTAAGATTCCACCGGCGGTTGCCGACCCATTCGGCCGCGCTCACCTGCGGACGCAGGGCCGGGGCGGCATCGAGCAGCCGGGCCAGCGCCTCCACCTGCCGCGCCGCGCCCGGGCCGGAAACGCGCAGCATGCCCTTGGCATTGGCGGCCGAGACCGGTTCAAGTTCGTGGCCGGTGCGATCAATCAAGACTAGCCGGCCGGGTTTTTGCAGCACCGCATGCGGTTCGCGCTCGACGATATCGACGACCAGCGTATCAGGCAGCTGGCGCGAGACGCGCGCATCGCTGACCCAGCTGAGCGACAACAGGTCGCGACGCAGCGCCTCGACATCGACCAGCGGCATTGCGCGGTCACGCTGGCCCAGCACGCGCTCGTACACTTTGAGCTCGTTCATCCGTTCGACGCCGCGCACCTCCACTCGCTGCACCTCGAACCCGGCATCATCGGCAAAGATCGCCAACTGCCGGTTGGCCAGCGCCGGAACCCCGGCGAAGCTGGCGACCAGCCATGCCAGCGCGGCGGCGGCGCCAAGAATGATCGCCAGGAAGATGCGGTGCAGCTGTTCTTCGGTGAATGGCGACCAGCGCATCGCCAGGTCGAGCACGGAACCGGTGCTGCGCCTGGCCTTGTCGACCTTGCGCGCCGTGCCCCTGGCTGCGGCCGCACGGCGCACGCTGCGGCCCTTGCGCTTGATCGTCTGGCTCATGCCGCGCCCCCCGCCGGATCCCGCCCGGCCAGCGCATCGGCAATGATGGCTTCGACCAGATCGGCGTAGTCCATGCCGCAATATCTGGCCTGTTCCGGCACGAGGCTGAGCGGGGTCATACCGGGCTGGGTATTGGTTTCGAGCAGGTAAATGCCGTCCACGCCGCGTTCGTCGTCCCAGCGGAAATCGGACCTGCTGGTGCCCTTGCAACCCAGAATCCGGTGCGCGCGCAGCGCATAGTCCATGCAGGCAGCGGCGATCTCTTCCGGAATACTGGCGGGGCACACATGTTCAGTCATGCCGTCGGTATATTTTGCCTCGAAATCGTAGAAGCCCGATTTCGGCACCAGTTCAGTCACGGTCAGCGCCCGCGCGCCGTCCGGCCCGGCGATCACCGCCACGGTCAATTCACGCCCGCGAATATAAGGTTCGGCCAGAAGCTGCGCAAATTCCTGCCAGGGCCCGTTTGCATCACGGCGGATGGGGTTGCCGCAATCGCTGGTCTCGGTAACGATGGCGACGCCCACCGATGACCCCTCATTGACCGGTTTCAGCACATAGGGGCGCGGCAGAGGATCCTCATTGTAAAGTTCCTCGCTGGCCACAATCCGCCCGCCCGGCATCGGGATGCCGTGCGGCACCAGCGCCTGCTTGGTCAGTTCCTTGTCAATCGCGATGACCGAGGTCGCAAGCCCCGAATGAGTGTAAGGCAAGCCCATCAGGTCAAGCATACCCTGCACGCTGCCATCTTCGCCCGGCACCCCGTGCAGTGCGTTGAAAACCGCATCAGGCGCAGCTTCGGCCAGGCGTGCAGCCACATCGCGTCCCATGTCGATGCGCGTCACCTTGTGTCCGCGACTTTCCAGCGCCCTGGCCACGCCTTCCCCGCTCATCAATGAAACGGGCCGTTCATTGGACCAGCCGCCCATCAGCACGGCAACATGAAGTTTCGACAATCCGCTCAAGGCCTTCCCACCCGCTGAATTTCCCACTGGAGATCGATGCCCTGGCTTGCCTGCACCCGGCGCCGCACCTCTTCGCCCAGCGCTTCGATATCAGCGCTGCAGGCATCGCCCGTATTTATCAGAAAATTGGTGTGCTTCTCGCTCACCTGCGCTCCGCCCAGAGCGAGCCCGCGACAGCCCGCCGCATCAACCAGCCGCCACGCCTTGTCCCCTTCCGGGTTCTTGAAAGTCGAACCACCCGTCTTGCTGCGCAGCGGCTGGCTTTCCTCGCGCGCGGCGGCGATCCGGTCCATTTCCGTACCGATCGCGCGTGGATCGCCAAGCGAACCGCGAAACCGCGCGGCCACCACGATCGCACCATCGGGCAATGCGGAATGGCGATACGAGAACCCAAGATCACAGGCGGGCAGGGTAATCAGGCTGCCATCGGGCATGACCACGTCGCAATCGACCAGTATGTCAGCCACTTCGCGGCCATAGGCGCCGCCGTTCATTCGCACGAAACCGCCCACCGTGCCGGGTATGCCGCGCAGGAATTCCATGCCGGCGATCCCTGCATCGCGCGCGCGCGAAGACACATAAATGCCGCTCGCCCCGCCGCCGCAACGAAGGGTGACGGCATCCTCCGCCTCCACGCCTGCGAATGGCTTGCCCAAGCGGACGACCACGCCCGGCACACCGCCGTCACGCACGATCAGGTTGGAGCCCAGACCCAGCGCCATCACCGGGACGGTGCCGCCCAGCTCGCCAAGAAATGCGCGCAGATCCTCAACATCGGCGGGTTCGAACAGCCAGTCCGCTGCGCCGCCCGACTTGAACCAGACCAGCGGCGCCAGCGGCGCGCCCTCGGTCAGCTTGCCGCGAACCCGAGCGGCCGCAATCGCGCCGGGCGCGACGCTTTCGCCTCGCATCTGCCAGTCGCCATACTGGCCCACACTCATGCCCCTGCCTCCCGGAAAGCGCTGGTCGCAGCGGCCAGCCCGGCCGCCCATCGGGTGATGTCGCCCGCTCCCAGACAGACCACCATGTCGCCAGCATTCAGCTCGTCCGAAAGCAGGCGCGCCAGTTCTTCCGGTCCGGCAATGGCACTGGCCGCGCGATGGCCACGCGCCTTCAGCCCTGCAACCAGCGTATCCGCGTCCACCCCCTCGATTGGCTGTTCGCCGGCGGGATAGACAGGTGCGGCAAACACGATGTCAGCATCGTTGAACGCGCTCTGAAACTCGTCCATCAGGTCGCGCAGCCGGGTGTAGCGATGCGGCTGGACCACCGCGATCACCCGGCCTTGCGCCGCTTCGCGCGCGGCGGCCAGAACGGCGCGGATTTCGACCGGGTGATGCGCATAATCATCGATGATGGTGGCTCCCGCCACTTCACCGACGCGGGTAAAGCGGCGGCGGACCCCGCCGAACTTGGCAAAGCCTGAGCGGATGACCGCATCGTCGCAGCCCATCTCGATCGCCACGGCAATGGCCGCCAGCGCATTCTGGACATTGTGCCGCCCCGGCATTGGCAGCACGATGCCTTCGATCCGGCGGTGGCTGCCATCGCGTTCGCGCACCACAACGTCAAATCCGTTGCCGCCCGCAGACGGTGTGATCCTTTCGCCGCGCACATCGGCCTGTGCCGAAAAGCCATAGGTGATGACCCTGCGGTCCCTGACCCTGGAGATCACGCCCTGCACTTCGGGATGAT
The DNA here is from genome assembly GCA_030830695.1 of Caenibius sp. Taxonomy (GTDB): domain Bacteria; phylum Pseudomonadota; class Alphaproteobacteria; order Sphingomonadales; family Sphingomonadaceae; genus JACKKV01. Next base: position 19,441 of record JAURML010000179.1, on the reverse strand, counting down.
CGATGCACAACACCGCCGCCCCATAGAACGGCACGTTTTCAATGAATTCGACGAAGGCTTCCTTCACCGCATCGAAGCTGCCGTAATGGTCAAGATGCTCGGGATCGATGTTGGTGACTACCGCAATTGTGCCATCGAGCCGCAGGAAGCTGCCGTCACTTTCGTCCGCCTCCACCACCATCCAGTCACTCGCGCCCAGCCGCGCGTTGGACCCGTAGCTTTCGATGATGCCGCCATTGATGACGGTCGGATCAACCCCACCCGCATCAAGCAGAGCGGCAATCATGGACGTCGTCGTTGTCTTGCCGTGCGTTCCCGCCACTGCAACCGTACTTTTGAGCCGCATCAGTTCGGCCAGCATTTCCGCGCGGCGCACCACCGGCACACGGTTTTCCAGGGCGGCGGCGACTTCGGGATTGTCGCGTTTCACGGCGGTCGAGGTGACCACCACGGCAACACCATCAACATTTTCCCGGGCATGCCCGATGTGCACCGGAATGCCGCGAGCGCGCAGCCGCTCCACCGAAACGCTTTCGGCGATGTCGCTGCCCTGCACACTGTAACCCAGATTATGCATCACCTCGGCGATGCCGGACATGCCGATGCCGCCAATACCGACGAAATGAATTGTGCCGATGTCAGTGGCGACGCCCTTCATGACCGGCCACCTTCACGCGCCAGCGCCTCACGCCCGGAAGGGCGTACGGCTTCACCCTGCATGCGGATCACATCCATCAGCGGTGCCCCGCCGAAGCTTTCGACCAGATCGGCAAGGTCGCGCACCGCATTGGGCCGTCCGCAATTCCAGGCCGCATGAGCCGCATTGGCCAGCGTTTCGGGATGCTGCGCCATGGCGAGAATCTGCTTGGCCAGTTCCTTGCCGGTAAACCGGTCCTGCCGGATCGCCCGCGCGCCGCCCGCACGGGTAATCTCGGCCGTATTGGCAGACTGGTGATCGTCCGTTGCGATTGGTAGCGGAACCAGTATCGCGGGGCGGCCGACTGCCGTCAGTTCGGCAATGGTCGAAGCGCCCGCGCGCCCGATGAACAGATGAGTATCGGCCAGCCTGCTCGCCATATCCTCGAAATAAGTGCCCAGCTCGGCAGGAATATCGTGCCCGGCATAGCGCGCGCGCACCGCGTCGAGATCTTCCACGCGGCATTGTTGCGTCACCTGGAGGCGCGTGCGCAACGCGGTAGGCAGCATCGCCAGCCCATCAGGCACCACTTCCGACAGCACCCTTGCGCCCTGGCTTCCGCCAGTCACCAACACGCGCAGCAGCCCTTCCTCGGTAAACGGGGGAAAAGGCTGGTCACGCAGCGCCAGCACTTCGCCCCGCACCGGGTTGCCGACAAGATGCACCTTGCCTGAAAATTTGGGATCGAGCCGTTCCACATCGGGATAGGCGGTGGCAATCACGTTCACGCGCCGCGCCAGCAGACGGTTGACCCGGCCCAGCACGGCGTTCTGTTCATGGACCAGACTGGGAATACCGGCAGAGGTCGCCGCCAACAGAGCAGGCAACGCCGGGTAACCGCCAAAGCCGACCACGGCACTGGGTTCAAAGCTTTCGAACAGGCGCAGCGCCATCTGGCGCCCCTGCAGAATGGCGCGGGTGCCACCGACCCAGCTGAGCGGGTTCTTCGTCAGCCGCCCGGCAGGCAGAACATGCGCGGTCAGCGCCTCTGGCTTGCCCGGAATGGCTGCGCCGCGTTCGTCCGTTATCAGTGCCACATGATGGCCGCGTGCCATCAGCTCCTGCGCCAGGGCGAATGCCGGGATCAGATGGCCCCCGGTTCCCCCGGCGGCAAGGACATAGTGGCGGTTGACGGCGCTCAACGGGCGTCTCCCTTGCGCTGAAGAATTTCGCGCCAGTCAAAAGTTTCGCGGGCAAGATAGGGATTGCGGCGCGTGATCGCCAGCAGGAACCCCACGGTCATGCAGATCGCGACGGTTGATGAACCGCCATAGCTGATCAGCGGCAGAGTCATCCCCTTGGACGGGAACAGTTGCAGATTGACGAGGATGTTGATGAACGCCTGCCCGCCGATCTGTGCGGTAAGGCCGGTGGCGGCAAGGATCGTGAAAAGATCCTCCTCCTCCACCAGCCGGACCAGCACGCGGGCAATGATCGCGACATAGAGCAGCACGATCAAGCCGCAGCTCAGCAAGCCGAACTCCTCGCCAATGACCGAAAAGATGTAATCGGTATGCGCTTCGGGAAGTGACATCTTGCGTGTGCCCAGAAACATGCCGGTGCCCGTCCAACCACCACCCAGCAGGGTACGACTGGCCAGGTCAACCTGGTCGAAGGCGGTGCCGCCACCCAGAAAAGCATCGATGCGGTGACGGGCGTTTTCGTAGAACAGATAGGCCGACGCCAGTGCCGCCATCCCCGCCCCGACCAGCCAGGCAAGGCGCTGGACAGGCAAGTCGGCCAGCAGCACCAGCACGAACCAGACACCGAAGAACAGCACTGTCGATCCGAAATCGGGCTGCGCCATCAGCAGCCCGGCAACAAGCGCCATCGCCGCGCCGCTGATCGCCAGCACCGGGAGATTGGGGTCGCGCAGCCGCCACGAAAGGATCCAAGCCAGAGCTACGGCAAAGGCGGGCTTCAGGAATTCGGAGGGCTGAAAAGCCACGCCCAGCCTGAGCCAGCGGCGCGCACCGTTCACTTCCTGACCAACAAGAGGCACCAGCACCAGCGCGATGACCATCGCCATCGCCAGCAATATGGCAGCACGGCGCGCCATGTCCTTGGGCAAGGCGGATGCCGCGAGCAGGGCCAGCAGGCCCAATGCCTGCCAGCGCAGATGAAGCCAGAGGAAATAAAGGTCGGGCAGGCGTTCGGCGGCATTGGACAGCCGGTCCGCGCTCGCCGGGGAGGCAACCGCCACCGCCAGCGTGCCCATAGCCATGACGATCAGCACCAGCGCCAGTAGCACACGGTCGATTTCGCGCCACCAGATCCGCAATTCCGCCCTGCGGCTCTGGCGCGGAACATGGCCGCGGCGCGCATGACTGGTCGGGCCGGGGATGAAGGAGGGCGAACTGGACGTCATGCCGCCGACCGTCCCCGCTCAATATCCGCCGCGCAACTGCCGCCGACAAGCACGGATACAAGCTGGCGAAAGCAATCGCCGCGCGCCTCGTAATCGCGGAACTGGTCAAAACTGGCGCAGGCAGGAGAAAACAGCACGACATCACCGGGCCGGGCCGCGGCAAGCGCGCGATTCACCGCTTCAGCCAGCATTTCGCATCGCTGCACCGGCACCGCCTGTTCCAGCAATTCGGCAAACCGCTGCCCAGCTTCACCAATCGTATAAGCGGCGGCAACATTGCCCAGATGGCTGGCGCATTCGCCAAGGTCTTCACCCTTGGGCAACCCGCCCAGAATCCAGTGAATGCGCGGGTCGGGATCGGGCGGAAACGCAGCGAGCGCTGGCGCCGTGGAAGCCGGATTGGTTGCCTTGCTGTCATTGATGAACAGGACACCGTTGGCCGTGCACAGCCGCTCCATGCGATGGGCAAGGCCGCGAAAGTTCGCCAGCGCAGGCCGCCATTGCTGCTCGGTCACGCCCAGCGCCTCGGCCAGAGCAATGGCCATGGCTGCGTTCTGCAGATTGTGCGGGCCTTGAAGCGAGAACCAGTCCGCCTGCATGGCGGCATAGCTATCCGGCTCAAGGCAGATGGCCATCCCGGCAAGGCGCCGCGCGGCTTCGGCGCTGCAAATCGCACTGGTTGCATCATCCGAGCAGCCGAAGGCCGCGAAATGACTTGCGCCCTGCATCGCGAACAGTCGGCCCTTCGACGCGGCATAACCGGCAAACCCGGCATAGCGATCGAGATGATCGGGCGTAATGTTCAGCAACCCGGCAACCTCGCAATCCAGACTGTGCGTAAGATCAATCTGGTAACTGGACAGTTCCAGCACATAGACCCCGCCCGCCGCCAGCGGTTCCTCCGCCAGTACCGGCAGGCCGATGTTCCCGCCCATCATCGAAGGAATGCCTGCGTCTTCGAGGATATGGTGAAGCAACGCGGTGGTGGTCGACTTCCCGTTCGTCCCGGTTACCCCGGCGACACGGTGCGATGGCAAATCGGCCCGTGCCTGCGCGAAAAGTTCGATATCGCCAATGATCGGTACGCCCGCCGCACGCGCATTCGCAGCCACGGGATGGGAGTTGAGCGGAACGCCGGGCGAAACCACCACACCATCGAAACCAGACAGTTCGATCACCGCCGGATCGGCGATGTCGGCCCGCCCGGCCAGCGCGGTGCGCGGCGCCTCTTCCCGATCCCACGCAGTTACCTGCGCGCCGCTGCGGATCAGAGTTTCCGCCGCAGCCATGCCCGAACGGGCCAGCCCCAGCACGGCAAACCGTTTTCCGGAGAAGGCGGGAGAGATGATCATCGCAGCTTCAGCGTGGCCAGTCCCAGCAGGGCCAGCACTATGGCCACGATCCAGAAACGGATGACCACCGTCGATTCCGCCCAGCCAAGCTGCTCAAAATGATGGTGAATCGGCGCCATGCGAAACACGCGCTTGCCGGTGCGCTTGAAGAAGAACACCTGGATGATGACCGATGCCGCCTCCAGCACGAACAGACCGCCCACGATCGCCAGCACGATTTCATGGTGACAGGCCACCGCGATCGCCCCCAGCGCACCGCCCAGCGCAAGGCTGCCGGTATCGCCCATGAAGACGGCGGCAGGGGGGGCGTTGAACCACAGGAAGGCTAGGCAGGCCCCCATGATCGCCGCACAGAAAATGGCCAGTTCACCGGCGCGCGGGACATAGGGAATGCCGAGATAAGTCGAATAGTCAGTCCGCCCGACCAGATAGGCGATGATCGCGAAAGTACCGGCAGCAATGATGACCGGCATGGTCGCCAGCCCGTCCAGCCCGTCAGTCAGATTGACCGCATTGCCCGCCCCGACGATCACAAAGGCCGCGAACACGTAGTAAAAGGGACCGAGCGGTATCACCCAACCGGAGAGAAAGGGCACATAGAGATTGGTGCTGATCTGGCTGACGATGATCCATGAGGCGACCCCCGCCACCGCAAATTCCGCCAGCAGGCGAACCCGCCCCGATACACCCTTGTGGCTGGATTTGCGCACCTTGTCATAGTCGTCAAGAAAACCGATCATCCCGAAGCCGAGCGTCACGGCCATGCAGGCCCAGACTAAGGGACTGCTCAGGTCCATCCACAGCAGCATGGCCAGCACCAGCGAAACCAGGATCATCAGCCCGCCCATGGTGGGTGTGCCCTTCTTCGCCAGATGGGTTTTCGGCCCGTCATCGCGGATCGGCTGCCCCTTGCCCTGGCGCACCCGCAGCATGCTGATGAAGCGGGGGCCGATCAGCAGGCCGATGAACAGGGCGGTCATCAATGTCGCACCGGCGCGAAAGGTCTGGTATCCGATGAGCCGGCTCAGACCTTCAAATTCCAGCCACTGCGCGATGAAATAGAGCATCAGCCCTCCTTGGCTGAGAAACGGGCGACCAGCCGGCCCAGCCCCACCGAATTGGAGCCCTTGACCAGCACAGCGTCGCCATCTTCCAGCCCGAATTCGTCAAGCGCGCGGATGGCTTCGCCGGTATCCCGGCAATGGGCGAAGCGAATCGCCTTGCCAAGCGCGGAATCGCTCACTTTCCCCAGTTCGCGCGCGAGGGAATCCATTTCCTCGCCCACCAGCACTGCAAACTCGGCTCCGCTCGCCACCAGCGGTTCAGCCAGAGCGGCGTGAAAGCCAGGCGTGAAATCGCCCAGTTCCTTCATCGCGCCGAGCACCGCGATCCTGCGCCGTGCCTCGGTCTGGCCAAGCTGGGCAAGGGTTGCGCGCATTGATGCGGGATTGGCGTTGTAGCTTTCATCGATCATCAGCGCACTGCGGCCATTGCCCAGATCAACGCGAATCCGTGCGCCGCGCCCGGCCAGCCCGGCCATCTCCGCCAGCGCCAGACCGGCTGCCCCCAGATCGCCGCCTGCGGCGCGCACTGCCGCCATGACTGCCAGCGAATTGGCGATCCAGTGTTCGCCCGCGGCGGCCACGGTGTAACATATCCGCCGGTCGCCCATATCGGCAGTGACCAGCGAACCGCCATTGCTGGCAGGTACGCTGTCAAGCAGACGGACATCGGCATGCGGCGCGGTGCCAAAGGACACCACTTTCACCCCTTGTGCATCCGCGCGGCGGCGCAGCCGCTGGTAATGCGGGCTGTCAGCAGGGATGATGGCGGTTCCGCCGCGCCGCACCCCTTCGAAAATCTCGGCCTTGGCGTCTGCGATGGCCTTTTCACTGCCCAGATTTTCGATATGCGCGGGCGCGATGGTGGTAATTATCGCGACATGCGGGCGTACCTGCGCGGTCAGCGCCGAAATCTCGCCCGCGTGATTCATGCCCATCTCGAAAATGCCGAAGGCCGAGCGCACCGGCATCCGCGCGAGGCTGAGCGGAACGCCGACATGATTGTTGTAGCTCTTGACTGAACGATGCGCCGCACCCCGGCTCGACCGGTCAAGCGCGGCAAACAGCGCTTCCTTGACACCGGTCTTGCCGACCGAGCCGGTGACCCCGATGACCGTGCCTTCCATCCGCGCCCGTGCCGCCTGGCCAAGCGCTTCGAGCGCGCGGGTGGTATCTGCGACCAGCACGTGCGGCTGCGCGATCGGGCGGTCAACCACGGCAGCCGCCGCGCCATTGGCGAATGCGGCATCCAGAAAGCGATGGCCGTCCGTGGTCTCGCCGCGCAGCGCAAAGAACAGGTCGCCTTCCTTCACATCGCGCGAATCGATTTCCACCCCGGCGCACTGAAATTCACCGCTGGCCTGCCCGCCGGTCGCGGCCGCAATCGCCGGTGCATCCCACAGCGCAAGCGGCCATTTGTCCCGGCTTTCAGCGGGCCATGAAAGGATGGCCGGATTGGCACTCATGCTGCACACTCCCTTGCTACGCTCACGTCGTCAAACGGCAGGATACGGGCGTCCGGCCCGCGTCCGATGATCTGTCCCTGTTCGTGCCCCTTGCCCGCAATCAGGACGATATCGCCCGCCCCGGCTGCCGCCAGCGCGGCCGCGATTGCCTCGCGCCGGTCCGCAATCTCCTGCGCACCCGTTGCGCCCTCAAGCACCATGGCACGGATCAGGGCCGGATCTTCGCCGCGCGGATTGTCATCCGTCACGATCACCTGATCGCCACCGCGCACCGCCGCCTGGCCCATCGCCGCGCGCTTGCCCGGGTCACGATCGCCGCCCGCCCCGAAAACGACGATCAACCGGCCCGACACATGCGGGCGCAACGCATCGATCGCTGCTTCCAGCGCATCCGGCGTATGCGCGTAATCGACATAAACCGGAACGCCGCTGGCCGTGATTGCGGCACGTTCCAGCCTGCCGCGCACCGGTTGCAGGCGCGACAGCGCATCGAAGACCAGCCCGGCCTCGCCCCCGGTTACCAATGCCAACCCCGCCGCGACCAGCGCGTTCGAGGCCTGATATCCGCCGATCAGCGGCAGCGAAACGCTCAGCCGCTGGCCACCATAGGCGATCTCCAGCGTCTGCCCCAGTTGAGTTGGCGCGCGAGCGAGCAGGCAGATATCCTCCGCCTGCTCGCCCACGGTGAACAGGCGCAATCCCCCCCGGCGCGCGTGTTCACAAGCGCGGCTGGCCCAGTCGCTCCCTCTGCAGACCACCGCGGCTCCTCCCCGCTCAACCACTTCGTCGAACAACCGCATCTTGGCGGCGAAATAGGCTTCCATCGTGCCGTGATAATCCAGATGATCGCGGCTCAGATTAGTGAATGCACCCGCCGCCACCGGCGGGCCTTCGCTGCGGAACTGGGCCAGCCCATGGCTGGACGCCTCATAAGCGACATGGCTGACGCCTTCGCGCGCCAACCCGCCCATGTTGGCCAGGAAAGTGGCGATGTCAGGCGTCGTCAGCCCGGTATATTCAGACCCGTCAGGCGTGGTCACGCCCAGCGTGCCGATGGAGGCCGCGCGGTGCCCCGCCATGCGCCAGATCTGGCGCGTCATTTCAACTGTCGATGTCTTGCCATTCGTCCCGGTTACCGCCACCACAGTTTCCGGGAATGGCGCAAAGAACGCCGCCGCCAGCCGCGCAAAGGCACGGCGCGGTTCTTCGTCAGCAATGTGCAGCGCCCCGCCGCCCACCGTGGCGCCGGGTCTCGCCACGATGGCCGCGGCACCCGCGGCAATCGCGGCTGCAATGAAATCCTCGCCATTGACCTGGCTTCCGGGAAATGCGCCAAAGACATGGCCGGGCGCGACCTTGCGGCTGTCGATCGCGAATCCCGACACAGCTCTGTCCACGCCGGTGGCCAGCGGGATGCCCGCACGCGCCGCCAGTTCGGCCAGTTTCATTCGACGCCCCCATGCACCAGCGGCTTGAGGTCGGACAGGTCGATATCGCGGGTATCGTCGGGCCTGATGCCCAGCAGCGGTCCGATGCGGGGAACCACCTTGCCCACGATCGGGGCGGCGTTCCAGGCGGCGGTGCGTTGATAGGAACTGGCCGCCGTTCCCTTCGGTTCATCCAGCATGGCGATCACCACATAGCGCGGCCGATCCATCGGAAAGGCGGCAGCGAAGGTCGAAACCAGCGTGCTGCGGCGGTAACCGCCCGCACCCGGCTTTTCGGCGCTGCCGGTCTTGCCACCGACCCTGAAACCCGGCGCGTCGGCGTTGCGACCGGTTCCATAGACCGCGATCATCCTCAGCAGCTGGTTCATGCGCGCACTGGTCGATGCCTTGAATACCCGCCGCCCCTTGGCCGCCTTGCCGGGTTCAACCTTGCGCAGGGTGGCAGGACGCCAGATGCCGCCATTGACCATCGCCGCATAGGCGGACGCAAGATGCAGCGGGGTCACGGCAATGCCGTGGCCATAGCTGACGGTCATGGTGCGCAGGCGGGGCCAGTCACCGCTGGCCCAGATCGGAAACCCGCGCGCGGGCAGCTCGATAAAGGGCCGCTGGTCCATGCCAAGGTCCGACATGGTGCGCTTCAACGCCTTGCCCCCCAGCGCATCGGCAATCTGCGCGGTGACGATATTGGATGAATGGATCAGCGCCTCGGGCACGTTGAGGCTGGCCCCGATCGTGTGGCTGTCCCGGATCTGGAACCCCCCGATTTCGAGCGGACGGTTCGCCTGATAACGCCGCGAAAGATCGGTAACCACCCCGGCATCGATGGCGGCAGCCACCGTCAGCGGCTTGAAAGTCGAACCGAGTTCATAGACCTGGTTGGTGACCCGGTTGAACATGTTGCGCTGGCCCGCAGCATCGATCCGGTTCGGGTCGAAAGCGGGGAGCGAGGCAAGCGCCAGCACCTCGCCCGTATCGACATCCAGCACGATACCGGCTGCCCCCACCGCCTCGGTCGCCAGCATGCCCTTCTTCAGTTCTTCTTCGAGCGCACCCTGCACGCGCAGGTCGAGCGAGAGCACAGCCGGGGTCGCGCGCCTGGCCGGGTCCAACAGGTCCTTGTCCAGTACCGCTTCCATCCCGACGCGGCCATGCCCGTCCGCCGCCACATAGCCCAGCACATGCGAAGCCATTGAGCCCTGCGGATAAAAGCGTTCGGTTTCCTGTGGGATTTCCAGCGCGAGTTCGCCGATTTCCTGAATCCGGTTGGCGTCTTCGGGCAGGACGCGGCGGCGCAGATAGCCGGCGCGCCCGCTCTGGAGCCGCCTGGTCAGATCATGGACGTCCATGTCAGGGAAGATGCGCACCAGTTCCCGCGCGACCTGCTGCGGCGACTTGACCAGGGGCGCGCCGCCATCGTCCAGCGCGGCGGGGTTGTACCACAGCGAATAGGCCGGGAACGCGCGCGCCAGCGGAACCCCGTTGCGATCAGCGATCTCCCCGCGCGGCGGCAGGAGCAACTGGTACATCGACATGCCGCGCGGTGCATCCTCGACCACGCCCAGATAGGCGATCCGCAACAGTGCAGCGACCGCCAGCACCGCGAACGCCGCCAGCACCCACAGCACGCGCAAACGCGCCATGATCAACGATCGCTGGCGGGTATTGACGAGCTGGCTGCGCCCGCTTGAAATCGCGGAGCTCACCATAATGGCGGTCATTCGCCGGCCTCCATACCGGCTTTGAGAACGATCCGCGCCGCGTTGCGCGTGATCTGGCTGGAAAGGCTGGCGCGTTCATGCGCGGCAGTGGCGCGAATATCGCTGGCGATGGTGCCTGCCCCCGCGAACTCCTGACCCGTCACGGGCGAGACCATCCGCGGAAACGATTGCGCAGCATCATCGCTCACCTCCGCGCTGGCAACGCGGATCGGGGCGGGCGCGCCCGCCGCGCGCGGCGTTCCCAGGCTGGCAAGCTGACGTTCGTTTTCCAGATATTGCGCGGCGCGCGGCGCGCGATAGCCGAATTCCACCTCGTTCCAGTTGGACAGGTTCTGTTGACTGGCGCGAGTCTCGAACTCGGTTTCCAGCAGCATCTTCTCCTGCTGCAGCGCAACGATCCGCCGTTCGGCAAGGCGGACTTCGCTTTTCACCGCGTTGACGCGGAAGGTCAGCACCACGAACAGCGTGGCGCATGCTGCAAGCACCGCGATCCAGCCGGCAGAACGCAAGGAACCGCGCGGAGACATCACGCCGCCTCCCTTCTCGCCGGTGCGGCGGTGCGCGTGGCGCTGCGCAGGGTGGCGGAACGGGCGCGCGGGTTACGGGCGATTTCCGCGTCGGCAGCGCGGACGGGCTTGCGGGTGTCCGCAAAAGTGGCGGCAAACGCAGGGTGTGCGGCAGGGACATGGCGCGACGCCCCGGCGAGGCTGCCCGATGCCTCGCGCAGGAAGCGCTTGACGATCCGGTCCTCCAGACTGTGAAAGGTCACCACCGCAAGGCGTCCGCCCTCGCCCAGCAAATGTTCAGCTGCCAGCAGCCCGCTTTCCAGTTCCTCCAGTTCACCGTTCACATGAATGCGCACGGCCTGGAAGCTGCGCGTTGCCGGATCCTTGGGCGCGCCGGGGCGATGACCCAGCGCCTTGCGCACGACATGGGCCAGCTCGCCCGTGGTCGCCAGCGGACGCGCGGCAACGATGGCCCGGGCGACCCGGCGCGACTGGCGTTCCTCGCCATAGCGATAGAGCACATCGGCGATATCGCCCTCATCGGCGTCGTTCAGGAAATCGGCGGCACTCATCCCCTGCTGGCTCATGCGCATGTCCAGCGGACCATCCGCGGAAAAGGCAAAGCCGCGCGCCGCCTGATCGAGCTGCATGGAGGACACGCCGATATCCATCACGATCCCGTCAACCCGGGCAATTCCCGCTTCGGCGAGGGCAGCGACCATTTCGGAAAATCGGCGCGGGTGAAGCACGAGTCGGGGCGGATTTTCGGCCGTTTCAGGCCAGTCGTGCCCGGCGGCGATCGCATCGGGGTCGCGATCGAAAGCGTGGACGGTAGCACCCGCGTCCAGCAGGCGGCGGGTGTATCCGCCCGCGCCGAAGGTGGCGTCTACCAGAATGGTGCCGGGGCGCGGCTCCAGTGCGGCGACCACTTCATCGAGCAGCACCGGGATATGCGCTTCGCCAGCCGTGCCTTGCTGTGCGCCGGGTGCAGTCACTTCCTGCCCCCCTTGTCCAGCGTATCGGCCTGCAGCTTGCGGCAGGCGGCCTGCGCGCCTTCCCAGCCCGCACCCATGCGATAAAGCTCTTCAGGGTTCCACAGGGTGAAGAAACTGCCCGCGCCCTGGAAATAGACCCCGGCGTCAAGCTGACCCAGTTCCGCCAGATGTTCCGGCATCACGAAGCGGCCGCTGTCGTCAAACGGCACTTCAACGAAACCATACAGCTGCATCGCACGCAGATCGCGGTCGAAATTCTCGCCGCGCTTGATCGCCAGATCCTCCTCACGCTCAAGCTGGGCGGCGAATTCGGCATGGCGCGAAAGGCCAAAGCCGGTCAGGCAATTCCAGCGATCATGCTTTGCGAGGCAGAGGATGCGCCCCTCGCTCGATTCGCGCACGGCCTTGCGGAATGCGGGCGGCAGGACGAAGCGGCCCTTTTCGCCTTTCAGCGAAAAGCCCTGTCCCGAATAGCCAATCGGCTGCACACCCGCCACGCTTGAAAACCCCCGCCTGAAATTCCGCCACGAACCGGCGCAAACCTCCCCCGTTCCGGTCGCGCGCCCGCGACCGGTCCACTCCCCCCAAGGAGTGCGGCTGAAATTCATGTCCGATGCGATTTCTCATAACCCGGCATTTGCCGGGATAAAAGGGAAAATCGCGGGATTTCACGGGATAAGTTGGTAAATATATGATTTATCGTACTTTCAAGTCATGCGCCAGCGACCGAAAACACTCGGGAATGACACTTTCGTGTTTACCAAAACCTTTGAAATTCAACGACTCAACGAGTCTCGCCGGGGTCGCCATGAGCAGGCGCCCGCAATTTTCCCGAAAACACCCATTCTAGTGACGCGTCAGCGCGGCGCGGCAAACGCCAGGTCAAGGACGGCAGCCAAAGCCTGCCTGTCCGCCACCGCCCCGCCGCGCGCATTGTCAAGCAGGGCCGCATCGGCGATCAACAACACCCGGCCCTTTCCAATCGCGCATTGCGCGGCGAGGCCACCGGCGTGCAGTTCACATCGCGTATCGGCGGCGGCACTTTCTCCGGCCGATTCAATCCGGACGAAATGTCCCGCAAGGGCGACCGGATAAGCCAGGTCAAACAATTGCACCTGTTGCTCGAACCCTGGCTGATCTTCGTCAAACCGCAGTTCCAGCCCCCAATGCGCCAGGATTGGGGAGATCAGCGCGACATCCTGCGGCCGCCGTCGGTCTCCCAGCCCGAAATCGCTATGCGCGGTAAGCATGGGATCAGCGAACAGCAGCAGACGCCCGCCATCGCGCACCCAATCGTCCAGTGCGACATTTTCGACCCCGGACAGCGCGCGCGGCTGCGCCAGAAGCAGGGAATGGATGCCTGCCAGCGTATCCGCGCCCTGCGATGGCCCAAGCACGTCCAGCAGCCGCAGGTGGTAACGGCGTTCCAGTTCCTGCCGCACCCAGCCGGGCGGCTCAGCCCCTGCAATCAGCGATGGGAGTTCCGTTGCCTCGCCCCAATAGATCGGCAGGCTGCCGAACAGGCCAAGTTCGCACCCCTCACCGCCCCCGCGCCGTTGGGCCGTGGCCGGACTGGCGAGAATGAGCAGGACCGACAGGCAGCAAAGCCAACCTGACCGGCAGGCGTTACGGAGCCGCATTTCCTGTCGTTCCAGTGCGCGCAGGTTTTGTTGGCGGGGCCGCCCCGGCAGCGGGGGCAGCGGGCATTTCTGGCACCACGCCCACATCGACCAGCGGGTCGGCGACGGTAGGTGTGCTGGGCTTGGCTTCCACAGTTGCTGCGGCTTCAGGCACGGTGGTCGCATCGCTTTCCTTGGCGCGGTCCATCACCACATTTGCCAGCGCCACCATCAGCAGCATCGCGCCCAGCCCGACCAGCCCGATCTGCAGACGCTTCATCACTTCGGCGCGCCCGCTGCTGTATGCAGGCTCTGCCGGGTCAAGTTCGTCTTCGGGCATGCGAAGGCCAGTATATGGTGTTTCTACCATGACGGAGAAGCTATAGCATCGCGCGGCGCAGTCAATCGCGGCACGGGCCGGTGCGTTCAATCATTCTTCAGCCAGTCGAACACCGGCAGACCCTTCGCCTCCAGCCATTCGGGATTGTAAAGCGTCGAGAGATAGCGAAAGCCGGTGTCGCACAGGATCGTGGCGATCCGCGATCCTGTGCCAAGCTGCCTGCCCAGCGCCACCGCGCCCGCCACATTGATGCCGGACGAAAGGCCAAGGCAAAGCCCTTCCTCGCGCAACAGGCGCGCCACCCATTCCAGCCCTTCCTCGTCGGAAATACGGAATTGCGTATCAATCGGTGCGCCTTCGAGATTGGCGGTCACACGTCCCTGACCGATCCCCTCAGCCACCGAGGAACCCTCAGCCTTCAACTCGCCGGTGGCGAAATAGCTGTGGAGCGCCGCCCCATGCGGGTCAGTCAGCGCGATGGTGACCTTTTCATCCAGGCTTTTCAGCCCCATACCCACGCCCGCCACCGTTCCGCCCGTGCCTGCTGCGCAGGTGAAACCGTCAATCCGGCCTTCCATCTGCTCCCACAGTTCGGGCGCGGTGGATTCGATATGCGCCTTGCGGTTGGCGATATTGTCGAACTGGTTGGCCCAGACAGCGCCTTGTGTTTCTTCGGCAAGCCGGCGCGAGGTGTGCACGAAATGCGCCGGATCAGCGAATTTGGTTGGCGGCACCAGCACCAGTTCCGCGCCCAGCGCGCGCAGCGTGTCCATTTTTTCCTTGGACTGGTTGTCGGGCATGACGATGACGGTGCGATAGCCCAGTGCATTTGCAACCAGGGCAATCCCGATCCCGGTGTTGCCGGCGGTCCCTTCGACAATTGTGCCGCCGGGCCTTAATTCGCCGCGCGCTTCTGCATCACGCACGATCCACAGCGCCGCCCGGTCCTTGACGGACGCGCCGGGATTGGCAAATTCGCATTTGCCGTAAATCGCACAACCTGCGGCCTCGCTCGGCCCCTTGAGATAGACCAGCGGCGTGTTGCCAATGAGGTCGAGAGTGTTGTTGCGGGCTAGCGGTGCGGTCATGACGGGAGAGGTAAGGCCTGATCCCGCCTTCCGCAACGGATTTGCGCGAAAGGCGGCAGGCCTGCCCTGTCTCAGTCTTCCGGTGCGATGGTGACCTTCAGCCCGTCAAGATCATCGGAAAGGGTGATCTGGCAGGACAGGCGCGAGGTTTCGTTGCGATGATCAGAACTGTCGAGCAGGTCGTTTTCATCGTCGCTCATCGCGGGCATCTTGTCGGCAAAGGCCGGGTCGATGAAAATGTGGCAGGTCGCGCAGCTGCAGCATCCGCCGCACAGGGCCAGCAACTCATCGAACCCGTTGTCACGGATCGCTTCCATAACGGAAACGCCATTGTCCGCATCAACGCTCGTTTCTTCACCTTCGCGATTGACTACAATAAGCTTGGGCATCGACCATCATCCTCAAAACTAGTTATGCCTGTCGGGGAATGGGCCGGGCTGCTAAGCCGTTATCATCGATTTGACAAGCGGAACGAGCGATGGGCATCCAGAAAACCAAACTTCACGCATCACTCGAATTCATTGCCGAAAAAGAGCCGGATTTTGCGCGGGCGCTTGCTCGCGCCGGATATCCGGAGCCACGCATTCGCCCGACCGGCTATACGACCTTGCTGCGCACCATTGTCGGCCAGCAGGTCAGCGTGGCTGCCGCTGCCTCCGTCTGGGCAAATCTGGAAGCGCTGCTGGGGCCGGACATGCCGCCCGACGCACTGCTTGCGAGCGATTTCGATGCCCTGCGCGGATGCGGACTTTCGCGCCAGAAACAGGGCTATGCGCGTTCGCTGTGCGAACTGGTGGTGAGCGGCGCACTCCAATTCGATTCGCTTCCCGCCGATGACGAAGCTGCGATTGCCGAACTCACGCGAATTAAGGGGATCGGGCGCTGGTCGGCTGAAATCTATCTGCTCTTCGCCGAAGGCCGGCCGGATATCTGGCCTGCGGGCGATCTGGGTGTGCAGGCCGGGCTGCATCGCATCTTCGCCTTGCCCAACCGGCCAGACGAGAAGCAGGCCCGCGCCATGGCCGAAGCCTGGCGACCGCATCGTGGTGCCGTGGCCATCTTCACCTGGCATTGTTACGACAACCCGGCACTCTAGAGAGGATAGAGGGCGCCAACGAGCAGGCCCAGTTGCAACACGCCAATCAGCAAGAGACAGGTCGAGAAGGGCTACTTGCGGGTCTTGTGACGGAAGATCTGACGGGCGATCAGGGCGCCGGGCGTGCCGCCGATAACTGCGAGCCCCAGAAGATCGCTTTCGGGAATGCGCCGTTGACCGTGCACAGCCCGGCACTTGTCCTGCCAGAACCGCAACATGGTCCACAGATTGATGACCGCCAGGACAATACCGGCAATCGGCCAGAAATGCATTTCGTGAGTCTCTCGCGCAACAAGGGGCGTCGATCAGACTGCCGGCACGAGCTGGTTAATTTCGCGTGCCATCGCTAAGTCCCGCGCCGACAGCCCGCCCGCATCATGAGTGGTCAGGGTGATTTCGACCCGGTTCCACACATTCGACCATTCGGGGTGATGATCCAGCTTCTCCGCAGTCAGCGCAACCCGCGTCATGAAGCCAAAGGCCGCGCTGAAATCAGCAAAGGTGAAGTGGCGGACAATCGCCAGTCCATCTTCCCTCAGCTCCCAGCCGGGTAGCCCCTGCAGCGCGGCGGCGCGTTCGGCATCGCGCAGGCGTCTCACAGGCATGGCTCTCTCCTTGGCAGGTCCGCAGCTTTCCCTTATCGCAACCCACGATGCAAGCCTGCCGCCTCGCCGTGACTGATATCGCCTGCCAGCGGGGCGACCGGCTGCTGTTTCGCGGTCTCTCCTTCGCGCTGACGAGCGGCGACGCGCTGCATGTCGCAGGGCCGAACGGGATCGGCAAGTCGAGCCTGCTGCGTATCCTTGCCGGGCTGCTGCGCCCGCTTGCCGGAGAGGTGGACCAGGGCGGCGAAATCGCGCTACTGGACGAACGCCCCGCGCTTGATCCGCACCAGCCGCTGGGCAAGGCGCTGGGCTTCTGGCAGCGGCTGGATGGGCCGGCCGACAATGAAGCCGCGCGGCTTGGCCTTGCCCCGCTGCGGGATGTGCCGGTCCGCTTCCTCTCGACCGGCCAGAAGAAGCGCGCGGGCTTTGCCCGGCTGCTGGGCCAGGGCGCGCCCATATGGCTGCTGGACGAACCGCTTAACGGGCTGGACCGAGATGCGGTGACGCTGATCGAAACGCTGATCGGCGAACACTGTGCAGGTGGCGGCATCTGCATCATCGCCTCGCACCAGCCGATCGATCTGCCCGATGCGCGGCGGATCAGTCTTGGCGAATATCAACCATGACCGGCGTGATCGCCCCGTTGCTGCTGCGCGACCTTGCCCTGCTGGCAGGCGGGCGGCGCGGCAATCCGCTGCTGCCGCTGCTGTTCTTCCTTGCGGTGGCGATGCTGTTTCCTTTCGCCGTGGGACCGGATGCCCCGCTGCTGGCCCGCACCGGCGGCGGGGTGATCTGGGTGGCGGCGTTGCTGGCCGCGATCCTGCCGCTGGACCGGCTGGTCGCGCCTGACCTCGAACAGGGCTGCTTCGATCAATGGGCACTGCGCGGCATTGCCGAAGAACTGGTGATCACCATCCGCGTGCTGGCGCACTGGCTGAGTTTCGGCCCGCCGCTGATGCTGGCCGCGCTGCCCGCTTCCGCCCTGCTGGGGATCGGAGGCGATACGCTGGCGCGGGTGGAACTGGGGCTGCTGGCGGGAACGCCCGGCCTTGCCGCCATCGGCGTGCTGATCGCCGCGCTGACAGCGGGGCTGCGCGGCGGGGCGGCGCTGGCCGGGCTGCTGCTGATCCCGCTTGCGGTGCCTCTCCTGATTTTCGGTGCGGGCGCGCTGGCTACCGGCGGGGCGAGCGGCATTGCCCTGTGCGGCGCGATCAGCCTGGTGCTGGTGGCGATTGCGCCCTTTGCGGGCGGCGCGGCGGTAAGGGCGGCGCGGGAGGGGTGACCCCTCAATAAGGCGGCTTGTGCAGTCCCCCGGGGCTGAGCGTGAAAATCTCGCAGCCATCCTCGGTAATGCCGATCGAATGTTCGAACTGGGCGGAGAGCGACTTGTCCCGGCTCACGGCTGTCCAGCCATCGGCCAGCATCTTCACCCATGGCTTGCCCAGGTTGATCATCGGCTCGATCGTGAAGAACATGCCCGGTTTCAGCTCCGGCCCTGTGCCCTTCCTGCCCACATGCACCACTTCGGGCGCATCGTGAAACAGGCGGCCAAGGCCGTGGCCGCAGAATTCACGCACCACGCCATAGCGGTGCTGTTCCGCATGCGCCTGGATCGCCGCGCCGATATCGCCCAGCCGCGCGCCGGGCCGGGCCTGCTCAATCCCGATCATCAGGCATTCATAAGTCACATCGACCAGCCGCCGCGCCTTGAGCGACACATCGCCCACCAGATACATGCGGCTGGAATCGCCATGCCATCCATCCAGCAGCGGGGTCACGTCGATATTGACGATATCCCCGTCCTTCAGGGCCTTGTCGCCCGGAATGCCGTGGCAGATCACATGATTGATCGAGGTGCAGCAGCTGTGCGCAAAGCCGCGATAGCCCATGGTCGCGGGCACCGCGCCGCCAGCCAGCGTCATTTCGCGCACCAGATCGTCAATCGCTCCGGTGGTCACCCCCGGCTGCACGAAGGGCGCCAGCGCATCGAGGATTTCCGCGGCCAGCCGTCCGGCGCGGCGCATCCCTTCGAACGCTTCGGGGCCATGCAGCTTGATCGTGCCGTCGCGCAGCACCGTCTCTTCGCCAGTGATCGTCTGATATTGCGTCATGTCTGGCCATGTAGCCATTCGGGCGGCGAATTGCGAGAGTGCACAAGCCTGCGCTGAATTTGCTCGCCTAAGCGCACACGCTGCGGCAAGAATGCGGGGCATGAGTTTCAGACACGCTTTGATTGCAGCCCATCGCGGGCAGGATGCCACCCCGTTGCACCTCGTCAACAAGGACGGTTTCCCCGTCTGGAAGAAAGGGCTGTCAAATGCCCAGCGGGCCGCGCTGGATGCGCAGAAATTCACCGGGGCGGCCAATGAAATCGCGATCGTGCCCGATGGCGAAGGCTGGTTCGCGGTCGGCGGCGTGGCAGATCCTGACCAGCTCGCCAGCTGGTGCATGGCCCGGCTGGCCGAAGCGCTGCCCGCTGGCACCTATGTCCGTGCCAGTGGCGAACCGGGTGCGGCCATGCACGGCTGGCAATGCGCACAATATGGCTTCACCCGTTATCGCAAGGATGCGGAGAAGTCCGGGCCGCGTATCCTGCTGACGCGCGAGGCGGGCGCGATCGACGCCGCAATTGCCGAGGCAGAAGCGGTCGCCAAGGTACGCGATCTCGTCAACACCCCGGCCGAAGACATGGGCCCGGCCCAGCTGGAACATGAAGTGGAAGTGCTGGCCAAGGTGCATGGCGGCGCCTTGAAAGTGACGCGCGGCGATGCGCTGGAACGCGAATATCCGATGGTCCACGCGGTGGGGCGCGCCGCAAGCCGGGCACATGCGCCGCGCATGGTGGAACTGGAATGGGGCGATGCCAGCGCGCCGCGCCTTGCCATCATCGGCAAGGGGGTATGTTTCGATTCCGGCGGGCTGGATATCAAGCCTGCATCGGGCATGCAGCTGATGAAGAAGGATATGGGCGGCGCGGCGCATGCAATCGCCCTCGCCTCGCTCGTCATGCAGGCGGGGCTGAAACTGCGCCTGCACCTGCTGGTTCCGGCGGTGGAAAATGCGGTGGCGGGCAATGCCT
>JAURML010000025.1 GCA_030830695.1 Caenibius sp. | reverse complement strand
GCTGGGTCGAAGCCTTGATCGTCATCGTTTCACCGGTGCGAGGATTGCGACCGGTCGAAGCCTTGCGCTTGGCAGTCGAGAACGTGCCGAAGCCGACCAGGCGAACTTCGTCACCCTTCGAAAGGGCGCTGGTGATGGAATCGAAAACGCCTTCGACGGCCTTGGTGGCATCGCTGCGCGAAAGCCCGCTGGCGTCGGCAACAGCACTAATCAGATCGTTCTTGTTCATGGTGTTAAAAACCCCCTACCTTGTGGATTTGCCTGGTCGTGGAATCGCCTCTCAGACGGTAGGGCAATTGAGCGGTTTTTGTGCCAACTGTCAAAGGCAAAAAGCCCGCAAAAGCGCTGGTTTCTGCGAATTAACCAAAGTTTTTCGACGAGCGGAGGGCTATGTGCGCCGTTGGTACGGCGCAGCACGACCGGAGTCGCCTCCGAAAGCTTCCGATTCGCTGCGGCGCAGCAGGCTTAATGAGCGGTCGTCGCCGCTGCCCCTTCGCCAACAGTGACGCCGGGCTGGCTCGCCAGATCGTCTGCCTCGCTCCACTCGATCGCGACCGGCATGCTCACCAGCGCACGTTCAAGCACCGCATCGACATGCGCCACCGGCACGATTTCCAGACCCTGTTTGATGTTCTCGGGTATCTCGGCAAGATCCTTCACGTTTTCTTCGGGGATCAGCACGGTCTTGATGCCACCGCGCAGCGCGGCCAGCAGCTTTTCCTTGAGCCCGCCAATGGCCAGCACCCGCCCGCGCAGGGTCACTTCGCCCGTCATCGCCACATCGGGCCGGACAGGTATGCCGGTGAGCGAGGAAACGATGGAGGTGACCATGCCTACGCCCGCGCTTGGCCCGTCCTTGGGCACCGCGCCTTCGGGCAAATGGATATGGATGTTCCTGCGCTGAAAGAGCGAGGGCTTGATGCCGTAAGCGGGCGCGCGCGCCTTCACGAAGCTGAAGGCCGCGGCCACCGATTCCGTCATTACCTCACCCAGCTTGCCGGTTGTCTTGATCTCGCCCTTGCCGGGGGTGGTCACACTTTCGATGGTCAGCAGTTCGCCGCCAACCTCGGTCCAGGCAAGACCGGTGACGGCGCCGACCTGCGCCTCTTCTTCGGACATACCGTGCTTGAACTTGCGCACCCCGGCGAAGTCGCCAAGGTTTTCAGGCGTAATGGTGACGCTTTTGACCTGTTTTTCCAGAATCTTGCGCAGGCTCTTGCGCGCCAGCCGCGCGATTTCGCGTTCCAGCGTGCGCACGCCCGCCTCGCGCGTGTAATAGCGGATCAGATCGCGCAGGCCATCCTCGGTCAGCGTAAACTCGCCCTTCTTCAGCCCGTGCTGCTGCACCTGCTTCGGGATCAGGTGGCGCTGCGCGATTTCGAGCTTTTCATCCTCGGTATAGCCTTCCAGCCGGATGATCTCCATCCGGTCCAGCAGCGGCTGGGGCAGGTTCAGGCTGTTCGCCGTGGTGACGAACATGATGTCCGAAAGATCGTAATCAAGTTCCAGATAATGGTCCTGGAATTTGGCGTTCTGTTCAGGATCAAGCACTTCGAGCAGGGCCGATGCCGGATCGCCCCGGAAATCCTGGCCCAGCTTGTCGATTTCGTCGAGCAGGAACAGCGGATTGGACGTACCCGCCTTCTTCAGGTTGGAAATGATCTTGCCGGGCAGCGAGCCGATATAGGTGCGGCGATGGCCTCGAATCTCTGCCTCGTCACGCACCCCGCCCAGGGACTGACGCACGAATTCGCGGCCCGTTGCGCGGGCAATGCTCTTGCCCAGCGAGGTCTTGCCGACACCCGGCGGGCCGACGAGGCACAGGATCGGTCCTTTCAGCTTGTTGGTTCGGGCCTGAACCGCGAGATATTCGACGATCCGTTCCTTCACCTTGTCGAGCGCATAGTGATCCTGATCCAGGATCGCCTGGGCCTTGGCGATATCCTTCTTCAGGCGACTTTTCTTGCCCCATGGCAGGCCCAGCAACACATCCAGATAATTGCGGATGACCGTGGCCTCCGCGCTCATCGGCTGCATGGTCTTGAGCTTCTTGAGTTCGGTTTCCGCCTTGGCCTTGGCTTCCTTGGAGAGCTTGAGGCCGTCAATCCTGGCCTGAAGTTCGGCGATCTCGTCACCGTCCTCGCCATCGCCGCCGCCCAGCTCGCTCTGGATCGCCTTGAGCTGTTCGTTGAGATAATATTCGCGCTGCGTCTTCTCCATCTGCCGCTTGACGCGGCCGCGGATCTTGCGCTCCACCTGCAGCACCGAAAGCTCCCCTTCCATGAAGGAAAAGACCATTTCCAGCCGCTTGAGCGGATCGGGTTCGGTCAGCAGCGCCTGCTTGTCCGAGACCTTTGCGTTGAGATTGGCGGCAATCGTATCAGCCAGCCGCGCGGCATCGCTGATATCGGCCAGTTGCTCGCCCAGATCTTCGGGCAGCTTATTGTTGAGCTTGGCATATTCGCCAAACTGATCGACGACGCTGCGCATCATGGCGGACACTTCAGTGCCGGCCACACTTTCCTCGTCAATCATCTCCACTTCGGCGACAACAAATTCGCGTTCCTCGCGCAGCCCCTGAATCCGGGCGCGGCGGCCACCCTCGACCAGCACACGCACCGTGCCATCGGGCAGCTTGAGCAATTGCAGCACCTGCGCCACGACGCCCACGTCATAAAGATCGTCGCGGTCCGGATCGTCACAACCTGGGTCAAGCTGCGCAAGCAGGAAGATATCCTTGTCGCCAGCCATCGCCGTCTCCAGCGCGGCCACCGATTTTTCGCGCCCGACGAACAGGGGCACGACCATGCCGGGGAAGACGACGATGTCACGAAGCGGGAGCAGCGGAAGCAGGGTCATGGAGTCTCGATCAGTTTCTGTTCAGGCCGACACCGGCCAGTCTGGCGGCAATATGGGTATCGACCGGCAAGCCCGCAATGGGGCGCCTGCGTTAAGCTGTGGACTCGCCGCTGGGCGACATTCCGCTATCGGAATGAAGGACGAATGATGCAGGCCTCCGGTTAACTGCGTACCACTTGCCCTGACGTGCGATCCGCCTCACTGGCCCGCAGATGATTCTCTCGCTGCTTGTCCTTGCGCTCGGCCTCGCCATGGACGCCTTCGCCGTGGCCATTTCACAGGGGGCGGCCTTTCGCCCCAATCCCGCAAGGGTTGCGCTCATCGCCGGGGCGTTCGGCCTGGCCCAGGCGATCATGCCGCTGGCCGGGTGGCTGCCGGGGATTGCGTTCCTCTCCCTTATCCAGTCCATCGATCACTGGATCGCGCTGATCCTGCTGGGATTTCTTGGCACACGCCTGGCCTGGGAGGGGCTGAGCCGCGCCGAAGGCGATGCGCCCAAACCGCTTACCGGCTGGGCGCTGCTGACAGCTTCCATCGCGACAAGCATTGACGCCGCAGTGGCAGGGCTGACCTTGCCCACGCTGGGCGCGCCGATCGTACTGTCCTGCGCGACAATCGGCATCGTTACTGCCGTTCTTTGCGCGGGTGGGGTGATGCTTGGCAAGTTGGCGAGCGACCGGCTTGGCAAACCTGCCGAAATCATCGGCGGCATCATGTTGATCGGGCTTGGTGTGCGCATTTTCATCGAACACCAGTTTTTCGGCGGCTGAGCGGTTTCGTCCCGCCCGCGGCGCTGCAAAGCCCGTCTTGCGTCAACCCATGCCCGGCAGGTTGAAGCCCGGCGGCAGGCCCAGCCCCTGCTGCATCTTGGCCATTTCTTCCCCGCTCACCTGATCGGCCTTGCTGCGCGCATCATTGAAGGCCGCCGCGACAAGGTCTTCGAGCATCTGCTTTTCCGCCGGGTTCATGAGGCTGTCATCAATCGCCACACCCACCACGCGCCCCTTGGCGGTGCAGCGGATCTTCACCATGCCGCCGCCTGACACCCCTTCCACCTCGATCGAGTCGAGCTTGGCCTGGGCTTCAGTCATCTGCTTCTGGATCGTCTCCGCCGCCTGTTGCGCCGCCTGGATCATCTCTTCCATCGATTTCATGGGATTATTCCTTAAAGTTCAATTCCATTGCCGCCTGCCCATCGGCAGGGGCTGTTCATCCTCAACCAGTTCGGCACCGGGAAAGGCGGCAAAGGCAGCTTCCACCAGCGGATCGCGGCGCACAGCGGCCTGCGCTTCGGCAACGCGCGCATTGTAGTGCTCGCTCAGACTTGGCATTCCGCCGTCGGGCCGCAGCTCTGTCTCCCAGCGCTGGCCCGTGGCCTGCAACAGCCCGTCGCGCAGTTCCGGTCCAAGATCCTGAGTAAAACCGGATGCCAGCGCATAGGCGATCCGCCCCGGTTCCAGCGCCACGATCCGCACCTGCAGGCGCATCTTGCTGCCCAGCAACAACAGACCGCAGCGTTCGACTGCTTCGACCAGCGCTTCCCAGTTGCGTGCGGGATCCCCGCCCAATGCCTGAGCAGTCGGTGCTGCATACCCACCACCGGTCGCACCGGGCACCGCAGCCTCCACGCCGTTGACGGCGATCTCGTCCAGCTTGCGGGCCAGCGCGCCGGGATCAGGCATGTCAGCCGCGTGCATGACGCGCAGCAGCGCCATTTGCGCCGAAACCAGTGGGTCCGGAGCATTGCGCACTTCCTCGTAACCTTTGAGCAGGAGCTGCCAGAGGCGGTGCAATTGCGCCGGCCCCAGCCGCCCCGCCCAGTCTTCAATCGCCGCACGTTCTTCCGCCGTCGGCGCTTCGGCGGCGCTGCCGCCGATCTGGGCGACGGTGATGCGATGCGTCAGTTCCATGACCGAGCGCACCAGCGCCAGCGACTCCACCCCCAGCGCATATTGCCTGTCCACCAGTTCAAGCAGTGCCTTGCCATCACCGCCCAGCAAGGCAGCGAGCAGTTCGCGCTGCGTGGTCTTGTCAGCCAGGCCCAGCATGTCACGCACCTTTGCGGCAGTGACCGTCCCGCCCGTATCCAGATCGGCATGAGCAATCGCCTGATCAAGGATCGACAGACCGTCGCGAACCGAACCTTCGGCGGCGGCGGCAATCATTGCCAGCGCGTCCGCTTCCGCATCCACCCCTTCCTTGGCGCAGATGGCGGCAAAATGATCCTGCAGCATAGGCGTGGGGATGCGGCGCAGGTCGAACCGCTGGCAGCGCGACAGGACTGTGACCGGCAGCTTGTCCGCCTCTGTCGTTGCAAAAAGGAATTTCACATGCGCAGGCGGTTCCTCAAGTGTCTTGAGCAAGGCATTGAACGCATTGCGGGAAAGCATGTGGACTTCGTCGATGATATAGATCTTGTAGCGCGCTGACACGGCGGCATAGCGCACCGCTTCGATAATCTCGCGTACATCGTCGACGCCGGTATGGCTGGCCGCGTCCATTTCGATCACGTCGATATGGCGCCCTTCGGCGATGGCAGTGCAGGGTTCGCACTGGCCGCATGGATCGATCGTTGCCCCGCCTTGCCCGTCCGGCCCCACGCAGTTGAGAGCCTTGGCGATCAGCCGCGCGGTTGAGGTCTTGCCGACCCCGCGCACCCCGGTCATCAGGAAGGCATGGGCCAGCCGTTCTCGCGCAATCGCATTGGCCAGCGTATGCACCATCGCTTCCTGCCCGATCAGTTCGGAGAAGGTCTGCGGGCGGTATTTTCGGGCCAGTACGCGATAGGGTTGCGCGGCATGAACCACCGCTGCGGGCGGAGGTGTAGGGACCGGTGGCAGTGGTACCGGGTCCGCCGCGCCAAACAGCGCGGATTGCCCGGCAGCCTCCAGCTCGGCCGCTCTGGCCTGCGGCTCTTCGCGCTCCTCTTCGGGCGGATCGCCGCCGAACATATCCGTAGAATCGGGCATGATGGGAGACTAGGCGGTCACAGCGGAAATGTCAGGGATAAAAGGAGCCGGGCGACCCGCCGCAATCCGTTGTGGCTGCTTCCTTCCGGACCTGACCAGGTTCGCGAACGCAAACGTCCACCCGACTCCCGGGCGCGCATATGGCGGCGGTCAGGCGGAAATGCAACCTATCTGAAGTTGTCAGCGTAAGCCTGAATTTTCAGCGTGCGCGGCGGGGTGGCATGGACCCGCGCGGCGATGCCGTATTTCGCGGCATAAGCGAGCGCGGCCTGTTGATCGGGGAAATTCAACCGGACCTGCTGCTGCGTGTCACCGCTCCCGGCCCAGCCCATCAGCGGATCGGGTTTCTTCGCTTCGGCAGACGCGAATTCGAGCACCCACTGATCGGTGAGGGCCTTGCCCGATTGCATGGCGTTCTTCGGGCGCTGATAGATACGTGCGGTCATGCCCTGCCCCTTAATTCAACCTTCGCTGCGTGAAAAGGCGTTCTTCGTCTTCAAACTCGGCTTTTCGGCCCAGGGCTCGTCCGGCCAGCGATGCTTCGGATAGCGGCCCTTCATCTCCTTCTTCACATCCTGCCAGCTGCCGCGCCAGAATTGCGGCAGATCGCGCGTGGCCTGGATGGGCCTCCCCGCAGGGCTGGTGAGCTTCAGAAGCAAAGGCGTCGTGCCGATCAGCGGATGCTGGTCCAGCCCGAACATGGCCTGCACGCGCACTTCCACCGCCGGGCCGCCGTCATGCGCATAATCGATGGTATGGCGCGTGCCCGCAGGCGTTGCGAATTCGCGCGGGGCGATCCGGTCAAGCCGTTGGCGTGCATCCCAATCGAGCAGCGCCAGCGCAGCGTCCGCCACCCTGCCCCGGTCCAAGTCGAGATCCCTGCGCTGCGCCAGCAGCGGCGCCAGCCATTCCTCCGCACGTTCATCCAGCGTATCGCAGGCCAGTTCGTGCAGCCCCGCATGGCGCGCCCGCGCCAGCAGGCTGGCGGGCAGGAGCTGGTCAAGCGATGTCCGCGCCTGTTCCAGCAGCAGTGCCGCGACTGCCGCCTGATCGGGTGCCGGATCCGGTCCGCTGGCGAGCGTGATTGCCCCGAGCCTGCGTTCGAGCCGGGCCTCCACCCGCCGCTCGCTGTCATTCCAGTGCAAGATCGAACGCCTTTCGATCCGGTCAGCCAGCGCCTGTTCGACCTCCTGCGTTTCGAGCACGGCGGCGGCGGTAATGCGCGCGCCCTTCGCGCTGCCCTGCGCATCGCCAATCGCCAGCCATTCCGCCCGCGCAAGCGGCGAGGAACCATCCAGAACATAGCCCCGCCCACCCGCTGAAATCCAGCTTTCGCCAGACGCATCGCGGCGGCGCGCGATATTGTCGGGCATGACGAGCCCGAGGAACAGCGCGGGATTGAGAACGCCGTTCACAGCGAGCGAAGCCGGGATGCGATGCCCCCCAGTATCCTCACTGCGCCCGCGATGGGCGGCACCGGATTTGACCAGCGCGACCGCCTGCTTTGCCCATCTCTGGGCCAGCTTGCGCGCGGCCTCTGCCCGGCCATGGGTTTCCGCATCCCAGCGCGAAAGGCGCTGCAACAGATCATCGCCGCGCCCACCCAGACCGCGTTCCTGCAACAGCAGCGCCAGCCGCGCCGCCTTTTCCGCCGCGCCGGTCTCGGCGCCGAACAGGACCATCGCGGCCTGCCACGGCTCCATCGGCAGCGCGGCCACCTGCTCTCCAAACAGGGTGATCCGCCCTTCCCCGTCCAGGGCGCCCAGCGCGCTCAACCGCTGGCGCGCCGAAGCGATCGAGGGTGCGGGCGGCGGGTCCAGCCAGCGCAGGCTGGCCGGATCGCCCGCGCCCCATCGGGCCAGCGCCAGCACCAGCGCGGCAAGGTCAGCCGTCAGCATTTCGGGCGCGTCGAATTCCGGCCTGCCAGGATGTGCGGCCTCTTCCCACAGTCGATAGGCAACGCCTGGCCCCTGGCGCGCTGCACGACCGGCACGCTGGGCCGCCGCTGACTGGCTGGCGCGGGTAGTGACCAGATGAGTGACACCCGCCGCCCGATCAAATTCAGCCCTGCGTGACACACCTGAATCCACCACTACGCTGACCCCGTCGAGCGTCAGCGAGGTTTCGGCAATGCTGGTGGCGAGCACGATGCGGCGCCTGCCTTGCGGATCACGCCGGATCGCGGCGCGCTGCGCGGCCGGTTCGCATTGGCCATGCAGAGGCAGGATCAGCGCGGCGGGCAACTTTTCCGCCAGCCGTTCGCGCACCCGTTCAATCTCTCCGACGCCCGGCAGGAAGGCCAGCAGGTCGCCAACCTCCTCGCGCCAGGCCGTCAGGATCGCACTTGCCACGGCGTCTTCAAGGCGCAGTTCGGGCCGTGCGCCCAGCCAGCGGATTGCCAGCGGATGCGCGCTGCCCGCGCTTTCAATCACGGCTGCGCTGGTGCCATCTTCTCCCAGAAGGCCGGCAAAGCGCGCGCCATCCAGCGTCGCGGACATGACGACAAGGCGCAGATCGGGCCGCAGAACCGACCGGGTTTCAAGCGCCAGGGCAAGGCCGAGATCGGAATCGAGATGCCGTTCATGCGCCTCGTCGAACAGCACGGCAGAGACACCCGCGAGTTCCTGATCCTTGAGGATCTGCGCGACGAAAATCGCCTCGGTCATGACCAGAATGCGGGTCTGGGCGCTGCGCCTGCTGTCCATCCGGGTGAGATAGCCGACGGTTTCGCCTGGTCTTTCGCCCAGCATTTCGGCCATGCGTTCGGCCGCCGCCCGCGCCGCCACCCGGCGTGGCGAAAGGATGATGACACTGCCGCTGCACCATGATTCGCCGATCAGAGCAGGGGCCACCGCTGTGGTCTTGCCCGCACCCGGCGGCGCGACCAGCACAGCCGAGTTGCGCCGGGCCAGCGTTGCCAGCAGTTCCGAGAGAACGGAATGGATCGGCAGCGCGGCCATGCCCCGCGCCCTCAATACCCCCGGCTGACCGCGAACAGCGCGGCCTCAGTCATCGCCGCGCGCGCCTTGCCATCTGGGAAGATCGACAGGGCGGCGATGGCGCGTTCGGCGTAATGACGGGCGCGTTCGCGGGTCGCGTTGAGTGCATCATGCCTGCGGATCAGGTTGACGGCATGAGCAAGGTCGCTGTCCTCGGTCCGGAAGCCCGCGATCGCATCGCGCCAGAACCGGCGTTCTTCCTCATTTCCGCGCGCATATGCCAGGATCACCGGAAGGGTCATCTTGCCTTCGCGAAAATCGTCGCCCTGATCCTTGCCCATACTGGCCGCATCGGAATCATAATCGATCGCATCGTCGACCAGCTGGAAGGCGATGCCCAGATTGCGCCCGTAATCGTCAAGCGCGCGTTCTTCCGCCTCGTCCCGTTCGGCGACCACCGCCGCGATACGGCTGGCCGCCGCGAACAGCGCCGCCGTCTTGGCGCCGATGATGTGGAGGTAGCGATCCTCGCTCGTCTCGATCTCGCGTTGCGCTGTAAGCTGGTCCACCTCGCCCTGAGCAATGATGGCCGAAGCGGACGAGAGGATCTTTAGCACTTTCAGGCTCCCGTCTTCGACCATGAGTTCAAACGAACGCGAAAACAGGAAATCGCCCACCAGCACCGTGGCGGGGTTGCCGAAGACGATATTGGCGGTCTGCTTGCCACGCCGTGTTTCCGAACCGTCCACAACATCATCATGCAAAAGCGTGGCAGTGTGAATGAATTCAACGGCCGCCGCCAGCTTGTGATGGCGGGTACCGTGATAGCCGACCAGTTCGGCGCCCGCGAGGGTGAGCATCGGCCGCATCCGCTTGCCCCCGGCCGAAATCAGATGACCGGCAAGCGCCGGAATCAGCGGAATTTCGCTCTGCATCTTGTCGAGGATGACGGCGTTGACCGCGTTCATGGCACTGGCCGTCAGGCCCAGCATGGGCGCCAGTGAGGGTTCCCTTGGCGTTTCGCCGCGATGAAGGGGGACGACATTGTCACTCATGCGCGCGCACATGGGATGACGAACTGCGCTTGGCAAGCATGGAATGGTCCTGCTAGCTACGCCGCGATGGCAAGCGAACCAACACACACCGCCCCGCAGGCGACCGAGGATCCGACCTTGGCCGGATTCCGCAAGAGCATCGACAATATCGATGCCGCCCTGATTCACATGCTGGCAGAACGCTTCCGCATCACCAAGGCAGTGGGGGAATACAAGGCGAAGAGCGCGCTTCCACCCGCTGACCCCGGGCGCGAGCAGCGGCAGGTCGAACGTTTGCGCAGACTGGCCGAAGAGGCCGATCTGGATCCCGAATTCAGCGAGAAATTCCTTCGCTTCGTAATCGATGAGGTCATCCGGCATCACCGGCAGGCACAAAATCAGTAAGAGTCGGCACAGCCGGCCACAAGGAGAGTGTGATGGTTGACGCCGGCGAATTCATGGCAAACCTCAAACCCTGGTTTGCCGAACATCTGCAGCAATATCTCTCTGATCCTGAATCGGCCCAGTATATCGACGGTCGCCAGTTCGGCGGCGGCGAAAAAACGACCTGTCTGCTGCTGCAAACCATCGGGCGAAAGAGCGGGGCGCAGCGGGTCACGCCACTGATCTACGACCGGGCAGGCGATGAATTCATGATCATCGCGTCCAATGGTGGTCAGGATTTCCACCCCTCGTGGTTTCTCAACCTGTCCGAAATGCCTGATGTCCGGTTTCGTATCGGGCTGGACTGCTTCGAAGGCACCTGGCGCGTGGCAGAAGGCGCCGAACGTGAAGGATTGTGGGCGCAAATGAAAGCCTACTATCCACCCTATCAGGAATATGAAAGCAGGACAGACCGCCAGATACCGGTGGTACTGCTGCGCGCGGAATCGGCAATCAAGGACCTGTCAACATCGCCGCGAGAGGAGGCGTAATGCTGATATTCCGCCAGCTTTTCGATCAGCAATCGTCCACCTACACCTATCTGCTCGGCTGCCCGGACAACCGCGAATGCATCCTTATCGATCCGGTCTTCGAACAGGCCGGGCGAGACATGGCATTGATGGCCGAGCTTGGCCTGCGGCTGGTGATGACACTGGACACGCATGTCCATGCCGACCATGTGACAGCCGCCTGGCTTATGCGTGACCGGCTGGGCAGCCGGATCGCCATATCGGCGAGATCGGGCGCGGCAGGGGCCGACGTGCCGTTCGAGGAAGGGGCGAAGCTGGCGTTCGGACAACGCCATGTCAGCGTGCTGGAAACGCCCGGTCACACTGACGGATGCTCTACGTTCGTTCTGGACGACGAGAGCATGGCCTTTACCGGGGATTGCCTGCTGATCCGCGGCTGCGGGCGCACCGATTTCCAGCAGGGCGATCCAGGCATCATGTTCCATTCGGTCCATGACAAGATTTTCGCCCTGCCAGACCACTGCCTGCTCTATCCCGGTCATGATTATCGCGGATCGACATCCACCAGCGTTGCCGAGGAAAAATCTTTCAATCCCCGGCTGGGGGCGCAAATCACGCTAGAGGACTTCCGGGGGTATATGGTCAATCTGGGCTTGCCGCATCCCAAGCTGATCGACATCGCCGTTCCCGCCAATCTCAAATGCGGCAAGCCCGACAATCCCGCGTCGGCAATTACCGGCCCGGATTGGGCGCCATTGACATTCACTTACGCCGGTTTCTGGGAAATCGCGCCGCGCTGGCTGGAAGAGCATCTGCGCGAGGTGCAAATCGTGGATGTGCGCGAAGCGGATGAATATGACGGCACCCTGGGCCATATCGACGGGGCGTTGCTGATGCCGCTCGGCAAGCTATCGGCTCACGCAGAAGCGCTGGCGAAGGAACGGCCGGTCGTAACGGTGTGCCGTTCGGGCGCACGTTCGGCGCAGGCGGCGCTGATGCTGGAGCGCGAAGGGTTCGGCAAGGTTGCCAATCTGGCGGGCGGCATGCTGCGCTGGAACGCGCTGCGACTGCCCGTGGCGGGTAACGCCCAGTCAGGCTGACCTTATTTTTCGCCGACAGCCTGCACGCTGAGTTCTGCCGCGACCTGCCTGCCCGCCGCCGCGACCAGCGTTTCCACGCCCAGCGCATTGGGATGCTGGCCATCGGCTTGCACAAGGTCCGGCTTGCCCGCCAGCGCCCCGGCCGAATCTAGGCGCAGCACCGGAACCCCCGCAGTGTCGCCTGTGCCAGAGATGCGGCTGTCAGCAAGGATCAGTTCGGGTTTCGGGACAGGCAACGGCTTACCCGGTGGCAGAAGCACGATGATTGCATTGATGCCGCGCGCGCGCAGCGCCGGTTCCAGCAACGAATCGAACCGCTGCTCCGCCGCCAGGCCGGTTCCGTCGAAACTGCCCTGCGCGATCACGGCAACACGTCGCTCTTGACCCATCACTGGCAGGGTGTCGCTGCGCGCAATTTCGCGATCCCTTACTTCCTGCGACGGTGCGCCGCTGCCGCACGATGCCAGTGCGAAACCTAGCATCAGGAGCGTAAGGGTAGCACGCATGTTCTGTCAGGCGAACACATCCGCACTGGCGGGATCCTTGGGATCCGGACCGAAGCGATTGGGGCCGGGCGTACCAGGAAGCACCATCAGCACGAAAAACGCGATGCCCGAGATGAAATTGATGAATGGAATGAATCCGGCGATGAAAAAGCCCAGATACCACCAACCCGACATGTCGCGATCATGCAGGCGTCGCACGGTCACCGCAATGCTGGGCACAATGATCGCGAGCCACCACAGACCCAGAACCCCAAAGCCAAGCCAGACGAGCGGACCAAGCGCGGCAGGAGCGGTTTCGGCGGCAGCCAGTTGTGCCATTGAAAAGCCCCCGCCCATAATCACGGCGAGGACGGCAAAGGCAACGATGACGTTCAGCAGGGCGAACATCCAGTATTCCATCCGGCACGTCCGGCCGGAAAACTCTGCATAACGCTTCAGCGACAACAGCATCCAGTTCATGATTTCCCTCCTCATGCCCAGTGTGCCGGAGTAGGCACCACATAAATACGCGATCCGCAACGAAAAAGGGGAGCCGATGGCTCCCCTTCCCCCCATTGGTGTGGTGTCGTTCACCACTTGTATCTTGCCGAAACCCCGTATGTCCGCGGCACATTGGGATAGCCGGAGATGCCACCCGGCTGCGCCACCGCGTCGAAAATCCGGTTGAGATAGCGATCGTCCAGTAGGTTACGCCCCCAGACTGACAGATCAAGCCCGTTTTCCATTGCATAAGTGACAGAGGCATCAACCTCGTCCACTTGGCGGCGGAACTTCGATGCCGCGTCAATCGCGGGCTGGTAATCCACCACATTGCCCGCCGCATCCCGTTCGATAAAGCCAGGCAGCCCTTCCACCGCCCAGGCACTGGATTCATAGTGATAGGCCGCGCGCAGGATCAGATTGTCGCCATTGCCCAGCTTCTGGTCCCACTGGCCGCTGAGCGTGATCGACCATTCCGGGATTTCAGGCGGGCGGCGGCCCGACTGGTCGCCCACGGCGGAAAACAGGAAGCTGTCATATTTGGGATCCAGCCAGACGATGGACAATCCAAGGGTCAGCGGCCGGATCGGCTTGGCCTGTCCCTCGAATTCCACGCCATAGGTGGACTGCTTGCCCGCGCTGGACAGGGCAAAGCCCGTGCCAGTGAAGATGTTCGCCTGGAAGCCCTTGATCGCCTGATGGAACACGGCAAGATTCGCCGAATAATTGCGCCAGCTGCCCTTGGCCCCGAATTCAATCACTCGCGAATCCTCGGGATCGGCAAAGCGCGTACCCGCAACAAGGTTCGGGGTGATCAGTCCGGCAGTGCCAAGCGCGCCGAAGATCGCTGCGGGCGGGCGGCTATCGCGCGACAGGTTGATCGAACTGGCCTTGAAGCCGGTCGCATAGCTGGCATAAAGATTGACGTTGTCCGTCGCATTGTAAGCAAGGCGCAGGGTGTAGGAGAAATCCTGATCGCTCGTCTTGCCGTCTTCCACCGCATTGGGGACATTGAGGAAGGCCGGAAACAGCTGAAACGCACGCAGCGGGCCAAGCGGGTTGGCCAGCGGATTGTTCATGTTGGCCGTCGCGATGGCATTGGCGGTGGTGGCATCCGCCCCCTGCGCCAACGCCCCGCCATAAATCAGATTATAGCGCAATGGCGCATATTGAGGCGCTTCGAAATCAACCGAGGAGAACGTATCGCTCGAAATCACATTGGTGCGGAACTTCTTTTTGTCCTTGGTGAAATTGCCGCCAACCGTCAGCGTCAGCCGGTCCGTGACCTCGAAATCGAGCTGGCCGAAGATCGAGAATGACTCGCTCTTCAGGCGGAAATCCATGTTCTGGCCTGTTCCGGGAACGAAGAATGTGCCGAGATAACGCCCGGCCAGCGACGGATCCATCGCCGCTGCGGCATCCAGCCCGCCAAAGGTCGCTTCCAGCAACGGAACGGACAGTGCGCCGCCGCTTTCGCCCTGCACCAGCAGATCGGCATAGGTGCGGAACTGGTCATCCAGGAACAGCTCGCCATGCTGCTTGAAGCGTTCGTTCATATAGAACACCCCCAGCATCGCATCGACCCGGTCCCATAAATTGGTGGACAAGCGATATTCCTGCGTGAAGCTTTTCAGGTTCTGGTCAGTCAGATTGGTTGCCAGCAACCGCCCGCTGGTGAAATCGGAATCCTGATCCGCCAGCGTGTTGGTACGTCGCAGCGAGGTGATCGAAGTCAGCTTGACCGGGCCGGGATCGTAATCGAACTGCACCGAAACGCCGTAATTCTCGATCTCGTTCGTCGATGGCCGATTAGTATAGACCTTGTCATCGAAACGGTCAGCCGGGTCGTTCACCTGTCCGCCGATAAAGGGCGAAAGGATCGCCCCCGTTGCCGCAGATGACTGGAGATTGACCACGGTGCAGCAATTTTCATCGATCTTGTCGTAGTCGGCGATCACCCGGAACCGGAAATCGGTGGACGGATCGAACAGCATCTGGCCCCGCACGAACCAGCGGTTGCGTTCATTATTGCGCCCGCCAAAACCCAGATCGCGGACATAGCCGTCACGCTTGTTGAGCCCGCCCGCCAGGCTGACCGCCACGGATTCGCTGACCGGACCGGTGACATAGGCCTTGAGCACGCGGGCATCGAAATTGCCGTATGTCGCCTCCGCCGAGCCACCGAAGCTGAAGCTCGGTTCCCTGGTCACGATGGAAATGACGCCCGCCGAGGCATTCTTGCCGAACAGCGTGGATTGCGGGCCGCGCAGCACTTCGACCCGCTGGATATCGGGAAAATCGCTGAGCTGGGAGGCGGTGCGCGAACGGAACACACCATCGATGAACACGCCCACGGACGGTTCGATACCGACATTGTTGGAACCGTTGCCGAAGCCGCGAATGAAGAAATTGGTCGCCGCCGAGCCTTGCAGCTGAACGACGCGCAGCGCGGGCACCAGCACCTGCAGATCCTGAATGTCACGCACCTGCGCGCGCTCCAGGGTTTCGCCCGTGGTGACCGATACGGCCACCGGCGCATCCTGCAGCGTCTGCGCGCGCTTGTTCGCAGTGACGATGATTTCATTGCCTTCATTCGCACCGAAGCCCGAGTCGGGCGCTGGTTGGGCGTCCTGGGCAAAGGCGGTAAGCGGAAACGACAGCGCCAATGCGCATGTGCCCGCCCGCCATCCTGAACGGAGCGAAACCGCCCGAAAGCTGTTGTTGCGACCCCTGTTATCCCTGGCCATGGGAATACCCCTCTCTTGTGGTGCCCCTTCTCCTTTTCGGGAAGGTAAATGGCAATTGCGAACCGTCAGGCTTCATATCGCATAGCCCGTGTTTTTTTGGTTAATACATTCATTCGCGAAGGACGTAAAATCTTGCGTCGCAGCCTATCAACAACTGAAATACTTGCCGCATTGCAGCAATTCGGCTAGGGCGCGGCCAGCGCGCGATGCGCGGCAGCCCTATCTCCTCGAACTGAAAGTCCCCGCGCGTATGTCCGCAAGTCCCGCCCTGCGCCCCGAAAATCTGCGCAACGTGGCGATCATCGCCCACGTCGACCACGGCAAGACCACACTGGTGGATCAGCTGTTCCGCCAGTCCGGCACCTTCCGCGACAATCAGCGCGTGGAAGAACGCGCGATGGATTCGAACGACCTGGAAAAGGAACGCGGGATCACCATCCTCGCCAAATGCACCAGCGTCGAATGGAACGGTCACCGGATCAATATCGTCGATACGCCCGGCCACGCCGATTTCGGCGCCGAGGTGGAACGCATCCTGTCCATGGTCGACGGCGTGATTCTGCTGGTCGACAGTTCCGAAGGCGCCATGCCGCAGACCAAATTCGTGACTGGCAAGGCGCTGGCGCTGGGTCTCAGGCCCATCGTGGTGGTCAACAAGATCGATCGCCCCGACGGCCGTCATGCCGAAGTGCTCGACGAGGTGTTCGACCTGTTCGTGGGGCTCGATGCGGCGGATGAACAGCTCGACTTCCCGGTACTCTATGCCTCGGGCCGCAACGGCTACGCCAGCGAAGACCCGGACGCCCGCGAAGGTACGCTGGAACCGCTGTTCCAGAAGATCGTCGATCACGTCCCCTCCCCGGGTCTCGACGCCTCGGGCCCGTTCTCCTTCCTCGCCACCCTCCTCGATCGTGACAATTTCATGGGCCGCGTGCTGACCGGGCGCGTCCATTCGGGAACGCTGCGCGTCAACGATCCGATTCATGCGCTGGACGGCGATGGCAAGGTGATCGAAGCAGGCCGCGCAACCAAGCTGCTGGCCTTCCGGGGGCTGGAGCGGGTTCCGGTTGAAGAGGCACGGGCTGGCGATATCGTCGCTCTGGCCGGGCTGGAAAAGGCGACCGTGGCCAACACCATCGCCGACCCCGCTGTGATGGCCCCCATCGCGGCGCAGCCGATCGATCCGCCCACACTGGCCATGCGCTTTGCCGTCAATGACAGCCCGCTGGCCGGGCGCGAAGGTGACAAGGTGACCAGCCGCATGATCCGCGACCGGCTGCTGCGCGAAGCGGAAACCAATGTTTCCATCCGCGTCACTGAAAGCGCGGACCGCGACAGTTTCGAAGTTGCCGGGCGCGGCGAACTGCAGCTGGGCGTGCTGATCGAAACCATGCGCCGCGAAGGCTTCGAACTGGGCATTTCGCGCCCGCGCGTGATCTTCGGCGAAGAAGGCGGGCAGCGTACCGAGCCATACGAAACAGTCGTGATCGACGTGGATGACGAATTTTCCGGCACGGTGGTGGAACAGATGCAGCGCCGCAAGGCGGAGCTGACCGAAATGCGGCCCTCCGGCAGTGGCAAGACGCGCATCACTTTCTCCGCGCCCTCGCGCGGGCTGATCGGCTATCACGGCGAATTCCTGTCGGACACGCGCGGCACCGGCATCATGAACCGGCTGTTTGAGAAATACGGACCGCACAAGGGCCCGATTGAAGGCCGCAACAACGGTGTGCTGATCTCCAACTGCGGGGGCGAAGCGGTCGGCTATGCGTTGAACGCGCTGGAAGAACGCGGCGTGCTGTTCGTCAAGCCGCAGGACAAGGTCTATGAAGGCATGATCATCGGCGAAAACGCCAAACCTGACGATCTGGAAGTGAACCCGCTGAAATCCAAGCAGCTCACCAACTTCCGCTCCACCGGCAAGGACGACGCGATCCGCCTGACTCCGCCGACCATCATGAGCCTCGAACAGGCCATCGCCTATATCGACGATGACGAGATGGTGGAAGTAACGCCCAAGAGCATCCGCCTGCGCAAGGCGATTCTCTGCCCGCACGAACGCAAGAAAGCCAAGCGCAAGGAAGCCGCCTGAACGGTTCCGGGCGCTTCGCCCGCCACTGAGGGGGGTTAACGCCCGGTTCAGGCCCCATGCTGTCAAATTCATGTCACCATCGCCGGTGCGGGGTTTCCCGTGCGCAAGGCGAAGCATCGGGAAACATGGGAATGGCCAGGATTTTCGGAAAAGCCCTGCTTGCGGCTCTGGTTGCGGCAGGCACACTTGCCGCCGCCCCGGCACAGGCAAGCGAACGGTAACATCGCGGCGGTGACGACGATGTCGCGATCGCCATTGGCGCCGGGCTGGTCGGACTGGCGATTGGCGCGGCCATCGCTTCGGATGGCGATCGCCGACACTATCGCGACCGCCGGTACTACGATGGTTACTATCCGCGCTATCGCGGCTATTACCGGGACCGGCGCGATTACCGGCGCGACTGGCGTCATGACCGCCGCGATTACCGTCGGGATCGCCGGGATTACCGCCGCTACGGCTATTGACCGGCCGGGTGGCGGGGACGGTCAGTCTTCAAGCTGGAAGCCGACCTTCAGCGTCACCTGATAGTAGAGGCCGTGTTCGGGGTGGATATAGCCACGCGTCGTGACCACCTCGAACCAGCGCAGGTTGCGGATGGAATCGCTGGCGCGATCAAGCGCAGCCTGGATGGCCTTTTCGATGGATTCGGTTGAGGTGTTAACGATTTCGCTGAGCTTGTAGACCCGGTCTGACATGTAACTTCCTCTCCAGCTGTTGCCGGCCCGAGGACTCGCAGGCCCTGAGGCCTTGCCTGATTATCGCACGAATGGCTGATTGCGTCCAACAGGCTCGCATTGCGGGGCGAACGCGCCTAAAGCCCCCTCCCAATGGAATCGAACGAGCTTCGCATCGCCCTGTTCAGTGGCAACTACAATTACGTCCGCGACGGGGCGAACCAGGCCCTGAACAGGCTGGTCGGCTACCTTCTGCGCCAGGGGGCGCAGGTGCGCGTCTATGCACCTACAGTGAAAAAGCCAGCCTTCGAGCCCACCGGCACGCTGGTGAGCGTTCCTTCCCTGCCCTTCCCCATGCGCAGCGAATATCGCTTTCCGCTGGGGCTGTCGGGCAAGGTGCGGCGCGATCTTGCCCGCTTTGCGCCCAACGCGCTGCATGTCTCCTCGCCCGACGTTTCGGGCCATCGCGCGGTCAGCTGGGCACGGGCGCGCGGCCTGCCGATCCTGGCCAGCGTGCATACTCGCTTCGAAACCTATCCGCGCTATTACAATCTCGGTTTCACTGAACCCCTGCTCGAAGCGATCATGCGGCGCTTCTATCGCCGCTGCGATGCGTTGGTTGCCCCTTCGGAAAGCATGGCACAGGTGCTGCGCGACCAGAGGATGAACTACGACATATCGATCTGGTCGCGGGGCGTCGACCGCAGCCTTTTCAACCCCGGCAGACGCGATCTGGAATGGCGCCGCGCCTTCGGCATCGACGACGGCGAAATGACCATCGGCTTCCTTGGACGGCTGGTGATGGAAAAGGGGCTGGACGTCTTTTCGGACACGCTGGACGAACTGAAGCGCGCCGGCGTCCCGCACAAGGTGCTGGTGGTGGGGGATGGTCCTGCTCGCGGCTGGCTGGAAAACCGCCTGCCCGGAACCGCCTTTGCCGGGTTCCAGACCGGCGCGGACCTTGGCCGGGCCGTGGCCAGCATGGATGTGCTGTTCAACCCTTCGGTCACGGAGACCTTCGGCAATGTCACGCTGGAGGCGATGGCCTGCGGTCTGCCGGTGGTGGCAGCCGCCGCGACCGGCAGCCAGAGCCTCGTCAGCGACGGGGTTTCCGGTCGGCTGATCCGGCCGGGGGCGATCCGCGAGTTCGCCCAGGCCCTGCGTGCCTATGCGCAGAGCGACGAGCTGCGCCGCGCTCATGGGCAGGCCGGCGAGGCGCGCAGCCTCGATTTCGACTGGGACCGGATAAACCAGAGTGTGGCTGACACATATCTGCGCCTGATCCGGCAGAAGCGGGCGGCAAGGTAGCCATGGCGGACCTGTTCGGTGGCACGCCCGCCAGCGGCAGGGACGAACCGCCGGGCGCAGACGCCCCGCTGGCCGATCGGCTGCGTCCGGCCGCGCTTGGCGACATTATCGGCCAGGAACATCTGACCGGCCCGGAGGGCGCGATTGGCCGCATGGTTGCCGCGGGCAAGCTGTCCAGCATGATCCTGTGGGGTCCACCCGGGACCGGCAAGACCAGCATCGCCCGGCTGCTGGCGGATGCGGTGGGGATGCGGTTTGCCGCCATCAGCGCGGTCTTTTCGGGCGTTGCCGATCTGAAGAAGGCCTTTGCCGACGCAGACCGGACCGCCGAGGCGGGGCAACGCACGCTGTTGTTCGTCGACGAGATTCACCGCTTCAACCGTGCGCAGCAGGACGGCTTCCTGCCCTATGTCGAACGCGGGACTGTGACGCTGGTCGGCGCGACCACTGAAAACCCCAGCTTTGCTCTCAACGCCGCGCTGCTCAGCCGCGCGCAGGTGCTGATCCTGAACCGGCTCGATCCCGCCACTCTCGACGTTCTGCTGGCGCGTGCCGAAACACTGGAAGGCCGCCCCCTGCCGCTGACGCCAGAGGCGCGCGACGCGCTTGCCGCCAGTGCCGATGGCGATGGCCGCTTCCTGCTAAATCAGGCGGAAACGCTGTTCGCTGCGGATATCGCGGAGCCGCTGGACCCTGTCGCGCTCAGCCGGTTTCTCCAGCGACGCGTGGTGGTGTACGACAAGGATCGTGATGGGCATTACGGTCTGATTTCTGCCTTTCACAAGAGCCTGCGCGGTTCGGACCCACAGGCGGCGCTCTATTACACCGCGCGCATGCTGACCGCCGGGGAGGAACCGCTCTATGTCCTGCGGCGCCTGACCCGGTTTGCAAGCGAGGATATCGGCCTTGCCGATCCGCAGGCGCTGGTCCAATGCCTGGCCGCCAAGGACGCTTTTGAATTCCTCGGCTCGCCTGAAGGCGAACTGGCGATCGTTCAGGCGGTGCTCTATTGCGCCGCCGCGCCTAAATCCAACGCCGCCTATGCTGCGCAGAAGGCGGCATGGCGCCACGCGCGCGATACCGGCTCGGTCGCGCCGCCGCCGCATATCCTCAACGCGCCGACCAAGCTCATGAAGGACATTGGCCTGGGTGCGAGCTATGCCTATGACCACGAGGCCGAAGACGGCTTTTCCGGCGCCGATTACTGGCCCGATAGGGTCGATCGGCAAGCCTATTACCAGCCGGTGGAGCGCGGCTTCGAACGCGAGATCATGAAGCGGCTGGAATGGTGGGACAGGAAGCGGCGCGAACGGCGGGGGGAATGAAGCACCGCCGGTTCACCCATTTCGCTGCGATCGACTGGTCCGGCGCGGCAGGGGAACGGCAGCGCGGCATCGCTGTGGCGCTGTGCAGTACAGGGGACGCAACGCCGCTGCTGGTCCGGCCCGGCCACCGCTGGTCCCGCGCGGAAGTGCTCGCCTGGCTGGGCGAGGATCTGCCCGCCGCGACGCTGGTTGGCTGCGATCTCAGTGCATCGCTGCCTTACGCCGATCAGGACGCCTTCTTTCCCGGCTGGAACGACAGCCCGCCCGATGCGCGCGCACTGTGGGCACTGGTCGATCGCATCTGCCAGCAGGAACCGCATCTGGGCGCGGCGAGCTTCACTGATCATGCGCAGGCCTCGCGCTACTTCCGCCGCCACGGCGGCAGGCTGGGCGATCGCTTCGGCACAGGCGCGGGGCGCATGCGACGGACCGAGGATGCGCAGCGCGCGCTGGGTTGTCGCCCTTACAGCAATTTCAATCTGGTGGGCGCAGCACAGGTCGGCAAATCGGGGCTGACCGGCATGCGCATGCTGCACCAGCTGTCAGGGCGCATGGCGATCTGGCCGTTCGATCCGCTGCCACAAGCCGGCCCGGTACTGGTCGAGATTTACAGCACCATTGCCGCCATGGCGGCCGGGCGCAGCGCCAGCAGATCCAAGATCCGCGCGGTGGCGGAACTGCACACCGCCCTCGCCGCGCTTGGCTGCACTGACAGGTCGGGGTTGGAGCAGGTCGACGATCATCAGGCCGATGCGTTGATCACCGCGGCATGGCTGCGCCGGGCCGCGCAAGACGCCCGGCTATGGTCGCCACCGGCACTCACACCGCAGCTGGCAAAAACGGAGGGCTGGACATTCGGCGCGGTTTAGGGCTAGCGGGCGCTCACCCTGGAGCGGCGCGGCGATAGTGCGGACAAACCGCCCACAAGCAGCACAGCGGCAGGGCAAATATTGTGTGCCGGCTTAGCTCAGTTGGTAGAGCACCTGATTTGTAATCAGGGGGCCACGGGTTCGAATCCTGTAGCCGGCACCATACATCATCCCGCGTTTCCGCCCGTTGATGACGCAGCCGCCGCGCGGCGCTATGAGCGCGCCCATGCAAACTCCCTGCCCTGATTCCGTCCTGCCGGTGCGCGTTGCAGCACTCTATCACTTCACCCGGTTTGAAGATTGCGCCAGCCTGCGCGCACCGCTGGAACGTCTATGCCGCCAGCACGGCATTCGCGGCACGCTGCTGCTGGCCCCCGAAGGGATCAATGGCACGATTGCGGGCAGTCCGCAGGGGATTGACGCAGTGCTGGCCCATATCCGCGCCCTACCCGATTGCGCGCAGGTGGACGTCAAGCTGTCGGGCGCCTCGGCCATGCCATTTCACCGCATAAAGCTGCGCCTCAAGCGCGAGATCGTGACCATGGGCCAGCCCGACATTGACCCCCGGCAGAGTGTTGGCACCTATGTCGAACCGCAGGACTGGAACGCGCTGATTTCCGCGCCGGACACGATCGTGATTGACACGCGCAATGATTACGAGGTCGCCGTTGGCACTTTCGAGGGCGCGATTGATCCGAAAACGGCCAGTTTCCGCGAGTTTCCCGAATGGTTCCGGCGCGAGCGCGACCCGCTGCTGGCGGCGGGGCGTTCCCCCCGGGTGGCGATGTTCTGCACGGGGGGGATCCGCTGCGAAAAATCGACCGCTTTCCTGAAGCAGGA
Organism: Caenibius sp.; assembly: GCA_030830695.1. Lineage (GTDB taxonomy): Bacteria > Pseudomonadota > Alphaproteobacteria > Sphingomonadales > Sphingomonadaceae > JACKKV01. The sequence continues at coordinate 1,925 of JAURML010000025.1, read as the reverse complement.
AGGGGTAGAGGAGGTGTTCCACCTTAAGGGCGGCATCCTCAAATATCTGGAAACCGTGCCCGAGGCAGAGAGCCTGTGGCGCGGCGAATGCTTCGTGTTCGACCAGCGCGTGACAGTCGGCCATGGGCTGGTCGAAGGCAGCTATGCGCTGTGCCACGCCTGCCGCCGTCCGGTCGATGCGGATGACCGCGCCTCGCCCCTGTTCGAAGCCGGGGTAAGCTGCCCTGCCTGCCATGCAGAACGGAGCGAGGCGCAACGCGCCTCCTATCGCGAACGTGCCCGGCAGGAAGAACTGGCCAGCGCGCGCGGCATGACGCATATCGGCGCCGTGCAGGCCAAACCCGCCAGGGCCTGAGCCCTGCCAAAGCAAAAGGCCGGAGCATTTCTGCCCCGGCCCTGATGAATTGCGAAATGCGCTGGGTGGATCAATACACCCGCTTCTTGGGCTTGATGTACTCCACGTCATCGGTCAGCGTGAATTCGTGCACCGGCCGGTAATCGATTTTCACCGCGCCGCCCTTGCCGCCCCAGCCATCGAACCAGGCAGCGGTGTGCTTCATCCAGTCGGCGTCATTGCGGTCGGGGAAATCCTCATGCGCATGCGCGCCGCGGCTTTCCTTGCGGTTATGCGCCCCGTGCAACGTCACGCTGGCCTGGCTGATCAGATTATCCAGCTCCAGCGTTTCGGTCAGGTCGGAGTTCCAGATCAGCGACTTGTCCGTGACATGCACGTCCTGCATCCGCTCATAAGTCTTGGCGAGCTTGTCCTTGCCTTCGGCCATCAGTTCATCCGTGCGGAACACGGCGGCGTGCAGGCTCATCGTGCGCTGCATTTCAAGGCGCACTTCGGCGGTGGGCGAACCGCCCTTGGCATGGCGGAAATGATCGAGCCGGGTCAGGGCCAGATCGGCGCTGTCCTTGGGCAGTTCATCATGCGCGCTGTCAGGCTTCACCAGTTCCTTGAGGCGGTGGCCCGCCGCGCGGCCGAACACGACAAGGTCGATCAGTGAATTGGAGCCGAGTCGGTTCGCACCGTGGACTGAAACGCAGGCCGCTTCGCCCACCGCGAACAGGCCGGGGACGACCGTTTCCGGGTTCCCGTCCGCGCCGATGGTCATCACTTCGCCGTGATAATTGGTGGGGATGCCGCCCATGTTGTAATGCACCGTGGGCACCACCGGCAGCGGTTGGCGCGTCAGGTCAACACCGGCGAAGATCTTGCCCGATTCGGTAATGCCCGGCAGGCGTTCCGCCAGCACCTTGGGATCGATGTGATCGAGGTGGAGGTAAATGTGATCCTTGTGCGGGCCAACGCCGCGCCCTTCGCGGATTTCCATGGCCATGGAGCGCGACACGACATCGCGGCTGGCCAGATCCTTGGCCGAAGGGGCGTAGCGTTCCATGAAACGTTCGCCTTCGGAGTTGGTGAGGTACCCGCCTTCACCCCGCGCACCTTCGGTGATCAGAACGCCCGCACCGTATATCCCGGTCGGGTGGAACTGCACGAATTCCATGTCCTGCAACGGCAGGCCCGCGCGCAGCACCATCCCGCCACCGTCGCCTGTGCAGGTGTGAGCGCTGGTTGCGGTATAGTAGCAACGGCCATAGCCGCCCGTCGCCAGCACCACGGCGTGCGCCTTGAACCGGTGAATCGAACCGTCATCCAGGCAGATCGCGATCACGCCCCGGCATTTGCCGTTTTCCATGATCAGGTCGATCGCGAAATATTCGATGAAGAAGTCCGCGTCATACTTCAGCGATTGCTGGTACAGCGCGTGCAGCATGGCGTGGCCGGTACGGTCCGCCGCGGCGCAGGTGCGCTGCACCGGCGGGCCTTCACCCATGTTCTGCATGTGGCCACCGAAGGGACGCTGGTAAATCGTGCCATCGCCGTTGCGAGAAAACGGCACGCCCGCATGTTCCAG
>JAURML010000178.1 GCA_030830695.1 Caenibius sp. | reverse complement strand
TGGCGTTAGCCATGGACGCCAGGCGGGTCGAATCGAGGCTCATCTGGACTTGCTCCTGCAGGCGCCGGTTTTGTGTGGGCGATCGGGTGCGATTCGGCGCGCGGCTTCCTTTGCGGACGCACCGCCGCCCGTCAAGCATCGCCACCCCGGATGATGGCAGCGGTTTTCCGCAGATTTCTTCGCAGCAGCTACGTGCAACCCTTTGCGCTTACCGCCTAATGCGCTAGCTTCGAGGCTATGGAGGTGCACTCTCTCGACGACGCAATCATGCGCATTCAGGCGGCATTGTCGCGCGCGGAAACGGCCGGGCGCAAATGCGCCACGCGGCTGGCGCTCGGCCCCAACCCCACATTGCTGCGCCAGCATCAGGCCTTGAAGAACTCCGTCAGCACGTCTTTGGCTGAACTGGACCGGCTGATCGAAGGGCTGGAGGGTTGAGCAACGTCACGCTCAGGATCGGTGGGCGCAGCTATACCGTCGCCTGCGCCGAAGGCGAAGAAGCGCATATCACGCGCCTTGGCCGGATGGTGGACGAAAAGCTGTCCGACCTGCCTTCAGGCGGTGGCAACAATGAATTGCGCTCGCTCCTGTTTGCCAGCCTGATCCTGGCGGACGAATTGCACGATGCCCGCAAGGCTGCCGCCAATGCAGCGACAACACCGCCACCTGCCACCCCGGTGCCCGCACCGCCGTCCGCGCCTGCTGCACTCTCGCCGCAGGCGATCGCCGCATTGGGGCAGATCGCGCAACGCATCGAAATTCTTGCCGACACGCTTGAGCAGGCTGCCACAACCCCCTAGATAGGGGGTGACGGGTACTGCCCGGCACGAGCCGCTTGAATATCCCTGAGGCTATAAGCAATCCAAGGGGGCTGTCCCTGGCCTGGCCACTCTGTTTCCATTGGGGTCCGGCACATATGGCTCCCACCTGACGTTTTGGCGTCAGAGGATTTCCCGGCACCGACCCATGGTGGTCCCGTCACCTGATGCCCCGACAAGGCATCAGCATCGCGCACGGAGTTTCATTTGCAGGAAAAGCAAACCTTGCGCACCCAGTTGCGCCAGAAGCGGCGCGATTATGTCGCCGCGCTGCCCGAATCGACCCGCGGCCTGTTGTTCCGTCGTCCCCCCGCTGCCATTAACGCGCGGATCCCGGACGGAGCGATCATCGGACTATACAGCGCCCTTCCCGCCGAAGCTCCGGCTGAAGGCTATGCGCGCTGGTTTTTCGAGTCCGGACACAGGCTGGCGCTGCCGTTTTTCGGCAATCGCAGCGCAGCCATGCAATTCCGGGCCTTCCGCGACCCGCATGGCGAAAGTGACCTTGCGGTCGGCCCCTTCGGCATGTTGCAACCAGACCGTTCCGCCCCGCTGCTGGAACCCGACGTATTGTTCATGCCGCTCATCGGCTTCGACGCTCAGGGCGGCAGACTGGGCCAGGGCGGCGGGCATTACGATCGGTGGCTGGCCGATCATCCGGGCAAGATCGCCCTGGGACTCGCCTGGGATTGCCAGTTGCTGGAGAGTTTCCCGCGCGAAATTCACGACCAGCCGCTAAGTGCGGTGATCACCCCCACCCGCCTGTACGGGCCGTTTCAGCAGGATTGAACCAACCTATGCGCAAGAAACCCACGATGCGAATTCCGCTGGGCGTCCTGGGCCTGCTGCTGGCGCTGACAATTTATGCCTTGCTGGTGGCCAAGGCGTCGGCATGGATCGGGCAATGGCCCGTACTGGCGCAGACGCTGGCCTATGTCGTGCTGGGCACGCTCTGGTTGCTGCCGCTGCGGCGGTTCCTGATCTGGATGGAAACGGGGCGATTTTCGCCGCCCGAATAAGCGGCGGTTGCAGCTTGCGGCGTCAAGGCCATTGGCCATCATGGTCATTTCGGATCAGGAAAATGTCCCAAGTGGCGCGAGTGACGGGGCTCGAACCCGCGACCTCCGGCGTGACAGGCCGGCGCTCTAACCAACTGAGCTACACCCGCGCAAACAGGCGTGCACCGCTTGGGAGCCGCGCCACTAGGGCAGGTCTGGCAGGCTGTCAACTATCCCAAATCGCTCCTCGCCATTCTTGTGCCGCGCGCCGGAAAAATCGCGCCAGGCAAGTGCGTGTTAACCATATTTTCGGGCTTTGCCGCCATTCCTTACCCTGAAATCCGCTCACCGGTACAGGACGGAACGACATGCGTTTGCCCATCATCGCCGCCACCGCTTTCGCCGCCGCCATCGCTGCACCGCTGCATGCCGATGCGGGGGTTATCCTGAACAGCGCAGTCTTTGTCGAACGCAGCGACGGCGCGGCACATGCCCGGCGCTTCATCGAACCGGCCAGCCTACTGAACCGGGGCGATAATGTCGTGCTGGTCCTGGACTGGCATGCTCACCGCCAGTCGAACGGCTTCGTGCTGACCAGCCCCATCCCCGGCACGCTGAAATTCCAGCGCAGCAGCCGCGACAATCAGGAAGTGTCAGTCGATGGCGGCAAAAGCTGGGGCCAGATCGGGCAATTGCGGGTTGCTGATGGCGGGGCCTGGCGCTTCGCCACGCCGGAAGACGTCACTCATATCCGCTGGCGCATCCCGGCCGACATGGCCACGCGCGGCAGCGGCCGGGTAACCTATCGCGCGCTGGTGCGCTGATCCGGTTCAGACCGCCACGGGCGCAGACAATGCACCCTGCGGTTCATAATCCACGATTTCGAAATCCTCGATCCGGTAATCAAAGATGGTGTCCGGCTGGCGCAGGATGTTGAGCCGCGCCTGCCCCGACGGTTCGCGCGAAAGCTGTGCTTCCACCAGTTCGCCGTGATTGAGGTAAAGATGGACGTCCCCGCCCATCCACACCAGCTCACCCGGTTCATAACCCGTTTGCTGCGCCAGCATCCGGGTCAGCAGCGCCGCTCCCCACAGGTTGAACGGCAGGCCCAGCGCGACATCGCAACTGCGCTGGTACATCAACCCGTTCAGGCGGTTTCCCGCCACATGGAACTGATAGGTTTTGTGGCAGGGCGGCAGCGCCATCGTATCAAGCTCGGCCACGTTCCAGCCTTCGATAATGTGCCTGCGGCTGCCGGGATTGCGCTGCAGACTGTCCACCACCTGGGCCACCTGGTTGATGCCCGGTCCGCGGCGGAACAACCCCTCGCCCGCTGCTTCATAGGTCGGCCAGTCCACCCATTGCTTGCCATAGACCGGGCCAAGATCGCCCCATTGACTGGCGAACGCCTCATCCCCGGCGATGCGCGCCACGAAATCGTCAAGCGCAATGGCATCCCCTGTCTCGCGGACATAGCGGGCGTGCGGCCATTCATTCCAGATCTTGACGTTCTGGAGCACCAGCGGACGAATGTTGGTGCTGCCGGTAAGGAACCACAGCATCTCCCGGCTCGCCGTCTTCCAGTAAACGCGCTTGGTGGACAGCAGCGGCATCGCGCCATCGGCCAGATCGAATCGCAGCTGCGCACCGAAAACGGAACGGGTGCCGACCCCGGTTCGGTCACGCCGTTCGTCCCCGTCCGTCCAGATGCGGCGCATCAGTTCGAGATATTGCCATTCCCAATGCCGCGGGGCGAGGGAATCAGAGGCTTGCGCAGTGGTTGCCATGCGAATGTTCTAACGAAGCAACTGCCCGCTTGCCACCCCGCCCCCGCGCAACTATAGGGCCGCCTCTGCCTCGCTCCACAGCTTTTGTGGATGCGCCGGTCGGGGAGTAGCTCAGCCTGGTAGAGCACTCGGCTGGGGGCCGAGCGGTCGCAGGTTCAAATCCTGTCTCCCCGACCATTC
>JAURML010000177.1 GCA_030830695.1 Caenibius sp. | reverse complement strand
GAAGTGCTGGCCAAGGTGCATGGCGGCGCCTTGAAAGTGACGCGCGGCGATGCGCTGGAACGCGAATATCCGATGGTCCACGCGGTGGGGCGCGCCGCAAGCCGGGCACATGCGCCGCGTATGGTGGAACTGGAGTGGGGCGATGCCAGCGCGCCGCGCCTTGCCATCATCGGCAAGGGGGTATGTTTCGATTCCGGCGGGCTGGATATCAAGCCTGCATCGGGCATGCGGCTGATGAAGAAGGATATGGGAGGCGCGGCGCATGCAATCGCCCTCGCCTCGCTCGTCATGCAGGCGGGGTTGAAACTGCGCCTGCACCTGCTGGTTCCGGCGGTGGAAAATGCGGTGGCGGGCAATGCCTTCCGCCCCGGCGATGTGCTGAAGTCGCGCGCGGGCCTGTCGGTCGAAATCGGCAATACGGATGCGGAAGGGCGACTGATCCTGGCTGACGCGCTGGCACGGGCGAGCGAGGACAAGCCGGACCTCACCCTCGATTTTGCAACGCTGACCGGCGCGGCGCGGGTGGCGCTGGGGCCGGATCTGCCAGCCCTGTTCACCCGGCGTGACGAAACGGCGCAGGCCCTGCTTGACGCGGGCGTCGCGCGCGATGACGAGGTGTGGCGCCTGCCGCTGCACTCACCCTATGCCGAATATCTCAAGTCCGACATCGCTGACATCGGCAACGCGCATGAAGGTGGCTTTGCCGGGGCCAGCGTGGCCGCACTGTTCCTTGACCGCTTCGTGGCCAAGGGGCTGGATTGGGCCCATTTCGACACTTTCGCCTGGCGCCCGGCGGCCAAGCCGGGGCGACCCAAAGGGGGCGATGCGCTGGGCCTGCGTGCGGCGTGGCGGATGCTGCAGGAGCGGTTTGGGAGCTAGGGCTGTCTGGCAACAGGAGATCACAATGTTGAAAGGTATGTTTGCCGTTCTTTTGGCAATGGGACCCCCCGCAGTCGCGGCGGAGGAATTGCCGTCAGCATATGAAAAAAACAAAGCCCTCCTCGGAAGGTTACAAGATGGTACAACCATTTTCACAATTGAACAGAACGGAAGCCTCACTCACATTCAAAGTGGTTTGGTATGCACCGGAACCCTTAAGGATTATTCTCTTGAAGCGATTTATATTTTCAATGAAGCTGATCCAGCAGATGATGTTGGATGCGATTACGCGCGAAGGTCAGACGAGGGAAATATAGTTTCCAAACTCACGGTGTTTTTCGTCAAGGGTGGGCAAGATACAAATCTTGACACGGCTTTTTCCCATTACCGAAATGAAGTGCTTCGCGCCTCTCCGGGCGCAACCCCCACTTCATCCCAACTTCACATAAAGGACGAAACCGGTGTCGATAATCCAGCTTACAAATCATCCGGCTTCACCATCGCTTTGAACGGGGAACCATATCATTCGGAACTGATCGTCGAATTTGTGAAACCATGGATCGTGGAAGTCAGATCGACTTACAAAAATGACTCGATTCACGTCGACATGTCCAAAGGGAAAGAGGCAGCTCTTGCCGACGCACTTCGGCAAAAGTCGGATATTACCAACCCCTACATTGCTTTCCTGGATAGCAAGGCGCTGGGCAAGTAAGCAGGCGACCAGTGATCAGAGGCGCAAGCATCGAAACTTGCCGGATCGTGCCTTGGCGGCTAAGCGCGCGCTTTCGTTCACCCGCAGGCACACCCAGAATTGACCGGACCCGCCGCCAAACCTGATTCCGAGCACGGCCTGCCCGCCGGACCCTTTATATTGTCCGGGCCGGTCGCGAGGCCGGTGGAAGGCCGGTTGCCGGTGCGCGGGGATCTGGCGCATATAAGGCTCGCCGGGCGGGTGTTTGTGCCGCATTACGCCGTGCCCATGCCCCGCAAAATCGCCGCTGGCGGCGCGGCGCTTGTTCGCGCGATGCAGGAAGGGGCCGATGTGCTGGATCAATTGCCCGGGGGCACATTATTCAACGTGCTGGACCTCGCCGGCCAATGGGCCTGGGGCCAGGTCGGGGATGACGGGCTGGTCGGCTATGTGCCAATTGCCGCGCTGGCGGCGGAGTGAGGGTGCGCGATGACGGCAAGCATATTCATTGATGGCGCGGTCGGCACCACCGGCCTCGAAATTGCCGAACGGTTGGCGGGGCGGCGCGAATTTTCGCTGCTGGTCCTGGACGAAGAACGGCGCAAGGACGCCGCCGCCCGGCGCGAGGCCCTGAACGAGGCGGATTTCGCGATCCTCTGCCTGCCCGACGATGCGGCGCGCGAAGCGGTGGCGCTGGCCGCTGGCAGCAAGGTGCGGATCATCGATGCCTCTACCGCGCATCGGGTGGCGGACGGCTGGACCTATGGCTTTCCCGAACTGATCGGCTATGAACGGGTGGCCGAAGCAAAACGGGTCAGCAATCCGGGCTGCTACCCCACCGGTTTTCTGGGACTGGTCGCGCCGCTGGTGCGCGCCGGGCTGTTGCCCGCTGACTGGCCCTACACCGTTCATGCGGTGTCGGGCTATTCAGGCGGTGGCAAGGCGCTGATCCAGCGGCTCGAGGACGATGGCGACATCGCCTTTCGCGCTTATGGACTGGGCATGGGGCACAAGCATCTGGCCGAAATGCAGCGCCATGCGGGTCTTGCGCATGCCCCCGTCTTCTCGCCCGCAGTCATCGCCACGCACCGGGGCATGGTGGTGGAAGTGCCGCTGCAGCTTTCCGCCATTCCCGGCGCCGGACCCGCGCATGCGCTGCGCGAATGGCTGGCCAATTTCTATGGTGAAAGCCAGATCGTGCGGATGGGCAAGGAGCGGGAAGGCGAATTGCTGCTGCGTGCATCGGGCGGCGCATCGGATGCGATGGAACTGTTCGTCTTCGCCAGCGAAGATGGCACGCAGGCCCGGCTGGTCGCGGTGCTCGACAATCTGGGCAAGGGTGCCAGCGGGGCTGCCGTGCAGTCGCTCAACCTCATGGCGGGCCTGCCGGAAACCGCTGGCCTGCGCCTTTGATGCCTGATTTTTGGGCAGACCTCTGATTATTTATTGATCAACGTGGTCGCAAATCATGGTGCGGGACGCTGGCAGCAGGGCGAAAAATGCCACCGCGGTGGCGTATGACAACGCAATTGCGCCCTTTCGCAGGATCGAACTATGTCCTAATCCGGTTTCCGGTTGCTTGGCATGATTCTTGATATGGGGTCGGTTCGAAGATCTCACGAAGCATCCTGTTTCACGGCAGGTTATGCCGCTACGATGCGCAGGGGGAAAGACGAAGTGAAAAAGATTGAGGCAATCATCAAGCCGTTCAAGCTGGATGAGGTGAAGGAAGCGCTGCACGATGTCGGCGTTTCAGGAATTACCGTTACCGAAGCGAAGGGTTTCGGGCGCCAGAAGGGTCATACCGAACTGTATCGCGGCGCCGAATATGTCGTCGATTTCCTGCCCAAGGTGAAGCTTGAGGTGGTGGTGAGTGACGAACTTGCCGAAAAGGTGGTCGATGCCATCGCCAGCGCCGCACAGACCGGGCGCATTGGCGACGGCAAGATCTTCGTCAGCCCGATCGAATCGGCACTGCGCATCCGCACCGGGGAACGCGACGACACCGCGATCTGATCCAGTTTATCACTTGACGGGCTGCCCGCGCCGGAGGGCGGCCCATGTTTCAATCGGCACAGAAGGGAAATACCGAAATGGCCAGTGCAAAGGACGTCCTCAAGCAAATCAAGGACGAGGAAATCGAATGGGTCGACCTGCGCTTTACCGACCCCAAGGGCAAGTGGCAGCACCTGACGATGGTCTCCACCGTGCTGGGTGAGGATGAGCTGGAAGAAGGCCTGATGTTCGACGGTTCGTCGATCGAAGGCTGGAAGGCGATCAATGAATCCGACATGATCCTCAAGCCCGATCTGGACGCGGTCTATGTCGATCCGTTCTCGGCCACGCCGATGATGATCATTTTCTGCGACATCGTCGAACCTTCGACGGGCGAACTCTATTCGCGCGATCCGCGTTCCACCGCCAAGCGCGCTGAAGCCTTCATCAAGACCACCGGCATCGGCGACACCGTTTATGTCGGGCCGGAAGCCGAATTCTTCATGTTCGACGATGTGAAGTTCTATGACGGTTATGCCGGCAATGGCTTCAAGATTGACGACATCGAACTGCCGATCAACTCGGAACGCGACTATGAAGCCGGCAATCTCGGCCACCGTCCGCGCGCCAAGGGCGGCTATTTCCCGGTCGCGCCGGTCGACAGCGCCACTGATATCCGCGCCGAAATGGTCTCGACCATGCTCGAAATGGGTCTGCCCTGCGACAAGCATCACCACGAAGTGGCCGCCGCGCAGCACGAACTGGGCCTGACATTCGGCACGCTGACTCAGACGGCTGACCGCATGCAGATCTACAAATATGTGGTGATGATGGTCGCTCAGGCTTACGGCAAGACAGCCACCTTCATGCCCAAGCCGATCATGACTGACAATGGTTCGGGCATGCACACGCACATTTCGATCTGGGACGGCGGAAAGCCGCTGTTCGCAGGCAACGGCTATGCCGGGCTGTCAGACATGTGCCTTTACTTCATCGGCGGCGTCATCAAGCACGCCAAGGCGCTGAACGCTTTCACCAACCCCACCACCAACAGCTACAAGCGGCTGGTTCCGGGCTATGAAGCGCCGGTGCTGCTGGCCTATTCGGCCCGCAACCGGTCGGCATCCTGCCGCATTCCCTATGGCTCGGGCGAGAAGGCCAAGCGCGTGGAATTCCGCTTCCCCGATGCCATGGCCAACCCCTATCTGTGCTACGCCGCCCTGCTGATGGCTGGTCTCGACGGGATCAAGAACAAGATCCACCCGGGCGAAGCCATGGACAAGAACCTCTATGATCTGCCGCCGGCCGAACTGGCCGAAGTGCCGACCGTGTGCGGCAGCTTGCGCGAAGCCCTGGAATCGCTGCAGGCCGATCATGAATTCCTGCTGGAAGGCGGCGTATTCACGGCCGATCAGGTCGAAGCCTATCTCGAACTCAAATGGCCCGAAGTGCTGCGTTTCGAAACGACGCCCAGCCCGGTCGAATTCGACATGTATTTCAGCTCCTGATTGCATCGCAACAGGATTGAAAGACAAGGGCGCCCGGGAAACCGGGCGCCCTTTCTTTTTCGCGGAATGCTAGCCACCCCGCGCCAGGCGGTTGCGGGCATGAGCGCCCTTGACGCCGTCCTTGCCGAAGGCGTCCTCCCAGGTCAGATATTCGTTCCGGCTGAGCCGGTAGCGAGCCTGAGCGGCAGCGAAGCTCATTGCGCCGGTCTGAACCGCCTCAACCACCAGGGCCTTGCGCTCGGACGACCAGCGGGCCTTGTAGGATTGCGGCAGACGCTTGAGCAATTGCGCGGATTCCTCGCGCTCCAGGGTACATTCGGACATAGTAAGCTCCTAAGACAGTCCCCCTGCCCCCAATGACCAAATTCTCGCCAAAATTCCCTAATTCCAAATTGCCGGATATGGTAAACCGGCTGCTCACCATCGCGCGCCGCACAAACCCGCCGGATTCAAATATTCATTTTCCTACAGGCAGCTAGACTGCCTAATTGCCCGGCTTCCCGACTCGTCAGGAGGCCAGTTCGGTGCCCCCCATCGCATTCGTCGCGGCACTGCGCCGCGCGTTCGAAACCATCTCCAGCCAGATCCCCGAAGCCCGCGTTGAAACGCTGCCGACAGGAGCGACGCCTACCTCTTCACGGCAGATCAGCAGCGAAGGGATCGCACTTATCAAGCGGTTCGAAGGTTGCGCCAGGCGCCGCGCGGACGGGATGGTGGAAGCCTATCCAGACCCGGGCACCGGCGGCGCGCCCTGGACCATCGGCTGGGGGGCGACCGGGCACGGCATCGGCCCCGGCACGATCTGGACGCAGCAGCAATGCGATTACCGTCTGTTGCAGGATATCGCCCGCCATGCGCATGAAGTGGAACTGGCCCTGGCAGGTGCGCCGACCAGCCAGCACGAATTCGATGCCCTGGTCAGTTTCCATTAAAACACCGGGGCGATTGCCAGCGCCACGCTGACCCGCCGCCATCGCGCGGGACAAAAGGCACAAGCCGCCGCCGAATTCGCCCGCTGGACCCGGGCAGGCGGGCGTGTCCTGAGGTGGCTGGTGCGGCGCAGGGAAGCCGAAGCCCGACTGTATCGGAGCGCTGCTCAGTAATCCTTGCTGATTTCCGCCACCACGCTCTCGCGCCCAAGCGTGGAGACCGCGCCCAGCAGCGACAGCCAGCTCGTGACCTTGAACTCCAGCTTGGTCGCGCTGTAGCCCCGCCCGTCTGTGATGATTTCCGCATAGACGCGGCGGCCGAAATTCTTGCCCGCGGCCACGCCCGTGCCATATCCCTGAGCCGGGTCGGCAGCGATGATCCGCAGGCGGTCCAGCCCGATCGCGCTGCGCAGCCGGTTAATCGGATCCAGCCCCCCGCCCCCGCGCAGGGATGCGAGCGCGGAACCAAGCTGCAACGCATCAGTGGCCGACAGGTCGGCAATGGAACCGCCGAACAGCAGCCGCGCCAGCAGTTCCTCCTCTGGCAGGGCGGGAGTCGAATTGAAGGCGATGTCCGGCTGGCTCGCCGTGCCTTTCACCGTGACCCGGACCGAAAGGTCAGTAACATCGGTTTCAGCCAGCAGGTCCAGCCTTGGATCAGGGGGCGCAGTCTCATCGAAGGAAATGCGCCCGCGCGTCAGATCGAAGCGCGTACCTGCAAATTCATAAGCACCGCGCACCAGCCTGACCTCGCCACCGACACGCGGATCGGACGTAGTCCCGCGAATCTTCAGGTCGGCGCCCCATTCGCTGTCCATCCCCATGCCGCGCACGAACACGCGGCTGCCGCCCCTGGCATCGATCAGATAGCGCCACGGCCCCCGGCGCGCCTGCTGCGGCGCGATGTCCACCGGCAGGTTGATCTCGCGCGTTTTGATGTCGGGAAGTTCCCTGACGGCATTGGCGGAACCCAGCCGCCAGTTTGCTTCCTCCAGTTTCAGCCGACCGGCGATTGTCCCGCCATTCCCATCCGACAGAATGCGCAGTGGCCCGGTCAACCGGGCGGCCATATCCTTGCGATCAAGGATCAGCGCATCGCGCGCGGCGATCCGCAGGTCGAAGGCGGGGCCATGTTCGCTCAACCCGCCGAGATCGACCGTGCCGCTGCCCGACACCGCTCCGCCATTGCGCGCTGTCCCCGCTATCCTGGTCAGCCGCAACTGCGAACCGGAAAAGCGCCCGCGCAGGGCAATGTTGCGAATGTCCGTGCCGGTCAGCCCGCTGCGCATGCGCAGCGAATCGCTGGACACGGAACCGTTGATCGCAGGGTTGGCGAGGCTGCCGGAAAAATTACCGGCCAGTTCAACCGGGCCAGTCAGATCGAACGCCTCGATCGCGGCCAGCCGCCACAAGGAATCCGCCGGCCCGCCATAGCGCAGCTGCGCATTCAGCAGGCCCGCGTTCATACGTTCCAGCAAGCCGCCCATCCGCGGCAGCGCCGAAATGCGTAGCTGCATCCGGCCGCGCGATGCGCCATCTTCACGGATTACCGCACGGGCCTCCAATTCATCTGCATAGAGCCCGCTGACCAGATAGAGATCAACCGGACGCGAGGTGAGCACCAGACCGGAACGGCTGAGTGCGTCAAACTTCAGGCGGACATCGGCAAGCGGTGGATTGTCGGTTCGCCCCTCGAACTCGACCACGCCAGAGGCGGCCCCGCCAAGGCCGATATCGGTATAGACGAGATCGATCAGCGACAGAGGCATGGAATCCAGTTGCAGTTTCCAGCGCGGAGCGCCCGCGCCGCCGAAAAATCCCTGGGCGATGGCCGTTCCCTTGCCGAAACTGATTTGCGAGGGCGCCAGCCGCCAGCCGCCCGCTTCGCCCGTCAAAATCGCACGTCGCGGCATCGAAATCCGCTTGTCCGCAAAATCCCCGCGCAGCGCCACCGCGATGCGTTGCGGCGCAAAGCCCGCTTTTAGCTGCAGGTTGAAGCGGCTGCCCCGCCGACCCGCCATCGACGCGGTCACGCTGCCTTTGCCATCTGCAACATCCGCGCGCGCAGCCAGCCGTCCGATGAAAAGCCGCCCGCGGCTCAGCCCCTGCGCAAACAGCGAACCTTGCGCCTCGGCCCGCTCACTGCCCAGCACCGCGCTGCCACTGAATTGAAGCTTTCGGATCGACAGCGGTGTCGCACCCCGAAACCGCGCATCCTTTCCTGCAAGCTCGATCCCAACCCCCTGGCCGCCGCTGCGCGGTGCAAGCGTCAGCCTGCCGTTCATCCCTCCACCCGACACAGCGAGCGTGCCGTTCGCCCCCGTATCGCCCAGCACCAGCCCGCCCGCGACCTGCATGTCGGAGACGGCTAGGCGCCGCACCTCCAGACGCGATCGGCCCGCAGGTGCGGAATACAGATCGATCTGCCCGTCAAACAGGCCGAGGTGGGAATCGCCATGCGTGTCGAAGCGGAATCCGTCCGCAATCGGTGCCAGCGCGACATGCACATCGCGCAGGCCCGCAGCTGGCAACGGGCTGGCAAACACCAGCTGGGCGCGCGGGCCGTCCCCGGCAATCGCCGCTGCGACGGAAAACGGCCCGTAGGCCACGTGGCGCCCACGTCCGGCCAGCGTAGTCTGCCCGCCCGCGACCTGCCCGTCCACAGACAGCTCCAGCTTGCTCGCCGAAAGGCTGGCCCCGTTGAGCAGGAGCGGCTGCCCACCGCCAAGGCGGACCCCGCCCGCAAAGCGAATATCGCGCCCCGCCAGGCTCTCCAATGTAGCATTGGTTACGCGCGGCATCGTCCCTCGCAGATCAGCCCGCAGCTGCCATGGCGCCTTGGGGGCAAGAGCGAACTCGATCCGGGCCACGGCATTGACCGCGCCAAGATTTTCGAGCGCGAGCCCGCGCGCCTCCACCGGGCCGGTCAGGGCATAGCGGCCCGCGCGCATGTCGCCCGCAAGCGCAAGCTTCGCGCTGAGGGCGGGAAAGGCCAGTCTCAGATCGCGGGAGGAAATGCGCCCGTCGCGAAAATCTATCCGGCCCCGGGCCGTGCCTTTTAACAGCTGGGGATCAAGCGCGGACAACCCGGTTTCGACCCTGTCCACCGTCAGCGCCAGCGGCAGGTTTCCGCCCGCGCCATCATAATGAAGGGTTCCTTGCTGGCGCAGCCCGCTCAACCGCATTCCTGCATCAAGCAGGTCGATCCGCAGATCATGCACCAGCGAAAGATCGCGAAACGGTCCGTCCAGCCGCGCGGAAAGGCGCGCTCCTTCGATCCGGGTGCCCTTACCCAGCAAGGAAGGATCGAGCAGACGCGCGCGCAGGGTAACCTGATCCAGCTCGTTTCCCGCCAGGTCGATCGCCCCATCAGCGGCGAGGTCCAGCCCGGGCCCCTGCAAGCGCACGCCGCCGTCCAGCTCGCCATCATCCAGCCTGCCATCGGCGCCCAGACTCATATCCCCGGCCAGCAGGCGCGCCGACAGGCCCTCAAGCATAAGTTCGGGCCGGACCTTGCCCAGAAGGCCATAGCGGCCCTGGCGATTGGTCAGCCGCAGCGCGGCCAGACGCTGCTTTTCCTGCTCGACCAGCAGGCCGCCCCGCCACTCGTCCCAGTTGCCCTTGCCGCCGATCCGCGCCCGCAAACCCTTGTCACTTCCTGCCAGCGCCGCCAGTAACCCGCCCGCTGGCGCCCGGTAATCCAGCGCAAGTTTGAAGCGATTGCGCTCTGGCCGCGAATCCAGCAAGGCTTCCACCCGGTCCCCACCGCCAAACCTGCCGCGTAAGCGCAGATAAGCGCGATCATCGCGCAAATTGGCGCGGGCCAGCAACTGCGCGCTGCGTTTTTCGCCCAGCACCGGCTCGGCAATCGTGAAGTCGAGCAGTTCGAAGCGATCCACGCGGATGTCGAAATCGGGCAGCAGCGGCGCATCGGGATCGGCAGGTTCCAGCTCGGGCAGGCGCAGCAACGTACCGCGCCGCGCCACCAGCTGGCGCACATCCAGACCGTAAAGGAACCAGTTGAACGGTCGCCAGTCTAGCTCCGCCTCCGGCACGGTCAGAAACGGCCCCTTCGGATCGGACAGGGTAACGTCGCGCAACCGGGCCTGTCCGTAAAGCGATCCCTCGATCCGCCCGATCTCGATCCTGAGGCCCGATGCGGGCGCGAGGCGGGCAATGCGATCCGCCACGAAACGATGGCCGATCGGACTGTTCAGCACCACCAGTGCCAGGAGGATAATGCCGCCAAACGCAAGCAGGAGTTTCGCGGCTAGCTTGCGCTTGCGAGAGCGCGGCGCGGCGGGGAGTTCCTCCGCATCCGGCATCAGAACGCCTGCCCCAGCGCGACATAGACCGCGACCGAGCCATCGCCGGGTTCCGGGTTGATCGGTGTCGCCACATCCACGCGGATGGGGCCGAATCCCGTCTGGTACCTTACCCCCAGCCCCGCGCCATAACGCATGTCCAAAAAGCCCGGCGTCGAACTGCGGCTGACCGCGCCCGCATCAAGGAAGGGCACCACAGACAGCGCGCCATCAAACATGCCGGTACGAAGCCTGGCTTCCAGCGAAAATTCCACCAGCGAACGCCCGCCATTGGGATCGCCCACGCCATTGCGTGGCCCGATCTGCTGATAGCCAAAACCGCGCACCGAACCGCCACCGCCGGCATAGAGGCGGCGCGAGAGCGCAATATCGGCAATCGGCGCGCCAATGATGGTGCCCACCCGCGCGCGGCCGGCCAGCACCAACGTATCGCCCAGTTGATGATATGCGCTGAGATCGAACTGGCTGCGAATATAGGTCAGCTGGTGGCCGTGCTCGGTCGATATTTCGGGCGAAAGCCGCCCTCCCACCCGGAAGCCACCGGTCGGGTCCGGCAGTGAATCCGACGTGTCAATCTGCGCCTGCAAAGGCAGCGCGGCAATGAGGTAGGTCGTGCGCGGGTTCTTGCCGCCCTTCACCTTCGGCACGCGTTCATCGGTTGCGATGATTTCCGCACCGATGCTCCAGGTAAACGGCTTCTGGAACAACAGTGTGCTGATCCGTTCATAAGTCGCCAGCATCGCCGCGGTCCGCGCCTGATATGCCGCGCGATCAGTCGTCGAGGCATAGGCATCCAGCGTCAGAATGCGATCGCGCCCATTCACATTGTTGCGGCGGAAGGTCACGCCAGCCAGCTGTTCGCGCGTACCCGCCACCGCACGCAGGCGCAGCGCGCCCTCGGGCGGGAAGAAATTGCGATGTTCCCAGCTTGCCCGCGCAGTGATGCCTTCACCCGTGCTGTAACCCAGCCCGCCCGCGATGTTCCGCAACTTCGCTTTTTCCAGCGCGACATCAAGATCGACCGTGCCGGGCGTATCGCCCTGCGGTGCCTGTGTTTCGCGCGGGGTGATGGTGACGCTGGACACCAGGCCGGTCGACAGGATCGCCCGGCGCAGGTCCATCTCGTCACTGCGCATGTAGATATCGCCGGGCTCGAACCGCGCGATCGACTCCAGGTGATGGCTGGAGAGAAACTTCGTTCTGCTGCTGATGACATGGCCGAAGCGATATTTTCCGCCAGGTGTCACCGGCAGCGTCAAATCGCCTTCCTGCCGGTCATGATCGATCAGCAGCGACGGATCGCCAATTGCCGCAAAGGGATATCCACTTTCACCCAGCGCGCTGTCGAGATCGAAGCTTTCCTGCACGATTCGGTCAGCTAGCAGGGGTTCACCCGGCTGGATCTCGAAACTGCGCCGCAAGGCTTCGTAATCGGGCGCGGTGTCCAGCGCCCCAAGCTCGATGGCGCCGAGACGATAGAGCGGGCCAGGTGCGATATCGAAGCGCACACTGGCCTTTGCGGCGGCTTCATCCTCGCCCGGCTGCAAACCGCCAAGGCTGCGCAGGATCTGTCCGTCGTAATAGCCGTAATTGCGCAACAGCCGGTCCAGCAGCGCTTCATCCTGCCGCGCGCGGGTGGATAGCAGCGCGATATTGTCACGCACCCCTTCCAGCCCTTCGACCACGGACAGCGCCTCGAACCGGCTGGTGAATTCCTTGCGGACCGGAAATTCCTCGTCCGACGGGGGAAATACCAGCGTGAGTTCGGATGACAGCCTGACTTCCTTGCCGGCATCCTGCACCGACGGCAGATCGAAGCCTTCTTCAGCAAAGCGGAAGCCGGGATCGGGTTCCAGCGTCTCGACGGGTGGCAAATCCACCTCGTCCGGCCAGGGCAACACAATGTCCGTGCCTTCATCCAGCGCAGCATCGGGCACGGGGGCGGTGCTTTCGCCCGTATCGGCAACGGTCTGGCCGCCCGCCCAGCCTTCGGGATTTTCAACCGCCGCATCGGGGATCAGCTCTTCAAGCGAAGCGGGTGCCGACCTCTGCTGCGCCTGTACGGCTTTGCCGGCAAGTGCGGTACATGAAAGAAAAATCGCGGCCAGCGCGGGCCGCCACAGGTCAGTCCTGAAACTGATACTGGCCTTGCCCGCCCGGAACGCCGTCCTTGCCGCTGCCGTCCAGGATTCCTTCGGGGCGGGCAGCGCGCGCAGCATGGTCAATAAGCGTCTTCTGTTCCGCGTCACTGAAAGCAACCCAACCTTCCGGCCCCAGACGTTCCATGGGCCGATAGCGGATCTTGTACTGCATGCGCGGCGAACCTTCGATCCAATAGCCGAGATAGACATAGGGAAGACCGCCCTGCAGCGCACGCCTGATGTGATCGAGGATAATATAATTGCCAAGACCGGCGCGGCTTCCATGGTCAGGATCGTAAAAACTGTAGATCATGGATAGCCCGTCACCCTGCCGGTCAGTCAAACAGGCGCCGACCAGCTTGCCGGGGCGGGTTCCCGTGGACGGTTCGCGATATTCGATGACATGGCTGGTGACAGGGGTGTGTTCCACCATGTCCGCAAAGTCCATCTCATCCATCGACGCCATGCCACCGCCCGGATGACGCGCATCGAGATAGCGCTGAAGCAGTTCGAACTGTTCCGATGTCGCCCAGGGTTTGCATTCGGTGGCGACGAGATCGGCATTGCGCCGTTCAATCCGGCGCTGCGTGCTGGAGGCACGGAATTCATCCGCCACGACCCGCACGGAAACGCAAGCGTTGCAATCCGCGCAACTGGGCCGGTACGCGACGGTCTGGCTGCGGCGAAACCCGATCCGGCTGAGCGCATCGTTAAGGCCATCCGCATCGCTTCCACGCAGTTCCGTGAACACCTTGCGTTCCATGCGCCCAGGCAAATAAGGGCATGGTGACGGGCTGGTCACATAAAAACGGGGAAATCTGATAGGTGCCGTCACGAGCCTGGCGCAGCCTCTTTCCAAATACGGTTTATGCCATCCGATGAAGCGGCACTATGCATGGTCGGGGGGCGCGTTGAAAGATAATTAACCACGAAACGCGGTTAACAAAGTATGATTTTGCACAGCACAGGCACGGAACGTGCCCTGCGCGCGCCGATCAGTTCAATTCGACCTGGCTGACCGTGTAGCCCTTGGCCCGCAGTGCATGAATCAGCGAGTCCAGCTGTTCACGATCACGCGCCTCGCACTCGATATCCGTGACCAGCCCCTTGGCGGGCAGGGTGGTGAAGATGCGCTGGTGCGAAATCTCGATGATGTTGACGTTATGCGCGTTGAATTCGTGCATCGCATGATAGAGCGATCCGGGCCGGTCCTGCAGGAAGATGCGCAGCCGCGCCAGCCGCCCCTGTCGTGCCAGATCGCGCAGCAGCACATTGGCCAGCAGGCGGGTGTCGATATTGCCCCCGCACAGCACGATGCCGACATTGCGTCCGGCAAACACCTCGCGATTGTTCATCACCGCGGCGAGCCCTGCAGCCCCTGCCCCTTCAACCACCGTCTTTTCGATCTGCAACAACAGCGCCAGCGCCGTTTCCAGCGCCGGTTCGTCCACCAGCAGGAAATCGTCCAGCAACTGTGCCAGCGCACGGCTGGTGTATTCGCCCGGTTCGAACACGGCGATGCCTTCGGCCAGCGTATCGCCCCCGCATGGCAGGCTGGTACCCTTGAGCCGGTTGTACATGGACGGGAACAGTTCCGCTTCCACCCCGATCAGCTTTATGGACGGGTTGATCGCGCGCGCGGCAGTGCCCATGCCCGTGGCCAGGCCACCTCCCCCTACCGGAATGGCCAGCGTATCGATCTGGGGCACATCTTCCAGCATTTCCAGCGCGACCGTTCCCTGTCCCGCCGCCACCACCGGATCGTCGAATGGATGAATGAAGGTCAGCCCCAGTTCGGTCTCCAGCCTGCGCGCATGAGCATAGGCCTGATCGTAATTCTCGCCCTCCAGGATCACCTTGCCGCCCACGCTTTTCGTCTGCATGATTTTCACATGCGGGGTGGTACGCGGCATCACGATCGTTACCGGCACGCCCAGCCGGGTGCCGTGATAGGAAACGCCCTGCGAATGATTGCCCGCCGATGCGGCGATTACTCCGAGCGCGCGTTGTTCCTCATTCATCAGCAGCAGCGCATTAAGCGCGCCGCGTTCCTTGTAAGCGGCGGTGAACTGGTGGTTTTCGAATTTCAGGAATATATTGGCCCCGGTAATCTGCGACAATGTGTGGCTGCGCAGGGTGGGCGTGCGCACGATTGCGCCTTTCAACCGGGCGGCGGCGGCGCGAATATCGTCGATTGTCAGCCGGGGCAAATCGTCTGCAACGGCGTTCTGGCTGGTTGTTTGGGTCATGACTGACGGCCCCTAGACCAAAGCGGGGGCAAGGGGAACAGCGTTTCGCCCCTGCATCCAGGCATTTGCAAGCTCGCAAAAGCCGCTACACAGCGCGCCATGCATAGCGAATCCTCCCGCACCACCCTGGCCGGCGCCCGGACGGCCCTGATTGCGCTCGCACTGCTGGTCGCGGGCATCATGATGCCGCAGCCGCTGCGGGCCGAAACCCTGCTCGACAATATTGCCGGGCTGACGCTGGATGCCGATGGGCGGCTGGTCCAGTTCAGCGGGCTGGTGATCGGCGATGACGGGCGCATCGCCGAGGTTCTGACGGGCAAGGACAAGCGCCCGAAGAAGCCTGCTTACGTCATCGACGGCCGGGGTCGCACGGTGCTGCCCGGTTTTGTCGATTCCCATATTGATCTGATGATGATCGGACTTGCCGAACTGACCGGCGGCAAGACTGACGGACTGCCGCCACCGCGCCCTGAAGATCAGGACATCGCTCTCGCCAAAGCCCAGTCGGCGCTGGCCGCGTTGGGTATCACCGCCGTGGCTGACATGACGACGACGATCGAAGACTGGCAGACTTATCGCCGCGCGGGCGACGCCGGCCGGCTCTATCTGCGGATCATGGCCTATGCCCCCGATGTCGCCGCGATGAGCCTGATCGGTGGTCCCGGCCCTACCCCGTGGCTCTATGGCGATCGTCTGCGTTTCAACGGCCTGCGCATCGATCTGGATGGATCGCTGGAAGATGGCGCGGCCTTGCTGAACGGGTCGGTCGGAACGCCCCGGCTCAATGACACGCAATTGCGCAATCTGATGAGCCGTGCGGCAATTGACAATTTCCAGATCGCGGTGGTGGCGCATGGCGATGCCGCGCTGGCCAGCGTGTTGGGTGCACTGGATGAAGTGTCGCTGACCTATCAGGGCGACCGGCGCTGGCGGATCGAGAGCGTGCAGCTGGCCGATCCGGAAACGCTCGCCCGGGCCGCCGGCCACAGTGCGGCCCTGTCATTTCGGCCCGGCAGGCTGGCAGCAGATATGGCACGCGCGCAAACGGCGCTTGCCCCGCAACTCTGGCCCAATGTCCAGCCCTGGCAAAGCGCCGTCAGTGCCGGAGTGCAACCGGTCTTCGGTTCCGGCCCCGGTGCGACAATTCAACCGCCCCTGCAAAGCCTTGCGACCGCAATCAGCCGCGAGGATGCGCAAGGCCAGCCGTATGGCGGCTGGCAACCGGAGCAGCGCCTGACCCGCGAGGCGGCCTTTGCCGCGCTCACCGTCAATGGCGCGCGCGCCGGTCATGGCGAAGGACGTTTCGGTCGGCTCGTGGCGGGTGAAGCGGCAGATTTCGTGATGGTGGACCGCGACCCGCTGCTGGCCACACCTGCAGAACTGCGCGCTATGGCTGTCCTGGAAACCTGGGTCAGCGGGCGCAAGGTATACGAAGCCGGGCATGAACAGGCCCAGGACACGCTGCGCCCCTTCGGCGAGAAAATGCCCGGCTGGTAGCCTATTCCACCTGCGTTCCAGCTTGATCCGGCGCGCCTTCATCCGTCACCGGCTCTTTCGCGCGCCGCCGCTCGGTAAGCCACATGAGCAGCAGCGAACCCTCGAACAACAGGATCAGCGGGGTTGCCAGCATCAGTTGGGAAATCACATCCGGCGGCGTGGCGATGGCAGCCACAATGAAGATTGCGACGATTGCATAACGGCGCGCAGCGGCCATCTGCGCGCGCGAAACGATCCCGGCCCGGTTCAGCAACAGCAGCAGCACCGGCAGCAGGAAGCTGATCCCAAAGGCGAGAATGAACTGCATCACCAGATCCAGGTAATCGCCAGTGCCCGGGAGCGCTTCGAGCTTCAACCCGCCGCGCGTCCCCTGGAACCCGATGAACCATTTGAACGCAGTGGGCATGACCACGAAATATGCCAGCGAAGCCCCGGCCACGAACAGCACTGGTGTAGCCACCAGAAAGGGCAGCAGCGCTTTCTTTTCCTTGGTGTAAAGGCCCGGTGCAACGAAAGCCCACAACTGGTTGGCGATGATCGGGAAGCTGACGAAGAAGGCCGCGAACAGCGCCACCTTGATCTCCACGAAGAAGGCTTCGTATAGCTTGGTGTAGATCAGGCGGCCTTCGCCCTGCGGGAAGGCCTGCGTCAGCGGCTGGACCAGAAAGCTGAAAATATCTTCCGAGAAATAGAGGCAGACAAAGAAAGCGACCGCCAGTGCAATCACGCTGCGCACCAACCGCGTGCGCAACTCGATTAGATGATCGAGCAACGGCGCCTGGCTTTCGTCGATTTCCTTGATTTTCAGTACCATTGCGCGCGCCTTATGCCCCTTCCCGAGGCGGGGCCGCGGGATCGGACGGCTGTGGTCCGGCGCGCGATTCCGCACCGGCGGGCGGCTGTGCAGCTTGCTCTTCCTCCGTCACCGCGTCCGGATGCTGGTTCATGATCTGCGCGTTCCTCTCTTTCCACTCCCGTTCCATCTCCTCCATCTCCGCCTCGCGGATCATGGTTTCGATGCCAGAGCGGAAATGGCCCGAAATGCGCCGCGCCTTGCCAACCCAGCGGCCAATCGCCCGGATTGCCATGGGCATGTCCTTGGGGCCGATGACCACGATCGCCACGATGACGATCAAGAGCAGTTCGGACGCGCCGATATCAAACATGGTGCGGCGCCTTCCAGGGACGCGAAGGGTGGGTCAGGACGTCTTGCTGCTGTCGTTCGTCGTGCCGGGGGTTGCGTCTTCGGCTGGTTTGGCGTCGATCTGAGCCGGCGGAGCGGCGGGCTTTTCACCCTCGTTCATGCCTTCCTTGAAGCTCTTGATGCCCTTGCCGAAATCACCCATGATTTCCGACACGCGCCCGCGCCCGAACAACACCAGCACGACCAGCAGCACGATCACCCAGTGCCAGATGGAACCAAAACCCATTTTACCTCCTCCGAAAGCTGGTCCGCCGACCTTGCAGCTACCTATCTAGGCGCTTTCGCTCCCGCTTGCCAGTGGGTCGGGGGATTCTTCCGGTTCTGCCACCGCAGCCTCGAACGCGTCCTCGACGGGATCGAGCAGCCCGGCGGCGCGCAGTTCGTCAATTCCCGGCAATTCGCGGCGCGATTGCAAGCCGAAATGTGCAAGAAATTCAGGTGTGGTAGCATAGATCACAGGCCGTCCAGGCACCTCGCGCCGCCCTGCCACACGCACCCAGCCCGCTTCCATCAACACGTCGAGCGTGCCGCCGGAAGTCTGAACACCGCGAATGGATTCAATCTCCGCCCGGCTGACCGGTTCGTGATAGGCGATGATCGCCAGCACTTCGGTTGCCGCGCGGGACAGGCGGCGGACCTGTTCCCGTTCCCGCCGCAGCAGATGCGCCAGATCGGGCGCGGTCTGGAAGTGCCACCGGCGGCCGCGCTCCACCAGTTCCACCCCCCGCCCCCGGTAATGATCGGCCAGCTGGCTGAGCGCGGGGCGCACATCGGCCCCGCCCAGATGCGTGGACAGCGCCTCCGCCGTCATCGGTTCCTCGGCCGCGAACAGGGCCGCTTCGACCGCCCGCACAAGATCATCTGCCGCGCCATCAGTCATGACGCGACGCGCCGCAAGCGCAGCGGGCCGAAAACCGCGTCCTGCGCAATTTCCGCCTTGCCGAGCCGCGCCAGTTCCAGCGCGGCAACGAAACTGGACGCCAACGCAGACCGGCGCAGCCGCCCATCGGCGTGCGGGGGCAGGAAATCTTCCAGCACCATCCAGTCCAGCGTGACGCCCAGCATGGCGGACACGCGGCTGATCGCGCTTTCCAGCGTCATCACCGGCCGTTCGCGCACCATATGAATGGCAGGTGCGGTGCGCGCGTTGACCTGGCCGTATGCGCGGACAAGATCGAACCACGCGCATTGCCAGGCATTGACCCGGTCGATCCGCAGGCCTTCGGGCGCCCCCCGGCGAAACACGTCGCGCCCCAGCCGGTCACGTGCCATCAGCCGCGCCGCCGCCTCGCGCATCGCGCCCAGCCGCTGCAGGCGCAATTGCAGGCGCAGCGCCAGTTCTTCGGGGCTTGGGTCTTCCTGTTCCTCTTTCGGGAGAAGCAACGCCGATTTGAGATAGGCCAGCCATGCGGCCATCACCAGATAATCTGCGGCGATTTCCAGCCGCAACGATTCCGCCCGCTCGATATAGGCGATGTACTGATCGACCAGCGCGAGGATGGATATGGCCTTGAGATCCACCTTCTGGCGGCGGGCAAGGTCCAGCAGGAGGTCCAGCGGCCCTTCCCAGCCATCAAGTTCCAGGAAGAGCGCACTGTCATCGCCCGGCGCGGCGGCCGGGCCTTCCCAACCGTCTTCTTCCTGCCGCACATCGACGGGAGCGAACAGGAAGGCGTCGTCCGCGTTCATGCCGCAGCCCTTGCCAGCGCCAGCAGCGCATTGCGCCGGGCCAGCAGATCGGCCTGTCGAGCCATGTCAGCCCGAATGGATGTACTGGCCAGCGCACGCGCCAGCCGTTCAGCGCCTTGCACCCCAAGCGACGGCAACGCAGCCGCGATCCCGATCATGTCATCCATCTTCGCCCAGCAGTTGAGCGCCAGATCGCAGCCCGCCGCAATCGCCCTGGCCGCGCGTTCGGGGACAGAGCCGGACAGCGCCTCCATATCCAGATCATCGGACAGAAGCAGGCCGGAAAAGCCGATCCGCTGGCGAATGATCTGTTCAATCACGAATGGGGATTGCGTGGCGGGATGAGCCGCATCCCAGGCAGTATAGACGATATGCGCGGTCATCGCAGCGGGGGAATCCGCCAATGCCCGGAACGGGGCAATATCGCTTTCCAGCTCTGCCTCGCTGGCGGTAACGATGGGTAGCTGCTTGTGGCTGTCAGCGCCCGAACGGCCATGGCCGGGCACATGCTTTACGATGCCGGCAACCCCGGCCCGGGCCAGCCCGTCCAGCACCGCCCGGCCCAGCGCCGCCACCCGCAGCGGTTCGGACCCCAGCGCCCGATCGCCGATCACGTCATGCGCGCCCTGCTGCCGGACATCGAGCAGCGGCAGGCAATCCACGGTTATGCCCACCTCGGCCAGATCCAGCCCCAGCGCCTCCGCATTGGCGCGCGCCGCCTCGATCGCGCTGGCCGGGGCCACGTCATACAGCTGGTCAAACCGCTCCCCCGGCGGAAAAGCCAGCCATTCGGGCTGCTTCATGCGGGCAACCCGCCCCCCTTCCTGATCGATGCAGATAAACAGCTGGTCACGCCCGTAAATATTGCGAAGATCGTCAGTCAGGGCGCGCAACTGCTGCCGATTTTCGCAATTGCGGGCAAAAAGGATGTAGCCCGCCGGATCGCAGTCACGGAAAAAGGCCCGCTCGTCAGCGGTCAGCGCAAGGCCGGATATCCCGAAAATCGCGGGTGTCATCGAGGCAGAATCGCAGGAAATGTTGGGGGTGGCAAGCACCAGACCCCCCAGTGATTGTGGATTACCCCGCCAAGCGCTCCCGCCCTAGCGTTTGACCTGGCAGGCGGCGCCCTGCGCCTTCAGGCTGGCGCAGAGCTGGTCTGCCCCTGACGCGCTGCCCGTCACCGCCTGGAGACGATAGACCTTGCCAATGTCAGCCTGTCCTTCGACGATCCGGTATTTGACTCCTTTCAACGCATCGTGCCGCGCAGAAAGCGTGTTCCATCCTTCCTGCGCACGTTCCCGCGAGGAATAGGCGCCAACCTGCACCGCCGCCCCGCCGCTGGCCGCTGCCTCACCTGAGGCCGGGCTGCCGGCCTGTTCGCGGTCGATCGAAGGGCCAGGAATGGGCGACGGGCTGGCAATGGCCGCCGGGGGGGGCGTGTCTGTTGCCAGCCGCGCCTCCGGTTCCTGTCCTTCTCCAACCTTGAAGCTGGTGTCGCCCGTCCCGGCAAATTCCTTGCCGCCCGGATCGTCGGGCCTGGTCTTGAACGGCTCGGAAGGCGCTTCGATAGTGGAACCGTTAGCGACCAGTTCGGAATCCGACCCGCGATTGCCCAACCACCAGATCAGGCCGACGATCAGCGCCAGCGAAACAACGCCGATCAGCGCGAACCAGACGATCCGCGCGGTGTCGACACCTTCGTCCGTTTCATCGTCGTCAGCGGATTCGAGCCACGGCAACTGCCCGTCGTCATCGTCGAGGGCAAGCTGGCCCTCATTCTCCAGTTCATCGCCGTCCCAGGCGTCATCGTCGTCAAACGGCGCATTCGCGCCATCGCGGCCATCACCCTCAAAGCCGGTCATACCTAGAGCTCCTCAACCGCCTCCACCCCCAGCAGGGCAAGGCCGTTTTTCAACACTTGTCCGATCTGGGTAGCAAGAAATAGCCTCACATTGGTTAATTCGGGATCGTCTTCCAGAATAAAGCGCTTGCGCGGATTGTCATTGCCCAAATTCCAGTAGGCATGGAACGCGGCAGCCAGTTCGTGCAGGAAGAACGCGATCCGGTGTGGTTCGCGCGCAGTAGCGGCGGCTTCGACCATGCGCGGGAATTGTGCGGCGATCTTCACCAGGCCCAGCTCTTCCTCACCCAGCAGCGCCAGATCGCCGTCTTTCGGCGCCAGCCCTGCCTCCGCTCCCTTGCGCAAGGTCGATCGGATGCGGGCATGCGCATACTGGACGTAGAATACCGGATTGTCCTTGCTCGCTTCCACGACCTTGGCAAAATCGAAATCCATCTGCGCTTCGGGCTTGCGGGTGAGCATGGTGAAACGGACCACGTCCTTGCCCACTTCGCGCACCACATCGGCCAGGGTCACGAAGGTGCCCGCGCGCTTCGACATCTTCACCGGTTCGCCATCGCGCAGCAATTGCACCATCTGCACCAGCTTGACCTCGAACGGGATTTGGCGCCCCGCCCCCTGCGTCAGCGCGGCAACCGCCGCCTTGATCCGCTTGACCGTGCCGGCATGGTCAGCGCCCCAGATATCGACCAGCGCATCGGCGCTTTCCGCCTTCTGGAAATGATAGGCCAGATCAGCCCCGAAATAGGTCCAGTTGCCATCGCTCTTGCGGATTGGCCGGTCCTGATCGTCGCCGAAACGGGTCGAACGGAACAGCGGCAGTTCCACCGGTTCCCAGTCTTCCGAGGTCTTGCCCTTGGGCGCTTCCAGCATGCCGTCATAGACGAGATCATACTGGCGCAGCCATTTTTCGGCTTCTTCCGGCTTGCCTGCCGCCTGCAATTCAGCCTCGGATGAAAATACATCATGGCGGATGCCCAGCAGCGCCAGATCCGCGCGAATCATGGCCATCATGTCCGCAACCGCTTCGGTCCTGAACAGGTCCAGCCATTCAGCTTCGGGCGCGTTAAGGAACCTGCTGCCATAATGCGTCGCCAAACGGTGGCCAGTGGGCGCGAGATAGGCACCGGGATAAAGCCCTTCGGGAATTTCACCGATGTCTTCGCCCAGCGCCTCGCGGTAACGCATGTGCACCGAACGGGCGAGCACCTGCACCTGCGCCCCGGCGTCGTTGACGTAATATTCGCGGATGACCTTGTGACCGGCATATTCGAGCAGGCTGGCCAGCGCATCGCCCACCACCGCGCCGCGGCAATGGCCCATGTGCATCGGCCCGGTCGGATTGGCGGAAACATATTCGACATTGACCGTGCTGCCTGCGCCCATCGCTGACCGCCCATAATCCGCTCCGAGGCCAGCAATTGCCTGGATCTCGTTCAGCCAGGCCAAGGGTTCGAGCCGCAGGTTGATGAACCCCGGCCCCGCGATGTCAGCCTGGGCGACGAGCGGGTCTCGCAACAGCTGCGCCGCGATCTGCTCCGCCAGCGCGCGCGGGTTCGCCTTCGCCTGCTTGGCCAGCACCATGGCAGCGTTCGTCGACAGGTCGCCGTGCGACGCATCGCGCGGCGGTTCGACCGTCACCGCAGAGCGATTGGCGTCGGAAGGCAGGACGCCTTCGCCCGTCAGGGTTTCGAGCACAGCGTCCAGCTTCGCGGTGAACGCGGCATAGAGGGTTTCGGCTTGTGGCATTTGGGGCTGGGACATGGCCCGCGCGCCTAGCGGGTTTGGCGCGTCGGGGAAAGAGCGGCGATCAGCGCGTGACGTTATAGGCCAGCTGGTCCTTGGTCAGCTGGAAGCCGACCAGCAGTTCAAAACTGGCGCGGGCAACCGCCGCCTTCACATCGGGTTCGTTCAGCGGATCGATTGCGGCATCGTCATCGCCCGACTTGCGCTTGCGCGTGATCCGCTTGCGGATGTCCTCAGGCAGGGTCGCTTCGGCGCGGTCAATATAGGCACCGGCCTGAGCGCTGGCCTGGGCGCGTTCCTGGCCCGGCGCAAAATCCAGCGTCACGGTGCCGATCCGTTTGGCGACCACCGCCTTTTCGCCGCGCACAACCGTGGAGAAATAGGGCAGCGTCACTTTCCAGGCACCGCGCGTATCGTTGCGGCGGGCGACGACATCGAAACTGGCCACCGAATAGACCTGCGCACCCGTATCATCGCAACTGCCGCGCACATTGGTGATCGCGGCGGTCATAGCCATGTCGCTGATCGTCCGGCCCTGCGAGGAAAACAATGTGATGTCCCCGGTGTAATCGGGAATCCCCACTGCAGGACACACGGTGCGCAGCGCGGTGATCCCCACGCCCTGTTCGATGACAATATCGCCCTTCGACCGGCAACCGGACAGCCCGACGGCAAGCAAGGTAGCCAGGGCAACCGGGGCGAAACGGCGAAAGCGAGCGGTCATCGTCAATCCTCGTCCTAGGGAACGGCGCCAGCCCTAAGGCCTGCGCCGCAAAAGCGCAACGGGTCTGCGGGCGCAAAGCGCATTCCGTGCGACACACGCCCTTTCGTCTGCCGCCTTCTGCCGCTAGAGGCAGGATCATGAACGCCCCCTTTCCAACGGACCGGGCCAGCGCGGCTGGCCGTTTGCCCCTGTGCGTGCTGGTGGCCGCGCCGCGCGGCTTTTGCGCGGGCGTGGACCGGGCAATCGAGATCGTCGAACTTGCGCTCGAACGCTATGGCGCGCCGGTCTATGTCCGGCATGAAATCGTCCACAACCGCTTCGTGGTCGACGGGTTGCGGGCCAAGGGCGCCGTTTTCGTGGAAGAACTGGACCAGGTGCCCGATGGCGTGCCGGTGGTATTCAGCGCGCATGGCGTTCCCAAATCCGTGCCCGCCCGAGCCGAGGCGCGCGGTCTCGATTATCTTGACGCGACCTGTCCACTGGTCAGCAAAGTGCATCGTCAGGCCGAACGGCAGATCGAGGCGGGGCGGCATATCATCTTCGTCGGCCATCGCGGCCATCCCGAAGTGATCGGCACGCTGGGCCAGGTGCCCGAAGGCACGATCACGCTGGTCGAAACCGTGGCCGATGTCGAAGCGCTGGATTTTCCCGATGGGGCAGAACTGGCCTATCTGACGCAGACCACGCTTTCGGTGGATGACACGGCGCAGATTATCGCCGCGCTGCACGGCCGCTTTCCGGCGATCAACGGCCCCAAGGCGGAAGACATCTGCTATGCCACCTCCAACCGTCAGGCGGCGGTGAAGACCATTGCGCCATCATGCGATCTGGTGCTGGTGATTGGCGCGCCGAACAGTTCCAACTCGCTGCGGCTGGTTGAAGTGGCACAGCGCTGCGGCACGGACGCGCGGCTGATTCAGCGTGCCGAGGAGATTGAAGAAGGCTGGCTTGACGGGGTGGGAACCCTGGGTCTGACCGCCGGCGCATCGGCCCCGGGAGAACTCGTGCGCGAAGTCATCGTGCGGCTGGGCCAATGGCGCGAAGTTGAGGAACGCACCTTTGTCAGCGCCGAGGAGAACATGCGCTTCAAATTGCCCCGGCAGCTGACCGAATGAAAGCGCAGCACTGAATGGCGGTGTACACGCATCTGGGCGCGGACGAGCTGGCCGAACTGATCAGCCATTACGACGCTGGTCGGCTGGTGTCGGCGAAAGGCATCGCCGAGGGCGTCTCCAACAGCAACTGGCTGATCGAAACCGACCGCGATCGCTTTATCCTGACCATGTATGAAAGCCGCACGGAATTGTCCGACCTGCCGTTCTTCCTGGGGCTGCTGGATCACCTGGCCGAAAAAGCCTGTCCGGTGCCACGCACGATTCACGATCGCGCGGGCGCACCCTTCCGCATGATCGGGGACAAGGCGGTCGCCCTGATCGAATTCCTGCCCGGAGTCTCGATTGACCGGCCCAGCCCGGCACAGGCCCGCGCGGTGGGTGCCGCGCTTGGCTCAATCCATCTCGCTTCCGCGGATTTCTCGGGCCAGCGCGCAAACGGGCTGGGGCTGACGGGATGGAAGGCGCTGCTCGATGCCTGCGGGTCGGAACAGCTGGCCCGGATTGATCCTGACCTGCCACTGCTGGTCGATGCGGAACAGGTCTTTCTGGCCGCGCACTGGCCGGAAGACTTGCCGCGCAGCGTCATTCACGCCGATCTGTTTCCCGACAATGTGCTGATGCTGGGCAATGAGGTGAGCGGGCTGATCGATTTCTACTTCGCCTGCAATGACATCACCGCCTATGATCTGGCGGTGACTCACGCGGCCTGGTGCTTCGATGCGAATGGTCGCAATTTTCAGCCGGACATTGCCGCCGCTCTGCTCGCCGGATATGAGACGGCCCGCCCACTCTCCGGGGATGAACGGGCCGCGCTGCCCATTCTGGCGCGAGGCGCGGCAATGCGTTTTCTCGCCACCCGCGCTTATGACTGGCTGCACACGCCAGGCGACGCGCTGGTGACCCGCAAGGATCCGATGGCCTTCGCGCGCCGCCTGCGCTTTTACAGGGATAATGCGGAGTTCGCTTTTGCCGGATAGTTTTGAACCCGATTGCATGAAACACGTTGAAATCTTCACTGACGGTGCCTGCAAGGGCAATCCCGGCCCTGGCGGCTGGGGGGCACTGCTGCGCATGGGCAAGCATGAGAAGGAACTGTCCGGCTCCGACCCGCAAACCACGAACAACCGGATGGAACTGACCGCCGCGATCCGTGCGCTGGAAGCGCTGATTCAACCCTGCAAAGTCACACTGCATACTGACAGCAAATATGTGATGGAAGGCATCACCCGCTGGGTCCATGGCTGGAAGCGCAATGGCTGGAAGACTGCCAGCAAGAAGCCGGTGCAGAATGCGGAATTATGGCATGACCTGATCGAGGTCACGCAAAAACACCAGATCGAATGGGTCTGGGTGAAAGGCCACAACGGCCACCCCGAAAACGAGCGCGTGGACCGCCTTGCCAGCGATGCGGCAGAGGCGGCGCGCAGCGGCTAGGGTCAGCTGTTGTCTTCGACCGGCGCGTCGGGACCGTTCTTCTTGATCGAATCGATCGCGTTCTGCGCGCTGGCCTTGGAGGCATAGCCTTCGGTCGAAAACATGATCTCCGAATTATACTAGAAACGTAAGCGGAACTCGCCCGCCTTGTCCTTGTAGATTTCGAACTTGTGCGCCATTCTTTCCTCCAGATCCAGCGCCGGGACAGACCATGTCCTCGTCCGGCAACGCATTTCCTATCGAAAGCGCGACGGGGCGTAAAGCGAGCTGTCCAGCCCGGCGGTCAGCGTATCGGCCTCATGCCTCAGGATCAGCTGTGCGGCCAGCCGGGCGGCGGCTGGCGCGGTTTGTATGCCAAAGCCCCCCTGCCCCGCAAACCAGAAAAATTCGGGCATATCGCGTTCAAAACCGTAAACCGGCAGGCGATCGGGGGCGAAGCTGCGCAAACCCGCCCATTTGCGCTCGACCGCCTCCACGGCCCAGTCGACCGCGCCCTGAAACCGGTCGATGGCGATGGCAATGTCCAGTTCTTCGGGCGCCGCATCGCAGGGCGGACTGGGCGTCTCATCATGCGGGGTCAGCCAGACCCGCCCGCTTTCGGGCTTTAAATAGAAAGTGGCAGCAGCGTCCAGCACCAGTGGCATCGCGGAATCAGCGGCGGGTCGCGTACGCAGCTGGGCCATGGTGCGGCGCAGCGGCTGAATGCCGACAGGTTCAAGACCGGCCATTTGCGCAACCTCATCCGCCCAGGCGCCCGCCGCATTGACCAGCAGCCCACACGACAAGCGCCGCCCGTCGTCCAGTGCAAGCAGCCATTGGCCGCCAGCGCGCTCTGCGCCCGCCAGCCGCGCGCGGGTCAGCAATTCTATCCCGCCGCGCCGCGCCGCGCCAAGGTAATGGCCAAAGACCCCACCGACATCGATATCCTTGCTGTCTGGCTCATAGACAGCCGCGACCCAGTCGGGCTGCAAGCCCGGAACCGTCGCTTCCATCCGCGCCCGTCCCCAGCGTTCGAGGTGGACCCCGCTGTCGGCAAACGCCGCCTCGAACCGGTCAAGCAGGACGATCTGATCCGCCCGCGCGATGGTCAGCCCGCCGCGAGCGCCCAGAAATCCGTGTTCCATAAGCCACGGACCCGATGCGCTGGTCAGCGGCTGTATCATCGGTCCGCCATAAGTTTCCGCCCAGAACGCGGCGGACCGGCCCGTGGTATGATAGCCCGGCTGATCTTCCGCCTCCATCAGCGCCACCCGCGCATGCCCAGCCAGTTCGGCAGCAAGGCTTGCCCCGGCGATCCCCGCGCCCACGATCGCAATGTCGAATGTTTCGCTCATGCCGACTGCGCGCCCTGCGCTGTGATTCCGTCGAGGAAGCGATCAACCGCATCAAGCGCGCGATTGCGCACCGCGTCCTCCTCGCGCAGGATTTCATGCCGCGCTTCGGGGCCAAACGTCACGAAGCTGCAATCGGGCAGGCGCGCTGCAGCCTGTTGCATCGCGCCGAAATCGACCAGCCCGTCCGCGCTGCTGCCAAGCATCAGCACGGGCAGCCTGACGCCTTCCAGAACGCCGGGGCGGAAAAGGCCGCGCATCGAAGCATAGGCACGCTCCACCCAGCCCCAGCTCCCCGGCCCCATGATCAGTTGGGGACGTTGCGCGCGCCACCACAATTCATCGTCGTAGCGCTGCTGATCGTGAGTCAGCAGGGCAATACGATCTGTCGGCAACTCGCCTGGCTTTTCACTCCATTTCCAGGCGGGCCGCGCCGGATCGCCGATCATCGTCATTACTCGTGCCGCTGCATGAAGCATGGCCGCGGGCAGGAACCTGGCGGTAAAACCCAGCATTGGTGCGGACAGGATCAGGGCATCCGGTTCAACCAGCCCTTCGGCCGCCGCGCGCAGCACCAGATGCCCGCCCATTGAATGGCCGGCCAGAATATGCGGACCGGGCGTGGCCTCCTCCCATTCGCGCCAGAAGGCGGCAAGATCATTCAGCCACAAGCTGAAATCACGAACGTGGCCGGTCACATCATCCTTGCCCAGCCGGCCCGATCCGGCCTGCCCGCGCCAGTCAAGCGCCGTCACCTGCCAGCCGGTCCCCGCCCAGTGATCGAGGGTCTCAAGGTATTTCTCGTAGAAACCCCCTCGCCCCGGCAGGAACAGCAGCGATCCGTGCGGCGGGGCATGCGAGGCGGCTATGTCGATCCGGCGGATCGGTTGTACGTCAGCCGCGTGCCATTGCCCCTCGCGCGCGCCGGAGGGAATGACCCGGCCCGGCGGGTTGGCGCTCAGCGGCTGATCTGCTTGGATAATACCGTCCTCCTGCGCTTGGTTACTTTTTGGTAAGCCATGGGGATTACCACTAGCCCATCGGTAATGCCGGGGGGCTATCAATGCAGAACGGATTTTTCCACGACTTCATGCTTGGCGCACTGGCGCTGGCACTGATCGTGGCCGCATTCACGGACATCAGGCGGCGCCAGATCGACAATTGGCTGAACATCGCGATCGCCGCAGGCGCGCCGCTGTTCTGGCTGGCCAGCGGGCTGGGCCTGTGGCCGGATGTTCCAATCCAGATCGGCATGGCGCTGGCAACCTTTGTTGTGCTTGCGGGCCTGTTTGCCCTCGGCGCGATGGGTGGTGGCGACGTGAAACTGCTCAGCGCGGTGCGCAAAACTTCAGTGCCGTATCAGCGAGGCGGGTTCACTTCAGCGAAATGAGCCGCCTCGCCACGGCATCAAGCCGGGCCAGTGCCGCAGGATCGCGATCCGCCTCCGCCGTCACAAATGCGCCGTCCAGCGCAGTATCGAAAGGCGAAGGCTTGCGTTCAGCGGCCAACAGCCCGGCAAGCTTGCCCAGCGTACGCTTCGCCATGTCGGCATTGGCATGCATCACGGCCATTACATCCGCGGCCTCGACACCCTTCTCGCTCGACCGCCAGCAATCGTAATCGGTGACCATCGCCAGAATGGCGTAAGGCAGCTCTGCCTCACGCGCCAAGCGCGCTTCGGGCATCGCCGTCATCCCGATCACATCCGCGCCCCATTGGCGGTAAAGCTGGCTTTCCGCACGGGTGGAGAACTGCGGGCCATCGATCGCGATATAGCAGCCGCCCTTGTGCACCGTGGCCCCGGCCTTGGCCGCTGCCTTGGCCGCCAACCCTGACAGGCGCTGACAAACAGGATCGGCCAGGCTGACATGGCCGACCAGCCCGCGCCCGAAATAACTGCGTTCGCGCCCCGTCGTGTGATCAATCAGCTGATCGACCGCCACGAAATGTCCGGGCCCGAATTCCTCGCGCAAGGAGCCGATTGCCGAAATCGACAGGACATCAGTGACACCGCAGCGTTTCAGCACGTCGATATTGGCCCGGTAGTTCACCTCTGCCGGCCCCAGCACATGCCCCTTGCCGTGGCGCGGGATAAAGCTGAAACGCACCCCGGCGAGCGTGCCAGTGGTGACTGGACCGGATGGATCACCGAAGGGGCTGTTGACGGCAATTTCCTGCGCGTCCTCAAGCCCCATCCCGTCATAGAGCCCGGAGCCGCCAATAACCCCTATATGCCAGTGCCCGGCCATGAACGGATCAGAGCGATTCTATGATCGTCACATTGGCGATCCCGCCGCCTTCGCACATGGTCTGCAAGCCCCACTTCTTGCCGCCCGCCTTCAGGGCATGCGCCAGTGTCGCCATCAGCTTCGCACCGGTGGCGCCAAGCGGGTGGCCAAGCGCGATGGCACCGCCCAGCGAATTCATCTTATGCGGATCGGCGCCCGTATGCTTGAGCCATGCCATGGGCACCGAGGCGAAGGCTTCGTTGACCTCGAACAGGTCGATATCGCCGATTTTCAGTCCAGCCCGCTTCAGCGCGCGATCAGTGGCGAAGAGAGGTTCCTCCAGCATGATCACCGGATCACCCGCAGTAACTGTGAGATTGTGAATGCGCGCCAGCGGGGTAAGGTTGTGATCCTTCAGCGCCTGTTCGCTGACCACCAGAACCGCCGCTGCCCCATCGCACATCTGGCTTGAGGTGGCCGCCGAAATCTTGCCGCCTTCAATCAGCAATTTCACACTGGCGATCCCTTCCAGCGTGGCATCGAAGCGAATGCCTTCATCGACCTTGTGCTCTACCATGCCTTCAGCCGTTTCGACCATGATCGGCACGATTTCCCGGTCGAACGCGCCGGCTTCGGTCGCGGCCTTTGCCCGGCGGTGGCTTTCCAGCGCGAAGTGATCCATCTGATCCTTCGAAAAGCCATGCTTTTCGGCGACCATTTCCGCACCAACGAACTGGGAGAATACATAACCGGGATAGTTCTCGTTCATCCCCGGGGAAACAAAATCGCCCAGACCCTGCTGCTTGAACACGCTGGACGATGACAGCATCGGCACACGCGTCATGCTTTCGATCCCGGCTGCGATGACGATGTCCTGCGTGCCGGACATCACCGCCTGAGCGGCGAAGTGAATCGATTGCTGCGAGGAACCACACTGCCGGTCAATCGAAACAGCCGGCACAGATTGGGGCAGGCGTTTGGACGCCAGCACGGCATTGCGCCCCACATGAATCGCCTGCTCACCCGCCTGCGTGACACATCCCATCACCACATCGTCAACCGCCGCCGGATCGACGCCGACCCGATCCATCAGCCCGTCCAGCGTCTTTGCGGCCAGATCGACCGGGTGCACGCCTGCAAGGCGTCCCCCACGGCGACCCCCGGCTGTGCGGCATGCATCGACAATATAGGCAGTGGTCACGGCGTCGCTCTCCTCAAATTCGGCAAATCGCGACCGGCCTAGGATTGGGTTTGGACCGGGTCAAGGGGCGCAATGCATCGCAATACAATGGGGCAGGAGGTCAAAAATCCCGAAGAATTTTCAACCGTCATATGGATTTGCTTCAGGTCAATGTCTAGACATGCTCCCGGCTGCTTTAAACGGCTGATAAAGGGGCATAATTGGTGAAACGACCGATCTTGCGAGATGTTCGGCAGCGGAGATGCCTGACCGTCGGCCTGGCTTTCCTGGGCATGGCGTCATTGGCCGAAACCGCGTGGGCCGCATCATGCTCTGCGACTGAGCCCTGCGCTGGTCGGCATGTCGACTCAGCCCGCACAGTCCAACCCGAAATTGTCGTGACCGGATCGCGGGTCAGGCTGGAGGCGGCAGGCACGCTGGAGCCGACCACCAGCATTGCACAAGCCTATCTGGACGAGCGCGGGCAAACAAATCTTGCGGATGCGCTGAACTCCATGCCGGGTTATCGCGGCGCGGTGACGCCTGACGGTGTGCAAAACAGTTTCGGCCAGGGCGTCAATTTCATCAATGCCTACAAGCTCGGCTCCAGCCGTACCCTGACCCTGATTGACGGCCGGCGCGCAGTCTCCTCCAACGTACCGACCATTTTCGGCAATGCCGCGCCCGGCACACAGGTAGACCTCAACATCATCCCTGCAATCCTGGTCGACCGGGTGGAGCGGGTCGGCATCGGCGGTGCGCCAGCCTATGGCTCGGACGCCATGGCGGGCACCGTCAACATCCGCCTGCGGCGCGATTTCACCGGGCTGGAACTGCGCGGCACGGCGGGTCTGAGTGACCGCGGCGACAATTTTCGCCACAATCTTGCGGTGCTTTACGGCGGCACATTCAATGACGGCCGGGGCCATCTGACGCTGGCGCTGAGCCATGACCGGGTGGACGGCGTCAAGCAGAACCGGCGCGGCTTCTATCGCGCCAATATCGGTGAAGTGCCCAATCTGGATGCCGCCGGGCTGACACCGGATGGCGATGGGCGGTTGAACCTGGCCGTGACCAATCTGTTCAACCGTCAGGGACAGGATTATTTCGGCTATCTGATCCCCGCATCAATCAATGATGCGCTGGGGCGGCGCTTCACGCTGAGCCTGACGCGCCGCCTTTAGGCATATTGTCTATCCCACGCGGATATCCAGCGCCCCGTCGCCCTCGTCGATCCTGACCACGCTGCCATCGGGGATTTCCCCGGCCAGCAGCTTTTCAGCCAGCGGGTCCTGAAGATAGCGCTGCACCGCCCGTTTGAGCGGCCGTGCGCCATAGACCGGATCATAGCCGACCCGGCCGAGCCAGCGCTTGGCCGCATCAGACAGCTCCAGCGTGATCTTGCGATCCTTCAGCAGCTTCTGCACGCGCGCCACCTGAATCTCGACGATCGGAGCCATATGTTCCTGACCCAGCCGGTGGAACAGGATGATTTCATCCAGCCGGTTGAGGAATTCGGGGCGGAAATGGCCGCGCACAACCTCCATCACCTGCGGCTCGACACTCTCGACGCCTTGTCCTTCGTCCAGATTGGCCAGATACTGGCTGCCCAGATTGCTGGTCATGATAATCAGCGTATTGCTGAAATCGACGACGTGACCCTGCCCGTCCGTCAGACGGCCATCGTCCAGCACCTGCAACAGCACGTTGAAGACATCGGCATGCGCCTTTTCCACCTCATCGAACAGCACGACCTGATAGGGTCGCCTGCGAACCGATTCGGTTAAAAATCCACCTTCTTCATAACCAACATAACCCGGAGGC
Source organism: Caenibius sp. (assembly GCA_030830695.1). Taxonomy (GTDB): domain Bacteria; phylum Pseudomonadota; class Alphaproteobacteria; order Sphingomonadales; family Sphingomonadaceae; genus JACKKV01. The sequence goes on along the minus strand of JAURML010000177.1, from coordinate 1,590 downwards.
GCCCCGATCAAACGCGCAACCGCGTGCTTTTCCATGAATTCGGACATGTCGATCCGCACCATTGCCTGATCGTCATCGAACAGGAACCCGGCCAGCGCCTTGGTCAGTTCGGTCTTGCCGACACCTGTCGGCCCCAGAAACAGAAAGCTGCCCAGCGGGCGGTTCGGATCCTGCAAGCCGGCCCGCGCGCGCCTCACCGCCTTGGATACGGCTTGCACCGCCTGTTCCTGGCCGATCACGCGCTCGCCAATCGCCTGCTCCATGTTAAGCAGCTTCTCGCGCTCACCCTCCAGCATTTTTTCAACCGGGACCCCGGTCCAGCGCGAAACGACCCCGGCAATGTCATCCTCGGTCACTTCCTCGCGCAGCAGGGCGTTTTCCGAATGCGCCTGTGCTTCGGCCAGCTGCTTTTCAAGCTCGGGAATCCGGCCATAGGAAAGCTCGCCCGCGCGGCCCAGATCGCCAGCGCGCTGCGCCTGCTCCAGCTCCAGCCGGGCCTGGTCAAGCGCTTCCTTGATCTTGCCTTCGGCAGCGATCTTGTCCCGCTCGTTCTGCCAGCGCGTGGTCAACTCGCTCGATTGCTGTTCCAGATTGGCCAGCTCCTCGCGCAGCGCATCGAGGCGGTCCTTCGATGCCTGATCGCTTTCCTTGGCCAGCGCCATTTCCTCGATCTTCAGCTGAATGATCCGGCGGTCGAGATTTTCGATTTCCTCCGGCTTGCTTTCCACTTCCATGCGGATACGGCTGGCGGCCTCGTCCATCAGGTCGATCGCCTTGTCGGGCAGGAAACGGTCGGAAATATAGCGGTTGGACAGCGTCGCCGCCGCCACAATCGCGTTATCCGTGATCCGCACCCCGTGATGCAGTTCGTATTTTTCCTTCAGCCCGCGCAGGATCGAAATCGTGTCCTCCACGCTCGGTTCATTCACGAAGACCGGCTGGAAGCGCCGCTGCAGGGCGGCGTCCTTTTCGACATATTTCTGGTATTCATCCAGCGTGGTCGCGCCGATGCAATGCAACTCGCCGCGCGCCAAAGCGGGCTTGAGAAGATTGCCCGCGTCCATCGCCCCTTCGCTCTTGCCCGCACCAATCAGCGTATGCATCTCGTCAATGAACAGGATGATGTCGCCCTCGGCGCCTTTCACCTCGTCCAGCACACTTTTAAGCCGCTCTTCAAATTCGCCCCGGTATTTCGCGCCGGCAATCAGGCTACCCATATCGAGCGCCATCAGCCGGCGGTCCTTGAGGCTGTCAGGCACATCGCCATTGGCAATACGCAGCGCCAGCCCTTCGGCGATGGCGGTCTTGCCGACGCCGGGGTCGCCAATCAGCACCGGATTGTTCTTGGTCCGACGGGCGAGGATTTGCACGGTTCGGCGGATTTCCTCGTCCCGGCCGATCACCGGGTCAAGCTTGCCGTCTCGCGCAGCCTGCGTCAGGTCGCGGGCATATTTGTCGAGCGCCTCATAGGTTTCTTCGGCACTCGCGGTATGCGCGGCGCGGCCACCGGTCACTTCCTGAATCGCGGCTTCCAGCGCCTTCGCATCGACATTCGCGGTTTTCAGAGCCTGACCCGCCGGGGTCGTGCTG
>JAURML010000176.1 GCA_030830695.1 Caenibius sp. | reverse complement strand
GCGGTCATGTCGATAAGCCCTGCGTGGTGGAAGAAGAAATGTCGATCCCCTTCAAGGAGTTGATCGAAAAGCATTGCGGCGGCATTCGCGGCGGGTGGGATAATCTGCTGGCCGTGATCCCCGGCGGTTCGTCCGTACCCTTGGTGCCAGCGGCGAAGATCATGGACGCGCCGATGGATTTTGACGGGCTGAAGGAAGTCGGCTCCGGCCTTGGCACGGCGGCGGTGATCGTGATGGACAAGTCCACTGACATCGTCCGCGCGATTTCGCGCCTTTCGTACTTCTACAAGCACGAGAGTTGCGGCCAGTGCACCCCCTGCCGCGAAGGCACGGGCTGGATGTGGCGCGTGATGGAACGCCTGCGCACCGGCGATGCCGACGTGGAAGAAATCGACATGCTGTTCCAGGTGACCAAGCAGGTCGAAGGCCACACCATCTGCGCGCTTGGCGATGCGGCCGCCTGGCCGATCCAGGGGCTTATCAAGCACTTCCGGCCTGAGCTGGAACGCCGGATTGCGGAAAATGTGCGGGAGGCGGCGGAATGACACAGGGGTCACCTAAATCTAGCGGCATGGTGCCCGCCTTGCTCGCATTCTTTCTGGGAATTGTTGGAGCAGATTTATTCTACCGGAGGGAGTTCGTCTCTGGATTCGGGGTCTTCGCCATCTTAGTTTTCGGTTACGCTATGGCGCCGTTAATGGGCGAGAATGTTGGAGGTCTGCTGCACCAAATACCAACTATTCTAGTTCTTTATGGTTGGGCTAGGGCGTTTCTTTATGTCAGAGGTAAAGGGCTTTAAACGTGCCTAAACTCACCGTAGACGGCATCGAACTCGAAGTTCCGCAGGGCGCCACCGTCCTGCAGGCGTGCGAGCTGGCGGGCAAGGAAATCCCGCGCTTCTGCTATCATGAGCGGCTGAGCATTGCCGGCAATTGCCGCATGTGCCTGGTCGAAGTGAAGCCGGGGCCGCCCAAGCCGCAGGCAAGCTGCGCGCTGCCCGCTGCCGAAGGGCAGGAAATCCGCACTGACTCCGAAATGGTCAGGAAGGCGCGCGAAGGGGTGATGGAGTTCCTGCTCATCAATCATCCGCTCGATTGCCCGATCTGCGATCAGGGCGGCGAATGCGATTTGCAGGACCAGTCCGTCGCTTACGGGCGCGGCTCCTCCCGCTATCACGAGCCGAAGCGCGCGGTGACCGAGAAATACATGGGGCCGCTGATCAAGACAGTGATGACCCGCTGCATTCAGTGCACCCGTTGCGTGCGCTTCAGCGAGGAAATTGCTGGGGTGGATGAGATCGGCGCGCTCTATCGCGGCGAAAACATGCAGATCACCACCTATCTCGAACGCGCCGCCACTCACGAGCTGAGCGCGAATGTAATTGACCTGTGCCCGGTCGGCGCACTCACCAGCCGTCCCTATGCCTTCGAGGCGCGTCCGTGGGAGCTGAAGAAGACGCTGGGCATTGACGTGTCCGATGCGGTCGGCGCCAATATCCGCATCGACAGCCGCGGGCGCGAAGTGCTGCGCGCCCTGCCGCGCATCAATGATGACGTGAACGAGGAATGGATTTCCGACAAGGCCCGCTATCAGGTGGACGGGCTGACGAAGCGCCGCCTCGACAAGGTGTGGATCCGCAACAAGGCAGGCAAGCTGGAAGCGGCGAGCTGGGACGAGGCATTCAAGGTCATCGCCAAGGCAAAACCGGGCAAGAGCGTGGCTGCCATTGCGGGTGATCTGGTCGATTGCGAAACCATGTTTGCGGCCAAGGCGCTGCTGCGCGCGATGGGTTCGAAACTGCTCGAAGGCCGCCAGACCGGCATGGATTACGACGTTTCAAGCCTGGCAGCAGTCAATTTCAATTCAGGCCTCGCCGGGATCGAGACGGCGGATGCCATCCTGATCGTCGGCAGCCATGTCCGTTGGGAAGCGCCGCTGGTCAACGCGCGGCTGCGCAAGGCGGCGAAGAACGGTGCGAAGCTGTTCATCGTCGGGCCGGAATGGGAAACCACCTTCCCCGCAACCTTCCTGGGCGCGGATGTGGCGGTTCTGGACAAGCTGCCTGCCGAGGTAGCCGCCGCGATGGAAGGGGCGGAACGCCCCGCGATCATCCTTGGCGGGGCCGGGCTGGCCAGGGGCGCGCTTGGCCCGCTGCTGGCGCTGGCCGCGAATTGGAAGCTGGTCAGGGATGGCTGGAACGGCTTCAATGTGCTGCACATGGCCGCATCGCGCATGGGCGGGCTGATGCTGGGTTATGCGCAGAAGGGTGGCATTGCCGATATCGTCAAGGCGAAGCCTGCCGTGCTGCTGGCGCTGGGCGCGGATGAGGTGGATTACGACCAGTTCGCCGGTAGCCTGAAGGTCTACATCGGCCATCATGGCGACAAGGGTGCGCATGCGGCGGATATCATCCTGCCCGCTGCGGCCTACACGGAAAAGGACGGCACCTACGTCAACACCGAAGGCCGGGTGCAATTCGCCGAAAAGGCGGTCTTCGCGCCGGGTGATGCGCGCGAGGACTGGACGATCCTGCGCGCGCTGGCCGATGCGCTGAAGGTGGATGTCGGCTTTGACAGTTTCGATGAACTGCAGGCGCTGATCGTGGCGGACGTGCCCGCTCTGGGTGTTGAAGGGCTGGCCGATTACGGCGCCTTGCCTGCCGGTGGCGGCTCTGCGTCTGGCGAAATTGCCTATCCGATCAAGGATTTCTACCTCACCAACCCGATTGCCCGCGCCAGCGCGGTGATGCAGCGCTGCTCTGCCGAACTGCTGCACGGGGAAGACCTGGCGGAGGCGGCGGAATGATGTGCACCTTCGTCCCTGCAACCAAGCTCGTCACCCTGAACCTGTTTCAGGGGCCATCGTGCCTTTCGGCGCTGTTGATGCGTGAGGAGGAATGGATGCTGAAACAAGTTCAGCATGACGAATACTGGAGAGCCCGGCCATGACCGCGTTCTTCCAATCCCTTGGCATGAATTACGAGTGGGCGTGGTTCGTCGCCACGATCTGCGGCATTCTGTTGATCGCCTTGCCGCTGATGCTGGCCGTCGCCATGATCATCTATGCCGAACGGCGTTTCTGGGGCGCGTTCGCCCTGCGCCGTGGCCCCAATGTCGTCGGCCCCTTCGGCTTGCTCCAGTCATTTGCAGACGGGCTGAAGGTGTTCCTGCAGGAAACCATCGTCCCTTCGGCATCGAACAAGGGGCTGTTCCTGATCGCGCCGATCATCACCTTCACCGTGGCGCTGATGAGCTGGGCGGTGATCCCGTTCAATTCCGGCGCGGTGCTGGCGGATATCAATGTCGGCCTGCTCTATGTCCTCGCGGTGTCCTCCCTCGGCGTATATGGCGTGGTGATTGCCGGCTGGGCATCCAATTCGAAATATCCGTTCTTTTCCGCGATGCGTGCCGCCGCGCAGATGATTTCCTATGAAGTCTCGATCGGCTTCATCCTGATCTGCGTGGTGCTGTGGGCCGGATCGTTCAATCTCAACACGATCGTTCATGCACAGCAGGGGCATGTGTTTGGCGTGCTGAACGGCTTTGTCTTCAACCCGCTGCTGTTCCCGATGTGGGTGATGTTCCTGATTTCGGCGATGGCGGAAACCGCGCGCGCACCTTTCGACCTGACAGAGGCCGAAAGCGAACTGGTGGCCGGTTACCAGACCGAATACAGTTCCATGGCCTTCGCGCTCTACTGGCTGGGCGAATATGCCAATGTGCTGCTGATGTGTACGCTCAATGCCACGCTGTTCTTCGGCGGGTGGTTGCCGCCGCTCGACCTGCCAGTACTCTACCTCGTGCCCGGCTGGATCTGGCTGTTCGTCAAGATTCTGTTCTTCTTCTTCGTGTTCAGCTGGGTAAAGGCCACGGTTCCGCGCTATCGCTATGACCAGCTGATGCGGCTGGGCTGGAAGATTTTCCTGCCGACCAGCCTGCTGTTTGTCGTTCTTGTTTCGGGATATCTGATGTTCACGAGGTATGCTGCATGAGCCTCGCCCACCTCATCAAATCGTTCACCCTGTGGGAGTTCGTCAAAGCCCACTGGCTGACCTTGAAGTATTTCTTCAAGCCCAAGGCGACGATCAACTATCCATTCGAGAAGAACCCGATCAGCCCGCGCTTCCGGGGGGAACATGCGCTGCGCCGTTATCCCAATGGCGAAGAACGCTGCATTGCCTGCAAACTGTGCGAGGCGATCTGCCCGGCGCAGGCGATCACCATCGAGGCTGAACCGCGTGAGGATGGATCGCGCCGGACCACGCGCTACGACATCGATATGACCAAGTGCATCTATTGCGGCTTCTGCCAGGAAGCCTGCCCGGTGGATGCGGTGGTCGAAGGGCCGAACTTCGAATATGCGACCGAAACGCGCGAGGAACTCCTCTACGACAAGGCGAAACTGCTGGCGAACGGGGACAAGTGGGAGCGGGCAATTGCCGCGAACCTTGAAGCCGATGCGCCATATCGATAGGGGGGCGCGCTGGGACATGATCCAACTTCTTGCCTTCTATCTGTTCGCCACGCTGACGATTGCATCGGCAGTGCTGGTGATCATGTCGCGCAACCCGGTGCATTCGGTGCTGTGGCTGATCGTTGCCTTCTTCAACGCGGCCGGGCTGATGGTGCTGGTGGGCGCGGAATTCATCGCGATGTTGCTGGTGATCGTCTATGTCGGCGCGGTCGCGGTGCTGTTCCTGTTCGTCGTCATGATGCTGGACATCGATTGTGCCGCGCTGCGGGCCGGGT
>JAURML010000175.1 GCA_030830695.1 Caenibius sp. | reverse complement strand
AGGTCGCCTTTTGCGGCGCTGGCGCTCAGGGCAAACTTCTGGATCTTCCCAGACAGGGTCAGTGGCAACTCTGCCATCGAATACCAGAACTTCGGGGTCTTGTGGCGGGCAAGTCGCGCCTGACAAAAGGAAGCCAGTTCGCCCGGATCCGGTTGTGTGCCGATGGCGGGGACGAAGGCGCAGGCGACCTGTTCGCCCCAGTAATCGTCCGCCACGCCAAAGACCGCGACGGATGCAATTGCGGGATGCGTTATCAAAACCTCCTCGATCTCGCGCGGATAGATATTCTCCCCACCCCGGATGATCATGTCCTTGAGGCGGCCGGTGACGCGGCAATAACCGCGATTGTCCATTGCGCACAGATCGCCGGTATGAAGCCAGCCGTCCTTGTCGATTGCCTCTGCGGTCGCTTCCGGCATATCGTAATAGCCCAGCATCACGTTGAACCCCCGGCAGCACAGTTCGCCTGGCTCATTGACCGGCTGGATCGCGCCGCTGTTTGGATCGATGATCTTGACCTCAACCAGCGGGATCGCACGTCCGATCGTCTCGCTGATGTCGCGCGGGCTGTCGCCGGGTCGGGTGTGAGTGATGGCAGGCGAGGTTTCCGTCAGCCCGTAACCGATAATCAGGCGAACACCGAATTCTCGTTCGGTGCGCTGTACGATCTCCACCGGCACGGTCGAGCCGCCCGAAAAGACCATGGCCAGCGATGACAGATCGCGTGGACGCAGCCGCTGCGCTTCCAGCAGGGCGATCAGCATCGTGGGCACGGCAAAAGTAAAGGTAACCCGCTCAGCTTCGATCAGGTCCAGCATCAATTCCGGTTCGAACGCCCGCTGGACGATCAGCGTCGATCCCATCTGCACCGCGCCCAGCACCCCACCCACACAGCCGCCAGTGTGAAACAGGGGGGCGACGGAGAGGTTGATCGTCTCGCGCCCCAAGCCCTTGATCTCGGCCATGATGCGCGAGGTATTGGTAATCGAATGGTGGGACAGCAACACCCCTTTGGGATTGCCGGTGGTGCCAGAGGTGTACTGGATCATCGCCGCACTATCCGGTTCCACCCGGGGCAGCGTTGCCGGATCTGCGGGTTCGGCCGGGAAGCACGCCGGATCATCAATCGCGACAACCAGTTCCGGCTTCAGACCTTCCAGCGCGCAGGCATCACGTACCAGTTCGCCAAGCTCCTGCCCGCGATATATGCTCTGGTGCAGCACAGCGCGCACGCGCGATTGTTTGAGAATATAGGCCAGTTCCGCTGCATTGCTGGCGGGGTTCACGGTAACCAGTACGAGCCCGGCCAAGGCTGCGCCGAATTGTACGAATACCCATTCCGCGCTGTTGGCAGCGAATAACGCAACATGTGTTCCCGGCTGAAAGCGCGGCGCCAGCAAGGCGGCTGCACGCCTGGATTCGTGCAAAAGCTGCGCATAGGTCCAGCGGCGTATCGCGGCCCCGTCGTCACCCGGGTCGATCAGGGCGATCCTGTCGGGATCGCGAATGGCTGCCTCGTGCAGCAGGTCGCCGCAGTTCTTGTCGAACAATGCGGCGTCTGCGGTGGCCGGCCAGAAGGAGCGAGTCAGAGGCAGATGCATGGCAGGATCAGCGGTTAAGCACCCCATGGCGACGACGGCCCCGCTCGCTCAACTGCTCCAGCGCGCCGGGCCAGAAGGGCGCGTCGAAACAGGCGGTCATCCGCTCAATTCGCCAGGCGTCGCCTTCATTGCGCAAGCTGCAGCGATAAAAGCCGGTGCATTCGATTTTCGAGGCTTCTCCGTTGCTTGACATCAGCAGAAGATAGCTCAGCGTCGTCGCGCTGTTGCCGTCGATTTGCTCGACCATATTGTTCAGCAGCATGTGGCGCCGTTGATCGTGCTGATGCGGCCAGAACCCCGTCAGCCAGTCGACGATGGCACTGCGCGTGGCGAAAGGGCCGATCGGCACCTTGTCCAGCACGTTGCCTTCCCACACGCCGTCTCCGGTGAAACAATCCTCCAGCAGGTCCGCCTGCCGTTCGTCATAGGCCCAGCAATAGCGCGCCACACGCTCCAGGACCAGTTGCCGCCCGCCAGGATCGCTTGCCGCTGCGCCCTTCCCCAGGGAGAGCGCGCCGCTTTGGCTGGCCCAGCCGGGAAGTCTCCATTCCATCGTTCCTCACCCATCGTTTGATTGCGCGACAGCAAAGCATCTTGTCGCCGCAAAAACAAGAAGAAAATTCGGGTTTTGGCGCCGAGCGTGCGGCATTGCTTCTCTGTTTTAAGCGCTTTGTTTTTCATGCCTTCTCGGCTAGCTTCGCGCGATCGCTGGACGAGGAGAAGATGATTGGGTATAAAGGGAGCGTTGGCGGAAAAAGGGTTTTCGGACGCTGAATGGCTGGATAGCATCGACCGCGTGATTGCTCGGTGCATGCCGGAAAGCACACGCAAGCAGGACCGAAGTCGCCAGCGTGAAAAGGAAATTCTGCGGGCGGCCATGCGGGTGTTTGCGCGGGACGGCCTCTCGTCCGCGCGCATTTCCGATATCGCCGCCGAGGCCGGTATCCCGATTTCCACCATCTATGAATATTATTCGGGCAAGGAAGAAATCGCACATGCGGTGCCGGTTGCGCATATGTGCCGCTTTTTCCAGGAATACAGGGCGCTGTCAGAGAAGAAGTCGACCGCCTACGATCACGTCTGGAACTACCTTCACCTGTCGGCCGATTTCGCTCGGAGAAATCCTGACTGGGCGCGATCGCTCTACCTCGAGATATGGCCTAGCGTTTCCGTCGCCCAGGGCGAAATCAAGGAACTGTTTGACGATTATGTGCGCATCCTGATCCGCGCGATCCGGATGGGCGAGGTCCGCGGCGAATGGCCGGCCGGTCACAATCACTACGAGACTGCCGCGATCATGATCGGCGCTGTGAATCAGATGATCATTACCTGGCTAATGATGCGCAAGCCCAAGGATCTGAGCAAATCGGTTGCCGCCATGCTGGACAGGGCAATGATCCTGCTTGATGCCGTCAACCCGCCGCCATCGCGGGCATAGCCCGTGGGTCTGGATATCACGGGGCGGTATCGCTACCCGCCGCCTGACGCGACCTGGCTTGCGTTGCATGATGAAACCGCGCTCGAACCCGGCCTGCCGATCATCGATGCGCATCATCACTTATGGGAAGAAGGTGGCCATTCCTACCTTCTCGACCAACTGAGCGCAGATGTGACCTCCGGTCATAATGTTGTGGCTACAATTCTGGTCCAAGCCGGCTTTGGCTATCGTGCCGAAGGCCCGGAAGAGCTGCGCAGTGTTGGCGAAACCGAAAAGGTTGCCGCTTTCGCCGATGCGGCTCAATCTCAAAGTCTGGCTTACCGGCCATGTGCGGCCATCGTGCCTTATGCCGACCTTACGCTGGGGGATCGGCTGGAGGTTGTCTTGGACGCGCATGAAGCAGCGTCAGGCGGCAGGTTGCGTGGCATTCGCCACAGCGTCAGCTATGACAGCCATTTCCCTGATGGAATCGTGCTGCGTCCGGCGCGACGATATCTGATGACGGACCCGGCTTATCGCGAGGGGCTTCGCCTGTTGCAGCGGCGCGGCCTGCACTTCGAGGCGATGCTCTATCACGAGCAGATTCCGGAACTGACCGAACTTGCGCACGCCATGCCGGACCTGCCGATCATGCTTGATCACTATGGTACGCCCATCGGTGTGGGTTGGTACGAAGGGCGCGAGGAAGAACGGTTTGCCCAGTGGCGAGAGTCGATGGCCGAACTGGCGCTTTGCCCGAATGTCTATGTGAAAGCGGGCGGACTGGGCATGATCATCACCGGTGCGCGCTGGCACGAGCGCCCCAAGCCGCCTTCATCACAGGAACTGGCTCAGGCCTGGCAGCCATGGTTCGATGCGACAGTCGACCTGTTCGGCGCGGAGCGTTGCGTCTTCGAGAGCAATTTTCCCGTCGACAAGGCGATGTGCAGCTATGTGACCTTGTGGAATGCGTTCAAGCGCATGTCTGCCGATGCAGGAACCACTGAAAAGGCCGCGCTGTTTCATGACAACGCGGCCCGTTTCTACCGTATCTGAGGTTGGGTCCGGGTTCAGAGTCCGGTGCCACCATCCATCGTCATCTCCGCACCGGTGACATAGCTGGAAGCATCTGACGCCAGGTAAATTACCGGCTCCACCACATCTTCCGTGGTACCGATCCTGCCCAGTGGGACGGAGGCGATGATTCCTTTCATCAGCTTGGCGTCACCCGCTGTTCCGCCAATCATTGGCGTATCGATGATGCCGGGGTGAACGGAATTGACACGGATATTGAACGGAGCCAGTTCGCGCGCCGTTCCCTTTGTCATCCCGCGCACGGCCCATTTGGTGGACAGGTAAGAGATCATGTCGGGATAACCGCGTTGCCCCGCGCCCGAACAGATGTTGATGATCGAACCGCCGCCATTGGCCTTCATTGCCTGGATAACGGCCTTCATGCCCAGGAAGGTGCCAAGCTGGTTGACGTTAAAGTGGGCGACGTAGCTGGCCTTGGTCGTCTCTGTCACCGCGCCGGGGGCGAAGATGCCCGCATTGTTGACCAGAATATCGACCTTGCCGAAGGCGGCGAGCGTTTCGGCTACAACTGCGTTCCACTGATCCTCGTCTGACACGTCATGCTTCATTCCGCGTGCGGCTTCGCCCAGTTCCCCGGCCAGGTCCAGCACGCCGTCCTTGACGTCAGTCAGCATGACTTTCGCGCCTTCGGCGATGAATGCGCGCGCTTCATGGGCGCCCTGCCCCTGCGCTGCGCCAGTGATGATCGCAACCTTGCCTTCAAGCCGTCCAGCCATGCATTCCTCCAGATCCCGGGTTTCGCTGCGTCGCCTCCTAGCCCGAGACAGGCAAAAAAGGCGAGTCATTTTCGGACTTGGCGAATCCTTGCCAAGCGGTCAGGTGCTGACTAGCTTGCCCGAAACGGAATCGGGAACTGGCCCGACCGAAGTTGCAGAGGAAGCCCAAGAATGAGCGATGAAGCCGCAAAGGCTGAGGTTCTGGCCATGTTCCGGGCTGCAACGCCTGAAGCGACCGACGCGCCGATCGAGCAATGGCGTGCCGGGTTTGAAGCCATGGCCGCCAAGATTCCGCTGCCTTCCGCTGTTGCGATAGAGGCGCTGGAGTGCGGGGGGGTGCCGTGCCTGAAAGTAACCGCCCCGGGTGCGCGGGCCGATCGGCTGGTCGTACATTACCATTCTGGTGGATATGTGATGGGTTCCGCCAACGCTTATCGCGAGTTCGCTGGCCGACTTTCGAAGGCGACCAATGCTCCGGTCATATTGCCCGACTATCGCCTTGCACCGGAAAATCCCTATCCCGCAGCCGCAGACGATGGGCTTGCCGTCTATGAATGGGCGCTGGCTCAGACCGGCGCGGACAATTTGCTGCTGAGCGGAGATTCCGCTGGTGGCGGGTTATGCATGGCGACACTGATGAACGCGCGAGATCGTGGTCTGGCCTTGCCGGTTGGCGGGATCGGCATCGGGCCGCTGCTCGACCTCGCTGGCGAAGGGGGCAGCGCCAACATCGAAACGGATCCGCTGATCGCTCGCGAACTGATCGTGGGCATGGGTGCGGTCTATATCGGCGAACGCGATCCGCACGATCATCCGCTGGCATCGCCATTGTGGGGCCAGCACCACGGACTGCCGCCCATTTTGTTGATGGCCAGTTCGACTGAGGCACTGCGCGACGATTCCGTGCGCATGGCCACGAGCATTGCCGAGGCGAAGGGCCGCGTGCGCCTGTCGCTTTATGATGACCAGATTCACATCTTCCCCTTCTTTCCGATGCTGCAGGCGGCGGGTGAAGCGATGAACGAGATTGCCGATTTCGCGAGTGCGTGTTTCGGTGAGTGAGGATGCGGGGGCATATCTGATTGTCATGGCCCGGATTGACGATGCAGAGGCCTTCGGTCCCTATGTCGAAGCAGTGCAGCCGCTGATCGCCGCTCACGGCGGCAAGCTGATCGGGCGGGGCATTCCGCCCGTATTGCTGGAAGGCGACTGGCCGTGGCACACCGTGGGGGTGTTGAGCTTCCCGTCGATGGAAGCCGCCGACGGGTTCTGGCACTCGCCCGAATATGTCGAGGTGAAGAAGCTGCGCCAAGGCAATTCGCAATTCCAGGTCGTGCTCGCCCCTGCGACTGGGTAATTGGCCAGCCGATCTTGAAAGGACAATGATGAGCAATCGCCAATGGCTTCTGGCCAAACGGCCCACCGGGCCGGTGGACCGTTCATGCTTCGAATACCGCGTCAGCTCGGACCGTCGTGGGCAGGGCGCGTCGGGGCAGGTGCTGGTCCAGTGGGAACTGCTGCTCTGCGCGCCGACCATTCGCAACTGGATCAGCGGCGCACGGGATTCCTATCACCCGGTGGTGGAAATCGGCGAACCGGTGCTGGCTCCGGCGCTCGGCCTGATTGTCGAGAGCAACAACGCGGATTTCCCGGTCGGTACGCGGCTGTTCGGCACGGGCAGCTGGCAGGACCAGCAATGGGTCGATCCTGCCGCTGGCTATCGCCTGATCCCCGAAGGGACCAGTTCGGTGGACGCGATGGGCGTGCTGGGGATCAATGCGGTCACCGCCTATTGCGGACTTATGCCGATCGGGCAGCCCAGGGCGGGTGAGGTGCTGCTGGTGTCGGGCGCGGCGGGCTCGGTCGGGTCGATTGTCTGTCAGATCGGGCGCATCCTCGGCCGCAAGGTGATTGGCATCGCTGGTGGCCCGGAAAAATTGCGCTGGTTGCGTGAAGAATGCGGCGTGGACGATGTGATCGACTACAAGGCGCAGGATATCCCCGCCCGGCTGGACGCGATCGCGCCGGAAGGGATCGACATCTATTTCGACAATGTCGGCGGCGCGATCCTGGAAGCGGCGGCCGCGCGGATGCGGCAGGGCGGGCGGATCATCCTGTGCGGCCAGATCGCCGCCTATGATTCAGGCGGCGCCATCACTGCTCCGCCGATCGACATGATGCGCCTGATCTATGGCGGTATCCGGATCGAGGGTTTCCTGGCGCGTCATCATGTGGAGCGTATTCCTGAGGCGCTCGAAACGCTTGGCAAATGGAACGATCAGGGACTGCTGGCCCACCGCGAAGATGTCCGCGCGGGGCTGGAACAGCTGCCGGAAACCTTCGCTGCACTGTTCACAGGCAGCAACGAGGGGACGTTGCTGGCCCGCGTTTCAGACGGGAGCGGAAACCCGCTCTAACGCCAGTCTTCGTCGAGAATGCCATAGGTGCCGCCCAGATAGGCGGGCACGGTGCCTTCGCGCACGAGCATGTGGTCGAAGATCAGCCGCTCGACATCGGACAGCCCCGCCGCGATCGGCGTCAGCGCGGACTTTAGTGCGGCCAGCCCCTTGCGCGCTTCGGCCGCGCCTTCGCCGCCGCCTTCCGCCCAGTAACCGGGCGCGCTGCGGGTCTGGACCGGGGCCTGCCCCTCCACCTTGCCGAAGCCGGCCCTGCCCAGCGCGGGATGGGCGGCGAGGGTGGCGGCCACGGCATCCTTGGCCTTGGCCGCAGCATCCTGCGCGGCAGGTGGGATGGCTTCGGCCTTGCGCGCCTTGTCGAAGGCCTGCTTGCCGAGGAAGGAAGCGCGGATCATGTTGCGCGGTTCGCGCCGGGTGATGAGGGCGGAGAACACGGACATTTCCGAGCGGATTGCGCCGTCCATGTGCTGCATCAGGCCTAGCTCGACGCATTCGAGGATCGACAGCGGGGCAGGCACATGGCCCAGCATCTGTGCTAGTTCGGCCGCGCGGTGGCGTTCGATGACCGCAGCATAATCGGCATGGGCCAGCGGTGCAGAACCGGGCTGGTCCCACGGCTGGACGCAGCAGGCGTCGGCAGACAGAAGCCATTCTTCCGCCGCGGCGACTTCCTCGCCTTCCGCCACGAGGCGTTGAACCAGCCCGGCGTCCAGGGCTTCCTGACCGGAATGGTTACGGCCATGGAGCAGCAGTTCCAGCCCGCGTTCCACGCCCAGCAGGCGGGTGACGCGCTGAGTCCCGCCCGCACCCGGCAGCAGGCCGACGGCGAATTCGGGCAGGCCCATCATGGCGCGCGGGCTGTCGGCCAGAACGCGGTAATGCGCGCCCAGTGCCAGTTCGCAACCGCCGCCCAACGCCACGCCGGCGATTGCCGCGGCCACCGGCTTGCCGCTGCGTTCCAGCCTGCGGATCGCATGGCTGAGCGGGAAGAAGTGGTTGAAGGCGATGTCGAAACGGTCTTCCGGCCGCGCAGCGACGATCATCTCATAGGCTTCGGCCAGTTCCGTCAGGTCCGCCCCGGCACAGAACCCATTGGCCTTGCCCGAACGGACGATCACGCCCTTTGCGTCGCTGTCCTTCAGCCAATCCGCGAAAATGCCCAATTCGGTTATCGCGGCGTTGGAAAAGACGTTCATCGAACGAGGCGCGTCGAACACGAAATGCACCAGACCGTTAGCCTGGGGTTCGATGCGAAACTGGGTGAGTTGGGGAATGCTCATACCTTATGGATCCTGAGAGTCTTGAATATGCTGTGAAGGATTCAGAAGGCGACCTTGTCGCCGCCTTTGAGCTCCAGAATTTCGCGCGCATCGTCAGGCGTGGCGATTTCCAGGCCCAGCCCTTCGATGATCTGGCGCACCTTGGTGACCTGTTCGGCATTGGTCTTTGCCAGCTGCCCCGCGCCCAGCCACAGCGAATCTTCCAGTCCCACGCGCACATGGCCGCCCATGCTGGCGGCCATTGCGGCCACGCGCATCTGGTTGGCACCAGCTGCCAGCACTGACCATTTGTAATTGTCGCCGAACAGGCGATCGGCCGTGCGTTTCATGTGCATCACGTCTTCGGGATGCGCACCGATGCCACCCAGCAGGCCGAAGCAGGTCTGGATGAACAGCGGGGCCTTCACCAGCCCTTCCTGCCAGAAATACTGCAAGTTGTAGAGGTGGCTGGTGTCGTAGCATTCGAACTCGTAGCGTGCGCCGCTGGCGTTCAGCGTTTCCATAGCGTAGCGAATGTCCTTGAAACTGTTGCGGAAAACGAGGTCGTGCGAACCTTCGAGCATTTCCGGTTCCCAGTCATGCTTGAATTCCTTGTACCGCTTAAGCATCGGGAACAGGCCGAAATTCATGGACCCCATGTTGAGACTTGCAACTTCGGGCTGCCACACTTCAGCGGGCTTCACACGGTACTCAACCGGCATGTAAGGCGATGCGCCCGTGGTCAGGTTCACCACAACATTCGAACCCTGCTTGATGACGTCGAGGAAGGGTTTGAAATCCTCGGGCGTATGGACGGGCTTGCCGGTTTCGGGGTCGCGTGCATGGAGATGGACGATGGCCGCGCCCGCTTCCGCCGCGCCCAGCGCGCTTTCTGCAATTTCAGCGGCGGTGACGGGGAGATATTCCGACATCGACGGGGTATGAATTGAGCCCGTGATCGCGCAACTGATGATGACTTTCTGCTTGGCCATTGAACTAACCTCTCCGAATTCTAAAGCCGGGCGGCGATTTCGCGCCATAAATTGCTCAAACTGTCGCGGTGGGCAGGATGCGCGATGGCGATCAGCGCTTCTGCCCGCGCATCGTACCCCTTGCCCCTGATGTCCGCTACGCCATGTTCGGTCACGATCAGGTCCACGTCCCAGCGGCTGAGCGAAACCGGCCCGCCGGCCGCGAAAGGGGAGATGATCCGGCTGACCGTGTCCTTGGCGGCGGTAGACGGAAAGGCGATGATCCGCAGCCCATGCGGGCTCAGCCGCCCGCCGCGCGCATAATCGCTGGCCCCGCCCGGACCGGACATGGCGCCCTTGGGCGTGATTTCGGCATAGACCTGGCCGAACAGATCGGCCTCCAGCGCGGAATTGATGGTCACCAGCCGGTCAATCGTGCCCAGCAGCTTGAGGTCATGAGTCTGCGAGATCGGGCGAAACTGGAAATGGGGGTTGTCGAGCCCGGCGTAGAGCGCCTCGCTGCCGATAGCGACGCCCACCAGCGCTGACGGGCCATCGGCCATCGCGCCCGATTGCACCAGCCGCAGCGCACCGTCCCCGATCAGGCCGGTATGCATGCGCAGATTGCGGCGATCCGCCAGCCCGTCCAGCACGGCATCGGGGATCTTGCCCAGCCCCGTCTGCAGCGTGGCGCCATCTTCGATATAGGGGAGGATATGCGCAGCGATCTGCTGCGAAACCGCGTCGGGCGGCGAATCCGGCGTGCCGCGCAGCGCCTGTTCGCCTTCATAATATGCGGTGAGTTCGCTGAAGGGGATGCCGGCATCGCCCGGGGTGCGGGGCATGGCCGGATTGATATGCGCGATCCGCACCGGCACATCGCGCCAGAAATCGGCAATGAAGGAAACCTCTGTGCCGAAGCTGCAATTGCCGTTCGCATCTGGCGGGCTGCACATGAACAGCGCGGCGGCGGGTCGGCGGGCGCGATAGAGCGCGACCACATCCTGATAGCAGATCGGCAGGAATTCCAGCCGGTCGCCCAGTTCCCTGAGCTGCGGTGTCATGAAGAAGCTCAGCACCCGGCTGCGTTCGCCAGCGCGCCAGTCCTTGCGGTTGAGTCCGGGCACGAAAATGCCGGAAAATGCCATGTCGTCCAGCGCGCCGCCCGCTGCCGCCACCTCGGCGGCGAGCAGGTCGCTCTCCGCCGAGCAGGAGGAAACCAGCGTGAGTCCGCCGGGGGGCAGGACCCTTGCGAGTTCCCCTGCTTGCAGGTGGCGCGGCTGGGACATCAGCAGGCCTTACTTCACATATTTGTGGAAGTCAGGCGTGCGCTTTTCGTGGAAGGCGCGCATGCCTTCCTTGGATTCGTCCGTATCGTAATAAAGCTTCACGGAATTGAGCGCGAGCATGGAGATGCCGCGGATATTGTCGCTGTCGGCATTGAACGAACGCTTGGCCAGCGCCAGCGCCGTGGGAGAACGTTCGCCCAGAATCTGGGTCCATTCGTTCACCGCATCGTCCAGTTCGGCGGCGGGCACAACCTTGTTGACGAGGCCCATCTCCAGCGCTTCCTGCGCCGAATATTGCAGGTTGAGATACCAGATTTCGCGGGCCTTCTTGTCACCCACGTGGCGCGCGAGATAGGCCGTGCCCCAGCCGGCATCGACTGAGCCGACCTTGGGCCCGACCTGGCCCAGCTTGGCCGTGTCAGCCATGATCGACAGGTCGCACAGCGTGGCGAAAACATTGCCGCCGCCGATGGCGAAGCCGTTGATGCGCGCGATCACCGGCTTGGGAATGTCGCGGATGATCGACTGGAATTCGTCAATCGGCAGGCCGACGATGCCGCGTCCGTCATACTGGCCGTCCTTGGCGCTCTGGTCGCCGCCGGTGCAGAAGGCCTTGTCGCCCGCGCCCGTCAGCACGACGGAGGATACGTTGCGATCGTCCGCCGCCATCTTGAAGGCGGTGATCAGTTCTTCCATCGTTTGCGCGCGGAAGGCGTTGTACAGCTTGGGACGGTTGATGATGACCCACGCGGCGCGGCCGCGCACTTCATAGATGATGTCTTCGAATTGTTCGCTCATGTCAGTGGGTATCCTGTCTTGTCATTATTGCGGTAGAGGATGGTGGACCGGGCGATGATCTGGCCCCTGGCCGAGATCAGGGCGCTGAGAAAAACGAACCGGCGCGTGATCTTGTCAATCCGTATCTGCGCTTCCACCCAGTCCCCGCATCGGGCCGGCGCGAGGAAATCCACGTCCAGCGAGACGGTGGGGGCGTGCATTTCCGGTGCGTCAGTGTGTTCCGGCAGGGCCATCAACTGCATATCGGCAAAGCTTGCCAATGCGCCGCCATGCAGGCTTTCCACCGGGTTGCAGTGATGCGGCTGGACCACGAAACCCAACCGCAACCCCGCCTTGTCGACATAGACGTCGCCAAACTGTTCCCAATAGGGATTGGTCGGGGCGGCGAGGGTAAAACCCTCGGGAACGGCGGGGTTCGTGGCCATGCCGGGGTCAGACCATTGTCAGACCGCCGGAGATCGAGATCGCCTGGCCGGTGATGTAGGAACCGT
>JAURML010000174.1 GCA_030830695.1 Caenibius sp. | reverse complement strand
GCGCCGCCCGCC
This sequence comes from Caenibius sp., assembly GCA_030830695.1. Lineage (GTDB taxonomy): Bacteria > Pseudomonadota > Alphaproteobacteria > Sphingomonadales > Sphingomonadaceae > JACKKV01. Next base: position 11,835 of record JAURML010000174.1, on the reverse strand, counting down.
CGGCATGGGCTGGATCCAGAGCCAGCGCCAACCGATCGAGATAGCGCCGCCGCGCGCCCGCGCTGTCCGTGAACAACCGATCCATCGCCGGGGTCAGCCAGGACAGGCCGAGCCATTCACCCAGCGCATTGGCTGGCGTTGATGCGCCGTTGACGCGCACCACGCGCCGACCGGGGCGCTGGGCCTCGGACCCAGTGCCGATTTGCACCGGTTCCCGGCCGTCAGCACAATTGATCATGGCGCTGACGCCAAAGCCTTCGCCGCTGGTGCTGCGCGGAATATCGATCAGCGCGGCCCGCCGCAGGCCGCGCCCGGGGGCGAGCAGGGAGATCGCCTCGAGCACATTGGTCTTGCCCGCGCCGTTTTCCCCGAACAGCAGGTTGATCTTGCCCGTGCCGTCCAGCCGCGTTGCCGCATGATTGCGGAACTGGGTCAGGGTCAGCCGGTCAATCGCCACGGGAATTTCAGCGCGTGATCGCAAAGGGCGAAAAATCCGTGCCCTGATCGAACACTTCCACTCCTTCGCGGCGTTTGAGCCAGCCAACGACTGCATAGGTTACCGGAGTCAGGGCGGCTTCCCAGCCCGTCTTGATGAGCCATTGCGACAGGACGATCTGCATCAGCTGTTCCGGCGGCCACCCGGCCAGCCCGTAAAAGGCCAGCGGATAGAAGATCAGGCTGTCGAGCCCCTGCCCGATAATGGTGGAGCCGATGGTGCGGGTCCACAGCATCCGCCCGCCGGTCCACAGCTTCATCCGCGCCAGCACGTAAGAATTGGCGAATTCCCCGGCCCAGAAGGCCAGCATGGAGGCCAGCACGATCCGCCAGCTGTTGCCGAAGACGAATTCATAGGCCTCTTGGCCGGGCCAGTCGCGCGCCGGGGGCAGGGCGACCACCACCCACGCCATGAAGGCCATGAACAGCAGCGCGGCAAAACCTGCCCAGATCACCCTGCGTGCGTGCGCATAACCATAAACCTCGGTCAGCACGTCGCCCAGAATATAGCTGATCGGGAAGAACAGCACGCCCGCGCCGAATGACCATTCGACCCCGTTGGGCAGTGTGACGAAGGATGGCTTGGACGCGCCGATCAGGTTGGACAGCAGCAGGATCGCAACGAAGGCGGCCATGACCAGATCATAATAGCGGAACTGCGCACGCCCGCCCTCAATCCCGGCAATGCGGCGCGTATCCTGTTGCGGCTGGCTCTCGTCATTCATGGAAAAGCGGCCTATCGTGATTTCCTCTCCGCGAAAAGCACGCTATGCGTCCCGCCGCGCGCGCCCTTAGCTCAGCTGGATAGAGCGCGAGACTTCTAATCTTGAGGTCGCAGGTTCGACTCCTGCAGGGCGCGCCAAAATTTCGTTCGTGGCATTCAGGCCGAAGGTTGCCGGTTCCATTTCGGTTTTCCGACGGTTTCGGCTGAAGCCAGCGATTCAGCCGTAATCGGATAGCCAGCGTCATCGGGAATGCACAGCGTGGGCTGATTGTCCCGTTCTTCGACCCAGGGGGTGACGATCCTGACCGGGACGTCCTGCGCGTGCTGGCGGGCATCGGCAAAGCTGCCGAACTGGGCCAGCCGCTCAAGGTTGCGGCGGGTGGGGAAAATAATTGAAATCTCGCCCTTGTCTGCGCGTTCCAGCGCGGCGTTGGCGCTGGTCCAGAACAGGCGCGTGTTCTCCGTCTGGTCAACCGCGATATCGACGGAGCCAGTTCCCAGATCAGCCAGATAGAAGCGCGTATCGAAAATACGGGCATGGGCGTGATTGGGCAGCCAGCGCGCGAAGGGGACCAGCGCCTCGGCGTTCAGTTCCCAGCCGAAGCGGCCAAGTATTGCCGCTAGTTCCTGACCTTCGTGCAGCAGCGCGCGCGCCGCCGCCGCTTCTTGCGCTTCGACGGGCCCGGTCAGGCCGAGCGCCAGCCCCGTTTCTTCGAGCGTTTCGCGAATTGCCGCGATGCGCGCGGCGGCATCGTCCACATCCGTGACGAGCCCCAGTTGGCGCGCCAGGTCACGATCGGCATCGTCAACCCTTCCGCCCGGAAACACGGCCATGCCGCCCGCGAAGTTGAGGACTTTCGAGCGGGTCACCATCAGCAGTTCGGGCTGTCCTGCGATCGAGCCGTTGCGAAAGACGATGACGGTCGCCGCAGGGGTGGCGGGGAGCGGTTCTTGCATGGTCATGCCTTAATCTTGGAGCGGGCTGGGGCTGATGCCAAGCAGAATTAGCTCGGCAGGTTGCTTCCGTGCGGCGAATAATTGCCTGCTGAACGCCCGGCGATGTCGGAAAAAATTACAGCTTCAGGCGGCGTTAACCCGGTGCTTACCATCGTGCGGCGCAGAAAAGCCGGATTGTGCGAAACTGGCACGGGCCATGCATTGTTTGCGGTACTTCAAGTCCTCGTTAGAGGCGGGACCACCCCCCTGGTCTCCAAGGTCCCGCCTCCCCGAAGCTTCGGGTTCCCTGAAAATACGGATGTGTGGCGGGCCTGCGACCCGGCACGTGCGCAGGTCGGCTGCTAAGGTCAGGCTTCTGGGGTCAGGCTTCGGGCAGCAGGCTGTGATCGCGCATGAGCTGCTGCAATTCGCCCGCTTCGAACATTTCCATCATGATGTCGCTGCCGCCAACGAATTCACCCTTCACATAGAGCTGGGGGATCGTTGGCCATTCCGAAAAGGACTTGATGCCCTGGCGCACTTCCATGTCCTGCAGCACGTCCACGCTTTCATAGCCGACGCCCAGATGGTCGAGGATGGCGATCGCGCGGCTTGAAAAGCCACATTGCGGGAACAGCGGCGTGCCTTTCATGAACAACACAATGTCATTTTCGCTGACAATTCCGGCGATGCGCGCATTGATATCGGACATGAAACTGCTGCCTTTCGAACGTTTCTGAAACGTCAGTTGGGGATGGCGGTGGTCAGTTGCAAGGCGTGGAGTTCGCCGCCCATGCGCGTACCCAGCGCCTGATAGACCAGCTTGTGCTGCTGAATCCGGCTTTTCCCGGCGAACGCCCCGGAAACGACGTGCGCTGCATAGTGATCGCCGTCACCGGCAAGATCAGTGATGGTGACCACCGCATCGGGCAATGCGGCGCGGATCAGCTGTTCGATTTCACCGGATGGCATGGGCATCTTGTCAGCCTTTCGAAGCCTCAGGCTTCGCCCATCAGCTGGCGGCGCGCTTCGACCATCTTTTCGTCAAGCGCGGCCCGCACGCCGGCTTCGTCAATCTCCACGCCTGCGCTGACCAGATCGCCCAGCAGCTTGCGGATCACGTCTTCATCGCCCGCTTCTTCGAAATCGGCCTGAACCACCGATTTGGCATAGGCTTCGGATTCGGCGTCAGTCAGGTTCATCCGCTCTGCCGCCCACTGGCCGACCAGCCGGTTGCGCCGCGCGGTGATGCGGAACATCATTTCTTCGTCATGCGCAAATTTTGCCTCTTCGGCGCGTTCGCGGTCCTTGAAATCGGTCATGAGAATGCCTTTCACTGAGTCGCTTCGGGATTAGTCGGCGCGGCGCGCCGCTTCAACCGTGCATTGTAACGAGTAGCTTGCCGATGACCGTGCGGGTGGAAAGCGCCGCAATGGCATCGCCTGCCTGCTCCAGCGGGTAAGTCGCGCTGATCTGCGGGCTGATCCGGCCTGCGGCCCACCAGGCAAACAGTTCGGCGGCGAGGGCTGCGCCCTTTGCCGGGTCGCGATCGACGCAGGCACCCAGAAAGACACCACGGATGTCGCAGCTTTTCAGGAGGGTGAGGTTGAGCGGGATGGCGGGAATACCCGCCGGAAAGCCGACCACCAGGAACCGGCCTTCCCAGCCAATCGCGCGCAGCGCGGCTTCAGCATATTCGCCGCCGACATTATCGACGATGACTTGCGCACCGCTGGGGCCGCAGGCATCCTTGAACTGCCTGGCCAGCGCCTTCGCACCATCCTTGTCGAACGGGCCGCGCGGATAGATCATGCAATCGTCCGCTCCCGCAGCTCGCGCGGCAGTGGCCTTGTCCTCACTCGAAACGGCGGCGATCACGCGCGCGCCCAGCAACTTGCCCAGTTCAACGGCGGCAAGCCCGACACCGCCCGCCGCGCCAAGCACCAGCACCGTGTCGCCGGGGCGGGTCTCGCCCCGTTCGCGCAGCGCGTAGAGCGCCGTCATATGGCTGATCGGCATGGCTGCGGCCTGTGCCAGATCGATGCCTTCGGGAACAGGCAGAAGCCGTTCGGCGGCCACGCACAGCTTTTCCTGAAGCCCGCCGAAGATGGTGATGGCGGCCACCCGATCGCCCACTTTCCAGCCTTCGACCCCTTCACCCAGTGCCTCGATCGTGCCTGATACCTCACCCCCCGGTGCGAACGGCCGGGATGGTTTGAACTGGTAGAGATCGCGAATGATGAGCTGGTCTGGATAGTTGATCGCGCAGCCTGCCACCTTGATCTGTACCTCGCCGGGGCCCGGAACCGGATCGGGCGTGTCAACCAGTTGCAGTGTTTCCGGTCCGCCCGTTTCAAGTGAAAGCAGCGCCTTCACGCGGCGGCGCCTGTGCCCTTGGCGAACCATGGCATCCGCTGCGCCTGGCTCGCTTCGTAAGCGGTAATGGCGGCGTCGCGGGACAGCGTCAGGCCGACTTCGTCCAGCCCTTCCAGCAGGCAATGCTTGCGGAACGGATCGATTTCGAAAGTGAAGCGATCCTGGAACGGGGTGGTCACACTCTGGCTTTCCAGATCGATGGTGATCGGCTGGCTCTGCGCCACTTCCAGCAGTCGATCCACCTGTTCCTGCGGAAGTACGACGGTGAGAATGCCGTTCTTGAAGGCGTTGCCGGAAAAAATATCGGAAAAGGAGGGGGCGATCACCGCCCTGATCCCCAGATCCAGCATGGCCCAGGCGGCATGCTCGCGGCTGGACCCGCAACCGAAATTGTCACCCGCGATCAGGATCGGGGAACCGGCAAATTCGGCGCTGTCGAAAATATTGTCCGGTTCCGCGCGAATCGTCTCGAACGCGCCCTTGCCAAGGCCCTCGCGGCTGATCGTCTTCAGCCATTTCGCGGGAATGATGACGTCAGTGTCGATATTCTTGCGGCCAAAGGGGATCGCGCGGCCTTCCACCTGTGTTACAGCATCCATCAATCGGTCTCCGGGCTGTCTTCGGGGTGAGGCGGAGCGAGCTTTTCAGCAGCGGCCTTGTCCCTGCGGCGCGAGGCGTACAGCAGGGCGGCGGCAACCGCAGCGGAACCGATCGCAGCCCCGGCCAGGGCCGCCTTGCCGGTAAGGTTCTTGTCTGTCTTCTTGGTCATGTTCAGTCCACCAGTTCGCGAACGTCGGTGAGGTGCCCGGTTACGGCTGCGGCGGCAGCCATGGCCGGCGAAACGAGATGCGTGCGCGCGCCCGGTCCCTGGCGGCCCACGAAATTGCGATTGCTGGTCGATGCGCAGCGTTCGCCCGGCGGGACCTTGTCAGGGTTCATGCCCAGACATGCCGAACATCCCGGTTGGCGCCATTCCAGCCCCGCTTCGACAAAGATCCTGTCCAGCCCTTCGGCTTCGGCCTGCGCCTTCACCAGCCCTGAACCCGGCACGACAATGGCCCATTTGACATTGTCGGCTTTTCTGCGGCCTTTCAGCACCGCCGCGGCGGCGCGCAAATCCTCGATCCGGCTATTGGTGCAACTGCCGATGAAGATGTTCTGCACTTCGACCTCGGACAGCTTCTGTCCGGGGGCGAGCCCCATATAATCAAGGCTCTTGCGCACCGCTTCCTGCTTGGAAGGGTCGGCAAAGCTTTCCGGCGCGGGCACCGTGCCGCCGATCGGTGCGACATCTTCGGGGCTGGTGCCCCAGGTCACCGTGGGTTGCACATCGGCCGCGTCGATCACCACGCTCTTGTCGAAAGTGGCGCCATCGTCCGTCTGCAGCGTCTTCCACCAGGCCAGCGCCTGGTTCCAGGCGTCGCCTGTGGGGGCATAGGTGCGCCCCTTGATGTACGCAAAGGTGGTTTCATCCGGCGCGACGAGACCGGCGCGCGCGCCGCCTTCGATGGCCATGTTGCACACGGTCAGCCGGCCTTCGATGCTCATCGCCTCGAACACCGGCCCGCGAAATTCGATGACATGGCCGGTGCCGCCCGCCGTGCCGATCACCCCGATGATGTGCAGGATCAGATCCTTGGGAGTGACCCCTGCGGGCAATGCGCCGTTGACGCGCACTTCCATCGTCTTCGACTGTTTGAGCAGCAGCGTCTGGGTGGCCAGCACATGTTCGACTTCCGACGTGCCGATGCCGAAGGCCAGCGCGCCGATCCCGCCATGGCAGGCGGTGTGGCTGTCACCACAGACAATGGTCGCTCCGGGCAGGGAAAAGCCTTGTTCCGGCCCCACCACGTGCACGATGCCCTGTTCCAGCGCGGTATCGGTAATATAGCGGATACCGAATTCGGGCGCGTTGCGTTCCAGCGCGGCCAGCTGTTGCGCGCTTTCCGGATCGGCAATCGGAATGCGCGCCCCGCTGGCATCAAGGCGCGCGGTGGTGGGCAGATTGTGATCGGGCACGGCGAGCGTCAGATCGGGCCTGCGGACCTTGCGACCGGACAGGCGCAATGCCTCGAATGCTTGCGGGCTGGTCACTTCATGAACCAGATGGCGGTCGATATAGATCAGGCAGGTGCCATCGTCGCGGCGTTCCACGACATGGGCATCCCAGATCTTTTCATAGAGGGTGCGGGGTCTGTTAGCCATAAGGCGCAGCTAGGGCGGTCACCAACGCAAAACAAGTGGGAGACGACAATATTCGCGCGAAGGCGCGCGGTTGCGGCGTTCAGCCGACCCGGACTTGGTCGAGAAATTCCCGTGCCTGATCGGCCATGACGCCGGCGAGTCTTTCCAGATCCGTCGATGCGGCCAGCAGCTGGGACGCGGCCCCGCCCGTTGCGATCGAGGCGTCATGCACTTCGCCGATATTGAACGAAACTTCGTTGGCATGCCGCGCGGCAAAATCGATATTCTTGCTCAGATCCCGGCTTGAAAGCGACTGCTGATCGACGGCGCTGGCGATGGAAGCTGATGCCGATTCCAACTCGTTCACTTGTCTTGTGATGGATTGGAGAGCGCTTATTGCCGCTTGCGCGGATTGCCGCATTTGCTGGATCTTGCCGGCAACCTCATTGGTGGCCAGGCCCGTGCGCGTCGCAAGCTCCTAGAACTCGGCGGCGACCACGGCAAAGCCGCGCCCGGCCTGTTCGCCGCGCGCCGCTTCGATGGAGGCATTAAGGGCCAGCAGATTGGTGTGTTCGGCGATGCTGGAAATAAGTTTGATGATTTCGCCGATGTCGGTGGTAGCGCTGGCCAGCTCGGCAATCGTGGCGTCCGCGCTGACCGCGGAATCCGCGGCGCGGCGGGCCAACTCTGCGGAATTTGCAGCTTGCAGGCTGATTTCATTGATGGAAAGCGAGAACTCGTCACTTGCGGCGGCCGCGGCGGTGACGTTGACCGATGCTTCCGCGAGAGAGACAGCGACCTCCTTCGTGCGCGAAGCGGAAATCTCGGCGGACGACGCCATCGACGCGGCCGTCCCTTTCAGCTGTGTCGAGGCTGACGCGACATTGCCGACGACATCGACAACGGTGCGCTCGAACTTGTCGGCAAGTTCCTTAAGGATTGTGGCGCGCTGTTCGATCATCTCTTCGCGGGCGCGTTCTTGATCGTTCTTTGCGGCCAGTTCTGCGCGCGTCGATTCGGCGGCTTGCTGTTGCAGCCGCTCAACCCTGGTCGAATTTTCGTGGAAGAACTGGAGGCTGCGCGCCATGCCGCCAATTTCATCGAAGCGCGACGTTTCGGGAATATCCGTCGAACGTCCGCCAGCAGCGATCTGTCGCATAGCGTCGGTTATACGTTCCAGCGGCGCGGTGATCACCCTGCGCGCGTGGCGCACCGCCAGCACCGCGACCGCGATAGCCACTGCGCCGAGTAACGCCAGCAGCGCGATGTTTCGCGTCAGGTCCGTCGCCACCGTGCTGCCGATGTCATCCAGATTGTGTGCAAGATCCTCGTTCAGACTTTCTGCCTGGGCGAAAAACGCCTCGCCTGGGAAGGTCAGACGGTCCATTTCGACCGCCGCATTGCCAAGCGGCGTGTCGCGATCAAGCACGGAATAGGCGTCAAGCCGTTCGCGCAGCCGGTCTGCCGCGCCTTCCAGCCCGGACAGTCTGGCCTCCAGCCCTGTGCCGACCAAGGCCCGCAAAGCGGTAAGCTTTCCCCGCGTCTCATCAAGGCCCCGCCTGCTCGCTGCAAGTTCGGACGAATCCACGGTGACCACGAAATGTTTGGCATGAGAGAGCGATTGAGCAAAGGCACTGGTCGCGGACGAGCCGGTGAGGGCCGCATACGACGTCTGCCTGAATGAGGTTGCGGACCCGTTCACCCATACCATGCCGGCGAGGCCAATCAGCGAGATGAGTAGAGCGACGCTGCCAAGCGTGCCGAACAGCAATTTGGTTTTTCCGGCAATCGACAGTCTCGCCCACCAGGACCCTATCCGTTGGGGCACATCGCGGAGCGCAACTAATCTGTCTGGCAAGGCTGCGGCCTATCCATCTGCACGAGGCACGAAATTCCGGCACCACCGGCCTTGACGCGCCGTTTCAGTATTGGACGCGCAGCAGCGCACCCAGATTCGAGATATGGTTTATAACTATATATTATTACAGGATTTTGACAATATCATGAATTATGCCGTTGCCAGCCGCGCCGCGGTTTCGCGGACCAGGGCGATCATGTTCGGCACGCCCTGCGTCCGGTTGGATGAAAGCTGGTTCCTGAGATCGAACGGTTCAAGCGCGGCGGCGATGTCAGTCTGCGCGACTTCGGCCGGCGCGCGGTCCTGCACCGCAGACAGGACCAGCGCGACAATGCCCTTGGTGATGGCGGCGTTGGAATCGGCCAGGAAGTGCAGCCGTCCGTCGTCGCGCCGGGTGGGATAGACCCAGACGCTGGCCGAACAGCCGCGCACTTTCGTGGCGTCGGTTTTCAGCGCATCAGGCATCTCTTCCAGCTCGCGGCCGAGTTCGATCAGCAGGCGATAGCGTTCATCGCCTTCGAGGAATTCATATTCTTCGCGGATGTCGTCCAGGGTTCGCATGGAGGCGCATTTAGGCGCTTGGCACTGGCTGGCAAGCAAAAGCTGGCGCGCGATGAGTGAGGGCTGATCGCGCGTTAGGTAGTTAAGCCTATGGAAATAATATGGAACTAGGATAGCAATCTTTCCAAACGGGGGAAAGCACAATGTTTCGTATCGCTCGTGGCCTCATGCGCCACAAGGTCGGCAGCGTTGCCGTCATCGCCTTTGCCGTTGTCATGTTTACCCGCAGCGAGGAAAAACCCTACGCGCCTTCCAGCCCGTGGGCGGCCGATGCGCCGGTGCAGGTCGCGCAGGCGCAGGATGATTCGATGGTCGATAAGGCCGTCGACGGCGTTACCTCCTATCTGGACGAGAAGGGGCTGAACCCGCTTTCCGCTAAACAGGAACATGCAGATAGCTGGACTTCGGCCACCTCAGCCTTTGACCGCTGAGATCCCGTGTTGTGCCTTGCATTGGGCGATGACTTGGCCTAATTGAGCGCCATCCCGACATCGTCGTGATAAAGTCGTTTGCTGGTGCCCCTGGGGCCGGCCGCAAACCGCTTTGCCGCGACATGGGTAACTGGAGCTTGCATGGCCGATGTGGCGCGCATTGTCGAAGTGGTGGAGCCCGAGGCGCAAGCCCTGGGGTTCGATCTCGTGCGCGTGAAGATCATCGGTTCCGAAGCCGGGGAAGGGGAGCGCGCTCTCCAGATCATGGCGGAAGACCCGGCCACCGGCCAGCTGGTGATCGAACAATGCGCGGAACTGTCGCGCCGCGTGTCAGACCGGATCGATGCACTGGAAGAACAGGGAGAGGTGCTGGTTGAAGGCGCGTATCGCCTGGAAGTCAGCTCGCCCGGCATTGACCGCCCGCTTACGCGTTTCAGGGATTTCGCTGCTTGGACAGGGCATGAAGCGAAGGTGGAAGTGGCCGAGGCGATTGACGGGCAGAAGCGGTTCCGCGGCGATCTGGGTCCGGTCGACCCCAAGGGCGAGATCATCTCGATCATCGACGGCAACGGCACGCATCACTTGCTGCCGTTTGGCCAGATTCATTCCGCAAAGCTGGTTCTGACTGACCGGTTGATTGACGCTACAATGCCGCTGGACACCAGCGGAGCTGATGAAATTCTCGAAGAAGAGGAAGGCTGATACTGATGGGCAGTGCGATTTCCGCCAACAAGGCAGAGCTGCTAGCGATTGCAAATGCGGTTGCCACCGAGAAGATGATCGACAAGGCGATCGTCATCGAGGCGATGGAAGAAGCGATCCAGAAAGCGGCCCGCGCCCGTTATGGCGCGGAAAACGATATTCGCGCCAAGCTGGACCCGCGCACCGGCGATCTTCGCCTGTGGCGCGTGGTCGAAGTGGTCGAGGAGGTCGAGGATTACTTCAAGCAGGTTGACCTGAAGCAGGGCGAAAAGCTGCAGGCCGGCGCGAAGCTGGGCGATTTCATCGTCGACCCGCTGCCCGCCATCGATCTGGGCCGGATTGACGCACAGAGCGCCAAGCAGGTGATCTTCCAGAAGGTTCGCGATGCGGAACGCGAACGCCAGTTTGAAGAATTCAAGGATCGCGCGGGCGAAATCATCACCGGCGTCATCAAGTCAGTCGAATTCGGCCATGTCATCGTCAATCTCGGGCGGGCCGAAGGCGTGATCCGCCGCGACCAGCAGATCCCGCGCGAAGCCGCCCGGGTGGGCGAACGGGTGCGGGCGCTGATCCTGAGTGTGGAACGCAACAATCGCGGCTCGCAGATTTTCCTGTCCCGCGCTCACCCCGAATTCATGAAGAAGCTGTTCGCGCAGGAAGTCCCCGAAATTTATGACGGGATCATCGAAATCAAGGCCGCCGCGCGCGATCCCGGCAGCCGGGCCAAGATTGGCGTCATCAGCCACGACGGATCGATCGACCCGGTCGGGGCCTGTGTCGGCATGAAGGGTAGCCGCGTTCAGGCAGTGGTGCAGGAACTGCAGGGTGAAAAGATCGACATCATCCCCTGGAGCGAGGATACGGCGACCTTCATCGTCAATGCGCTCCAGCCCGCGACCGTCAGCCGCGTGGTGATTGACGAGGAAGAAAGCCGCACCGAAGTGGTGGTGCCTGACGATCAGCTGTCGCTGGCCATCGGTCGCCGCGGCCAGAACGTGCGGCTCGCTTCATCGCTGACCAATGCCGCGATCGACATCATGACCGAGGCGGAATCGAGCGAGAAGCGCCAGCGCGAATTCGCCGAACGTTCCAAGATGTTCGAGGAAGAGCTGGACGTCGATGAAACCCTGTCGCAGCTGCTGGTGGCCGAAGGCTTCGCCGAGCTGGAAGAAGTCGCTTACGTTCCGGTGGAAGAACTCGCCTCGATCGAAGGCTTTGACGAGGAACTGGCCGAAGAGCTGCAATCGCGTGCCACCGAAGCGCTGGAACGGCAGGAAGCGGCCCATCGCGAGGAACGCCGGGCGCTGGGTGTCGAGGATGCGCTGGCTGACATTCCGCATCTGAGCGAGGAAATGCTGGTCGTGCTGGGCAAGGCCGGGATCAAGACGCTGGACGACCTGGCCGATCTCGCCACGGACGAACTCATTGCCAAGAAACGGTCCGAACCGCGCCGCCGCAATCAGGATGGTCCGCCGCTGCGCCGCCCGCAGCGCGAACAGGACAAGGGCGGCGTGCTGGGCGAATTCGGCCTGTCGGAAGAACAGGGCAACGAAATCATCATGGCCGCG
>JAURML010000173.1 GCA_030830695.1 Caenibius sp. | reverse complement strand
TGAGATCGGCGATCACTACCTTCGCGCCCGCCGCGTTGAATGCACGCGCGCATGCCGCGCCAATGCCCGAAGCCCCGCCTGTGACAAGGGCAACCTTGCCCGAAAAATCGAGATTCATGCCCTATCCTTCCATTCCGGAATTTTCTTCGGCCAACTCGTCAAAAAAATCCTCGATCGCCTTGTTCACCCGCTCGGGATGAGTGATGTTGACCGCATGCGGTCCTCCAGGAATCAGCGTGACCCCGCGCGGATCGGGAACCCCCATTGGCGTCATCAGGCCCAGCTCGTGAGAAGTCGCGATATCGGCGAGGCCATGGATCGTTGCGACCGGCACCTTCACCTCGTGCAGGCGGTCGAACAGCGCATCGATCGACATGAGACACCCGGTCGCGTCGCGCACCTGCGCCCTGCTCATCCCGAACCAGGCCTTGTGCCAATATTCATGATCAGCACCCGGGCCGAGAATAAAGCTGGCCAGAAATTCGACCTTGGCCTGATCGGCGCCATTGGCCGCCCAGTCCGCCATCGTCCGCGCAAATGTGTCGTCACCGCTGTCAGGCACCGGCCCGGCCTGGGTTGAGAGCTGCACGATTCCGTAGAAGCGTTCAGGAGCCAGCAGCGCGGCGCGCATGCCCACGATGCCGCCCTGGCTCATCCCGACGTGCACGCATTTGTCGATCCCCAGCGCGTCGAGCAGACCGATCAGATCCTTGGCCGAATCCCAATAGTTGAAATCGCCTTCCCACTCGGTCTGCCCGTGCCCGCGCGCATCCCAGGCGATGCAACGGCGGCATGATTTGAAATATTCGACCTGCCGGTCAAACATCGTGTGATTCATCATATAGCCGTGGCTGAACACCAGGGGCACGCCTGTGCCGCCGCTGTCCGCCACCGCGATTTTCGCGCCCGATGGCACCTCAACCAGTGTGATTGCCACGATCCTCTCCCGCTAGAATGGCTGATGCGGTCTGTTCCGCAGCCTTATTTGGACTGGGCGTAAACCCTCGACATGGCTTCCTGCGCGCGCGCCGTGATTTCCGCACCTTCAAAACCAGTGCTCATCACGTCATCGAAGCTGGCCAGCGTCGCCCGATTGGTGCCCCGGTAATAGGGGATCACCTCCTCGGCGAACAACTGGTGGCTGCGCAACGTGGCATCGTGCCGTGCCCAGTCCACGCCCATGATCATGTAGCAACCAAACCCGCCCGATTTTTCGATCAGCCGGTCAATTTGCGCGCGCGCCATTTCCGGGGTGCCGATGACAGCGAACCCCTGTTCGTTCAGCTGATCCACTGCCTTGTCAGTGCAGGACCAGTCGATGCCCGCGCCCGGATTGATGTGTTCGCGGTAGTTTTCCAGCTTGCACATGCCATAGCGGACCTCGTCACGAGCCTGCTCGAAGGTTTCGGCGATATGCATCGGCCCCATCAGGCGCCATTTGCTGCGGTTGGCGACATGACCGGCTTTTTTCGATTCCGTTTCAATGACATCCCAATGCTCCAGCAGTTTTTCCACGCCGATCGGGTGAGTCGCCGCCACCGAGAGCAGGCCCATTCCGTATTTGCCGGCGAGGATCGGGCCTGACGGCGAAATCACACCCACCGTCGCCATGTCGAAATTGGAATAGGGCAGTAGTTGCAGGCGCGCATCGACCAGGTTGAACCAGTCAGTCTTGCGCGTCACCCGCTCGCCTTTGAACAGCGGGATCAGCACTTCCAGAGCCTCGTGCAGCATCCGGCGGTTACTGAGCGGATCCAAACCGATCATCTGCGCGTCCTGCACCAGCTGGCCCGGCGCCACGCCGAACATAACGCGCCCGCGCGTCATGTAATCGAGCTGGACGATACGGTCCGCCACCATCAGCGGGTTGTGATAGGGGATGGTGACCGCGCCCGTGCCCAGCTTTATATGCTTGGTCCGCTCCGCCGCAGCGGCGATGGTTAGTTCAGGGCAGGAAATCGTTTCCACACCGCCCGAATGGTGCTCCCCGATCCAGGCTTCATCGAAGCCCAGCCGATCAAGGTTGATAATCGTCTCCATATCTTGCTGCAAGGCGATCAAGGGGTTCAGGTCAGGCCGATGATACGGCCCCATGAAAATGCCGAACCGCATGCCTTCTTCGATGAATTTCATGATCCTCTTTCCCTCAATGTCGAGCAACACTCTAAAAATCAGGTCTTTATCGATTGCTAGTGCCCAGCCCTTTCGAGTCAAGCCAGTTTGAGTTCACTTTAAATTGCGCAGATGCCGCCGTCCACGGAATATAGCGAACCATTGACATATTCCGAAGCCGCGGAGAGCAGGAAGGCGGTGACCCGCGCGACCTCTTCAGGCCGCGCGAAGCGGCGGCTGGGGATCTGGGCCATGCGTGCCTTCGCCATGTCCGATGGCACACCCGGCTCGCTGCGGAAGATCGAATCTATCATCCTGCCTTCGACCGGGCCAGGACAGATGGCATTGACCCGCACACCCTCAGGCCCCCATTCAACAGCCGCGGAACGGGTAAGGCCGACCACCGCATGCTTGCTGGCGACATAGGCACTCATCCTTGCGGTACCCTTGATACCGGCGGTGCTGGCGAAGTTCACCACAGAACCGCTCCGCCGCGCGACCTGTGGGAGCCCGTATTTGAGCCCCAGAAATACGCCCGACACATTGACATCCAATATCTTGCGGAAGGTTTCCAAATCGAACTGGTCGATCAGAGTCGGAACATGTTCGATCGCCGCGCCATTTACCAGCCCGTCCAGCCCGTCAAACTCGGAAAAAACTGCAGCCATGGACGGCTCATCGGTCACGTCCGCCTGCCGGATGCTGTATTTCGAACCTGCTGGGAGTGATTTTGCCAAGCGTTCCAGCGCGATTTTATCGCAGTCCACAACGCATACATTCGCGTCCAAACTGCATAGAAGACGCACCAGGGTGGCGCCGATATCACCCGCACCGCCCACTACGACGATGCGCCGACCTTCCAGATCGAACAAGTTAACCAAACCGCTTCTCCCAAAATTTCCGAATCAAATTCGATTGCCATCACCCCACGGCAACCATAGAAATCCGGTCAGTACATTAATACCGTATTTTGGGGCAAAAAGTGATTACCGACGCTGATGTTGATTTCCATCCGACAGATCCGGGCATCCATGACTGGGCGGAAACAAATTACTTCGCCTTCTTCAACGCAGAATGCAGGATCTGCGGCCACATTCAGGCGCTGTTCCGTCCGAACCTGGGAGTGGTGATGACGGACGTGCGCATCTGGCGCGGTCTGGTCGATCGGTCACATGATGCACTGTACGTCGCCAATCATCACCACCAACCCGGCGCGCCCAGCTTGCGCGACTATTCGCTGGCCAGCGGCCTGTCAGTAAAGGCATTCAGCCCGCGCGATTACCGGGTCGATTATATCGGCGTGGACGACACCGAAATCCATTTCGACATCAACGGCATCATGGAGCCTTACGATATCGCCGATCCCGAGATGGACCCGGTGACCAGGGCGCAGATTGACGGCGGCTTCGTGCTGGGCGAAGCCTATCGCGGCCATTGGGACATGCATGCGCGGCTGAAAGGCGAGATCCGTTGCCGGGGCGAGGTGATCCCGGTCGATTGCGTGCAGGTGATCGATCACAGCTGGGGGCCACGCACCGAGGCGGACCTGCCGGGCATGATGTGGCTAGGCGGGTATTTCCCCGAAACTGACACGGCCGTGCACGGCTTTTTCCCGGCTGATCCCGTTCACAGTGACGAACTCGAACTCGCCCATGGCTATATCTGCCGTCAAGGCAAGGTCACCGGCCTGCGTTCGGCCAAGCTGACCCTTTCCCGGCTCAACTACCTGCCGATCGCCGCCGAATGGCACGGCGAAGATGGCGACGGAAAAACCTTCAGCCTTTATG
>JAURML010000172.1 GCA_030830695.1 Caenibius sp. | reverse complement strand
AATCGGGGTAAACTTGCAATATAGATTGAAGGCACGACGCAATTCATAGACAAAACGCTCGCCCCCAGGTCCACAAAACAAGGCTCCTTTGTCTCGAAAGATATCACGAGCGAAATCAGTGACTTCCGGGGAAAGGCTGCTGCCGCAAATCGCTTTTGCAGGATAGCCAATAAGGCCGCCTGGGCGCAGATCAAAGCGTCGGCGACTGTGCTGTTCTAGGATCCGAAGCAGTTCTATCGCAATTGGTACGACTTCTGGGCCGACACCCTCCCCAGCCAAGACGCCAACAACATGCAGCGCGTCTGGGTCGAACGCCTGCGAAGGACATTCGAGATTTTGCGTCAAGCGCTGACGCTGGAAGTCAGTCATAATTCCTTCATCTATCACAAAAGTCTTGGCCTCACACATTGACATGTTGGAACTTCTGTTGACGGCGTTTCACGATTTCAGCCACTCTTTTCGCAAAGGGGCGACGCATAATTTTACCCATAGCGTTACGAGGAATCTCGGGAACTTTCAAAATAACGAATGGTTCAGTGCGCGGGAGTTGTGCAGCGCGCGGGAGTTGTGCAGCAATTTCTGGCCTCATCGCCTGCAGGTTGGCTCCATCCTCACACACAACTGCAAAAACCAAGAGATCTCGCTCGTCGAGCGACACGGAGAGCGCACAAACATCGTCAATCCCCAAAATCTTGGAACATGCAGTTTCCAAATTCGCTGCAGACAGCTTGAGGCCGGCTACATTGATCGTTTCCGAGAGACGACCAGTGATGGCTACCATCCCGTCTTCGAACATGATCCCCGTATCGCCTGGATAGAACCAGCCGTCACGGAAAGGTGAACGGACATTTGATAGTGGGCGCCCAACATAACCTTTGCACATGACTTCCGTTTTCACCCTTATCAAGCCCTCCTGGCCTGCCGGCTGCCTCACTGCTCCAGCGCCCACCACCTCGAGGACCGAGCCGGGCAAGACAAACCCGACCGCTCCCGGGTGTCGATCGACAAGCGAGGCATCGCCAACGGCAATACTGCCCGTTTCAGTAGACCCGTAACTCGTAATGATGGTGTCGGCGAGCCGGGCACGCGCATCATCGCGCAGCTTTTGGGGAAGGCGACCACCAAACAGTCTAATCTTTCTGTTTTCCCTGCCTTCCAACGAGCCCTCGACCATGTTGGCAATTCCGTGAAGCCTGAATGGCGAGCTTATGATTAGATTGGATTTTTCCGCAGCTCTTCGAAAATCCTCCTTTGACCGGCCCGGACCGGTAAATATCACGCAACCTCCAGCCTGCCACGTCGCTGGCGGATGGCGGAAGCCGGCGGTTGTAGGGAAGCCAAGCTGCGGAAAGATCCGGGTTGATGCATCCAATTCGCTTGAATTGCGTATCTGGGCAAGACGGCCCGCAATCATAACGTTGTCCCATAACACCAGTTTTGGAACACCTGTGGTACCCGAAGTCTTTAATATGCGAGCAGCCTGCGCCTCGCACCCATCCGGAAACTCCATGCCCATAGGAATCTCCATCTGCTCTTCAAGCGGGGCAAGACTTTGTGGGGCAAAAGAGAGCTTCTTGCCCGAAAACCCTGGCGTCGGCTTCCAGCCCTCGAGAAAACCGACCACCGCCTGATTTTTTCCCAGTTCGCCATTACGCGCAGCGGCGATAGGCAGGCTCCCCGTGGAATGAACTAAACCCGCCGCGATTGCGCCTAGGTGCATGACCCAGTCCCAATAGCAGGGTGTCCCCTGATCGCGCACATGGATGCTGATTCGCATTCCTGGCTCTAGCCCGTTGCCAAACAGAAATCTGGCCATTGTCCTGATGTCGGCCGAAAACTGGTGATAGGTTATATCCGTATCACCGCTGTTAGCGGCGATACGCTGACCTTCCTGTTCAAAAATTTCATCAAGAACCGACACAATTGCCCCATCCAAATTAGATTCTCTGCCTGACGGTTTGAGTCCCTGCTTTATTGAAGCCCCAGATACAAGATCCGTCTGCGCTTCTAAGACCCAAGCGCCATATAGTGCCTGACCATATTTCGCGCATAGACATCCTCCCAACCTTCCATCCCGGAGACCAGAAACTGCTCTCCATGCGCGCGGTAAAGCTTCGGATCGTTTACACTAGGCGGCAAACTTCCTTGCTCGTTCAAGGCCCGCGCTGCCCTCATGAGAGAGCGACGCATGCGAATGATAGCAGCATCCGATGCCGACAGGTGCTCTTGGCTGCGGTCGACAATTGCACCCATGCTCTCCTGCATCGCTGCATCCTGCACGGGCGCGCCGTCTTCCATACCAGTGAAATTCGCTTCTCGCTGGCGCTCGCGATTGATGAGATAGTCATTATTTTCACGTGCGACGAAACGCCCGCGACCGTACCAGCCGTCATCATCCGGAAGAAACCCACTCGGACCTACTCGGCCCTTCAGCCCTGCCCGTGTCTCTGGATCCAACACCTTTTCCGGGCTCCAGTTCGCTTCCCAAACCATCGTATGCGTGTCATCCATCGGCACCCAAATCTTGAGTCGGTTAAGCCCGTTATACGCTGGAACACTTGTGTAATAGGGCAGTTGGAATTGGGTTACCCGCCAATATGCACCGTCCTGCGGTGTGCCCCGGCAGGCGCCATACATGACGCCGGCCTCTGTATCTGCAACTTCCAACAGCGGCTTTCTGTCGAGCGCGACTATGCCGCGAAGTGTGTCGCCCCCTTCGGCCTTCGCAAAACGATCGGTCTTTGGATCTTGAGAAAAGTCCCGGTGAAGAAATCCCAGATGCGAAGAATCAAAATCGCCTTCCATCGCCTGCACCCAATTGCAATGGCGCATATATTTTAGCACTGTCTTCCGATCAGGCGACACCATCGCCCAACCGAGTTGGGGAAGAGGTGGCGGGTCACCGTCGCCCATATAGGTCCAAATTACCCCTTGATATTCACGGCAGGGATAAGCTTTCACTCGAACTTTTTTCATAAGCGGGCATTCGCCCGGTTCGTTTGGCATGTCTATGCAACGGCCTTCAACATTAAACTGCCAACCATGATAAGCGCAGCGCAGCCCTCCTTCCTCATTGCGGCCGAAAAACAGAGACGCAAGTCGGTGAGGACAACGGTGATCGACTAGACCGACACGACCTTCACTATCACGAAATGCAACTAGACTCTCGCCCAGAAGACGAATTCGCACCGGCGCGCTGTCGCATTCTTCCAACTCGTGGGAATAAAGCAACGGCTGCCAGTAAGCGCGCAGGAGGCCGCCCATCGGAGTACCTGGGCCAATCCTTGTAAGAAACTGATTTTGCTCGTCCGTGAGCATTCCGCGTTCTCCAACTCGATGCCGATAAAGATCTATCGGTGTGAATCATACAAAGCAGATAAGCGCTAAACTGCGCCAGCGCTTAAGAAATTCAATTAATTATATTTATCGCTGCTTGCAGCCAGCATGTCCATCAGCGCCCGCACCGGCGACAGATCATAACCCGCCTGGGCGGCGGCGGCGGCCAGTTCATCGGGCGAGCGCCCCTTGCTCGCTTCGGCAAGCGCCCACAGCAAGGTGGACCGCGTTCCGCTGCGGCAATAGGCAAGGACCGGGCCTTCCCGCGCCTCAAGCGCGGTGCGCATCGCCGAAACCTGCCATTCCGAAAAACCGGCGTGATTCACGGGGATCGCCCAAAAATCCATGCCCGCTGCACGAGCGGCTTGCTCAATCTCGACGCTCGGCGTCTGATCATCCGATTCGCCATCGGGGCGATTGTTGATGATCAAGCTGATGCCCATCGCCTGCGCGGTTTCAATATCCGACAGGCCGATCTGGGGACTGGCAAAAACCCCGTCTTGGAGCTTCCTGAAATCGCTCACCCTGCATTCTCCTGACTGGTACCAAGGTCGCGGCGTGCACGGCGGTTGCGACCGGCCATGTTCAGCAGTTCGACCCCGACGGAAAAGCCCATAGCCGTATAAATGTAGCCCTTGGGAACATGGAATCCGAACCCGTCCGCAATCAGCACCAGGCCAATCATCACCAGGAAGGCCAGCGCGAGCATGACGAGCGTCGGGTTGTTCTCGATGAAGCGTGACAGAGGGTCCGCCGCCACCAGCATCAGCCCGACCGTGATCACGACCGCCGTGACCATGATCGGGACATGATCGGTCATGCCCACCGCAGTCAGGATCGAATCGATCGAGAACACGAGGTCGAGCGCGATGATCTGGGCGATTGCGGCTGAAAAGGTAATCTGCGCCACACCCTTCTTGTGATCCAGCAGATTGCCGCTTCGCGGCTCGGGATCAATGTTGTGGTGAATTTCCTTGGTCGCCTTCCACAACAGGAACAATCCGCCCGCCAGCAGGATCAGATCCCTCCCGGAAAAGGCCGTTTCGAAGGTCGTCATGCCATGCGCATCCGTGGCGCCGGAAATGCCCAGGTCGAACAACGGCGCCTGCAAGGTGACGATCCAGCCGATCAGCATCAGCAGGCAAATCCGCAGGATCAGCGCCAGTGCCAGGCCGATCCGGCGCGCTTTCTGCTGCTGTGCGGGCGGCAGCTTGTTCGACAGGATGGCGATAAAAACGAGGTTGTCGATCCCCAGTACAATCTCCAGCAGCACGAGCGTAGCCAGTGCCAGCCAGGCGGCCGGATCCGTCAATAATGCAACTATGTCCATCACGCCTGTCTGCCCAAGCAAGCCGTGACTGACAAGCAAATGTAGCCCCTTGACACGACAGCTAGAAAATCATTCGCGCATGAGGCGAATCTTCGCTATGAAAGCATGACGGAAATGGGGTTTCTTCGCGGGTGAAGCCGTGTGCCCTGCCGCCCGCTGCGATTCGTCCACGCTGCCGGGTGCTTTGATTGGGCGAATTAAAGGTACGTTCGGCTTTATGGGTTTTGATAGAGGGCGTCGCGGTAGGGGACGCGACAAGCGAGACGGTTTTGGCGAAGAAGGCTTCGATCCTTTCGTTCCGGAAGGTGACCGCTTTGGCGGCGGCGACAGGTTCGGCGGCGGCGGCGACAGGTTCGGCGGCGGCGGTGACCGTTTTGGCGGCGGCGACAGGTTCGGCGGTGGCCCTCGCGGCGGCGGCGGAGCGGGCGGGGGTGCCCGCGGCATGCCTGCGCAGGTCGTCGGCACTGGCCGCGGCACTGTAAAATTTTTCAATTCAGGCAAGGGCTTCGGCTTCATCCAGCGTGAAGATGGCGGCGAAGATGTGTTCGTGCACATCAGCGCCGTGGAACGCGCCGGCCTGGCTGGCCTGGCGGAAGGCCAGCAGCTTGAATTCAACCTCGTCGATCGTGGGGGGAAAATCTCTGCTGCAGATCTTCAGGTTGTCGGCGACGTGATCGCGGTCGAGCAGCGGCCTGCCGCACCGCAGCGCCAGCTTACCGGCGAAAAGGCGACCGGTACGGTGAAGTTCTTCAACAGCATGAAGGGATTCGGCTTCATCACGCGCGACGATGGTCAACCGGACGCATTCGTCCACATCAGCGCGGTGGAACGTTCAGGCCTGCGTGAACTGAACGAAGGTGACCGGTTGGAATTCGACCTTGAAGTGGACCGGCGCGGAAAATATTCCGCAGTCAATCTTGTCCCGGTCGAAGGCTGAGCCTGACTCGTAACATTTGACCCGCCGCACGGCGGGCCGTAATAGCACTGGATGGCGGCTCTTGGTGGGCCGCCATTCTCTTTTCAGCCTGCGAAGCTGACGAGGGAGCGACGTTCTTCAGGAGGAGCCCCGGTCGATGGCCATCGATCCACTCATGCCCGTGTACCCCCGGTGCGACGTGCGCCCGGTGAAGGGTGAGCATTGCCATCTGGTGAGTGAGGACGGGCGGCGATTCCTCGATTTTGCGGCAGGCATCGCGGTCAATATACTGGGCCATTCGCACCCGGGTCTGATCGGCGCGATCCAGGACCAGGCGGCGACGCTGATGCACGTCTCGAACCTCTATGGCAGTCCGCAGGGTGAACGGCTGGCGCAACGCCTCGTCGATCTGACCTTCGCGGACACGGTCTTCTTCACCAATTCGGGGGCCGAAGCGGTGGAAGCCGCGATCAAGACCGCACGGGCCTATCACCAATATTCAGGCAACAGCGACCGGCACGAACTGATCACGTTCAACAATGCCTTCCATGGCCGGACCATGGCGACGATCAGCGCGTCGGATCAGGAAAAAATGCACAAGGGTTTTCTGCCCCTGCTGCCAGGCTTCCGCTATTGCCCCTTCGACGATCTGGCTGCCGCCGAAGCCCTGATCGGTCCGCAAACCGCCGGGTTCCTGGTCGAACCGATTCAGGGCGAAGGCGGCATCCGCGAAGCCTCGCAAACCTTCATGCAGGGTCTGCGCGACCTTGCGGACCGGCACGATTTGCTGCTCGTCCTTGATGAGGTGCAGACCGGCGTTGCGCGCACCGGGACGTTTTATGCCCATGAACAATACGGGATCGCGCCCGATATCCTGGCCACCGCCAAGGGCATCGGTGGCGGTTTTCCGCTGGGGGCCTGCCTCGCCACGGAGAAAGCGGCGCGCGGCATGCAGTTCGGCACTCATGGCTCTACCTATGGCGGCAACCCGCTGGCCATGGCCGCCGGCAACGCTGTGCTTGACGTGGTGGCGAATGAGGCATTTCTGGAAAGCGTGCGCGACAAGGGCGAACGGCTCCGCGCCGGGCTGGAACAATTCATCGGCAATTATCCCGAACTGTTCGAGGCCGTGCGTGGCCGCGGGCTGATGCTGGGGCTGAAGATGACCGCGGAAAGCCGCCCCTTTGTCGTGCACCTGCGCGACCATCACGGGCTGCTGACCGTGTCGGCCGGCGACAACACCATGCGGATCCTTCCGCCGCTGGTGATCGGCGATGCAGAGATTGACGAGTTCTTCGACAAACTGTCCGCCGGAGCGGCGAGCTTCAAAGCGTCAGAGGCGGCCTGATGGTCCGCCACTTTCTCGAATTGCGTGACGCAGGCGGTGACGCGATTGCCGCCATGATCAATGACGCCATGGATCGCAAGGAAGCGCGCGCCGATTGGCCCAAGGGCCGGGCTGACGCGGACGCGCCGCTTGCCGGGCGCGTCCTTGCCATGATCTTCGAGAAGAATTCCACCCGCACTCGCGTGTCATTCGACATGGCGATCCGCCAATTGGGCGGCAGCTCGATCGTGATGGAAGCGGGCGGGATGCAGCTGGGTCGGGGCGAATCGATCGCGGATACCGCACGGGTGCTCTCGCGCATGGTTGATGCGATCATGATCCGCACGGATGATCACTCGAAAATTGACGAGATGGCGCAGCACGCCACCGTTCCGGTCATTAACGGCCTGACGGACCGTTCGCATCCCTGCCAGATCGTGGCTGATCTGCTGACCATCGTCGAACAGGGCAAGCCGCTGCCCGGGCTCGAACTGGCGTGGCTGGGCGATGGCAACAATGTGCTGCACTCGATCCTCGAAGCGGCAGGCCTGATGAAGTTCAATGTGCGCATCGCCACCCCGCCCGGATATGAACCTGACCGCTCCTATGTGGACGCAGCCCGCGCCCTGGGAGCCAGGATCACCATCGGCAATGATGCGCAGGCGGCGGCGAACGCGGCCGATGTGGTGGTCACTGACACCTGGGTGTCAATGGGTCAGCCCCATGCAGAGGCGAAGATCGCCGCGATGGAACCTTTCCAGGTCAACAGTGCGCTGATGGCGCGCGCGCGGCCCGATGCCTGCTTCCTGCACTGCCTGCCTGCTCATATCGGCGAGGAAGTCACCGCAGACGTCTTCGAAAGCGAACAGTCAGTCGTCTTTCAGGAAGCCGAGAATCGCATTCACGCGCAAAAATCCGTGCTCCTGTGGTGTTTCGGCCTGATCTGATGCGACGGCGCGCGCCAAGCCTGACGATGGCACTCGCAAGGTATGTGCTGTGAACGCAGACACCGAGACTTATTGCGACCAGCTGATCGGCTTTTCCCTGCCCGCCCGCCATGCGCGCGGCCGGATCGTCCGGCTGGAACAGTCGCTGGAGACGATCCTTTCCGCGCATGATTATCCACCAGCAATTCGCCTGTTACTGGCCGAAGCCCTGGTCATCACCGCGCTGGTCGGCGAGCTGCTCAAGGACGATGGTAGCCAGCTCACGATGCAGGCACAGACTCAGGACGGCGTGATCGAACTGCTGGTTTGCGACTTTCGCAACGGGGAACTGCGCGGCTACGTCAAGCATGACGAACAGCGCCTTGCCGAGCTTGGCGCCAATCCCCCGTTGCAGGCCCTGTTCGGCGGCGGCCATCTGGCGGTAACCTTCGATCTTGCCGCAACTGGCCAGCGGTATCAGGGCATCGTGCCGCTTGAAGGCGATTCGCTAAGCGAAGCCTGCGAACATTATTTCGCGCAATCCGAACAGGTGCCCACGCTGTTTCGCGTCGCCGTGCGCGCCAACACGCAAGGGTGCCATGCCGCCGGACTGATCGTTCAGCACCTTGCCGAGGGCGAGGAAGGGCGCGAGCGGTTGCATGTGCGGATGGATCATCCCGAATGGGAACATATTGCAATCCTGGCGGGCAGCCTGCGGCATGACGAGCTGCTGGGCGCAAAACTGTCAATGGAAGCAATGATCTGGCGGCTGTTCCACGAAGAGGACACGATCCTCATCCAGACGGGCCATCGCCTGACGCGCGGGTGCCGCTGCTCGATCACGCATTTCGAGGACGTCCTCTCGCGCTTTCCGGCGGACGAGCGCGCCGAGATGCGTAATGAGGACGGAATCATCATGGTCGATTGCGCCTTTTGCTCCCGCCTCTTTCCGATTCAGGATTGAGTTGGTAAACGATCCGTTCATCGCAACTATGGCACGGTTAATCGTGAGCAAAACAGACATTCTCATTGGCACGCGAAAATTGCGTCGGTTCATTCCGGTGGCGGCGCAGTTCCGACTCGTTCTCATTGGCACGCTTGTCGCGCTGGGTGGCGTCGCCGCGGGCGCGCAGAAAGACGCGCATAGCCTGGCGGCGCTTGACCGTGTACAGGCCGGCGAATGGGAGTTGCGCTTCCGCGCGGATGTTCCGCGGCGGCGAATCTGCATGCAGGGTGGCCGTGATTTCATCCAGCTTCGTCACCCGCACAAAGGGTGCAGCCAGTATGTGGTAGAAGACCTCGCTGACCGGGTCTCTGTCCAGTATACCTGTCGCGGGGACGGCTACGGCCTGACCAATATCCGTGTCGAAACGCCGGGCCTGCTGCAGGTGGAAAGTCAGGGTATCGCCGCTGGCAGCCCTTACCACATGTCCGCCGAAGCGCGCCGGGTCGGCCCCTGCAAGTAGCGGCTTGAAAGCCCGGCATCGCGCCGCTAGCGCGTCTGCATGAACGCAACTGTCAAGAGCGAAGCCAGGCGGGCGGTCGTCCTCTTGTCAGGCGGGCTGGATTCCATGATTTCGGCGGCCATCGCCCGCGAGCAGGGCTATGTCATTCATGCCCTGACTATCGATTACAACCAGCGCCATCGCCGCGAGATCGGTGCCGCTCGCCAGATCGCATCCGCGCTGGGTGCGGCAAAACATGTCATTCTGCCAATCGATCTGAGCATCTTTGGCGGATCGGCGCTTACCGATCGCATTGACGTACCCAAGGACGGGGTGCAGCCGGGCATTCCGGTGACGTATGTGCCCGCGCGCAATCTCGTCTTCCTGTCAATGACGCTCGCCTGGGCAGAAGCGCTGGGCGCACGGGACATCTTCATCGGGGTCAATGCGCTCGACTATTCAGGCTATCCCGATTGTCGTCCCGAATTCATCGCCAGCTTTACGCAGACCGCACGGCTGGCGACCAGAGTGGGTGCCGAAGGGGGGGACTTCCGGATTCACGCGCCACTGCAACATTCCAGCAAGGCTGACATTGTCCGCGAGGCGGCGCGCCTGAGGCTTGACGCCGGGATGAGCTGGTCTTGCTATGACCCGGCTGACGACGGCAAAGCCTGCGGCGTGTGTGATAGTTGCCGCCTGCGCCTCAAGGGATTCGCGCAGGCCGGACTTGAAGACCCGCTTGCCTATGCACGTAAGCCAGACTGATCAGAGCCGTTTCAGCACGCCGCAGGCAATCCGCGAACCGCTGTTGCCGGAAGGATCGGTGCGGTAATCGTCCGGGCCTTCATGTACCACAACGGCGGTGCCATCGCTATCGAACAAATCTGCCAGAAGTTCGGCCCGGTCTCCGGCAAGGTCATGTCGCAGCGTACCCGATCCAGGCTTGCCAACGACAACATTGGGCAGGTCACCAAGATGGCTGCCCGCAGGATTTTCGCTACCATGTTGGCGGCTGGCGGGGTTGAGATGTCCCCCTGCCGACTTGAAATCGGGCGCATCGCACTGGCCGGTCGCATGCAGATGCACCCCATGCGGGCCTTCAGGCGCGCCGACCAGGGCAATCACCAGGGTCGCCCCTGCACCGTTTCCCAGAACTTGCACCGTGCCGCCCGGCAGTCCGTTTGCATATTTCAGTTCGGCCGAGGCGAGTCGGCTGTCAGGCAGATCCGAAACGGTGGTGCAACCACCAAGCAGGGCACTGAACATCGTCAAACATACCACATTGCGCATTGGCCTGTGTCCTTCATATGTGAATGCCCAAAACGGCAAACGGGGCCGGAAATTCCAGCCCCGCCGCCATTGTCTCATATTTGTCAGCCGGTTCAACCGTTGATGGCATCAATCAGTGGCTGCAGCCCGTCACCATATTTCTTTCAGCGTTCGACCGACGTCTTGTAGATCGGCATGCGCACCTGCGCGACGCTGGCGGTTTTGACCGGGCGCTTCGACTTGTGGAATTCCAGGCAGGCATCACCCCATTCCACACCGATGAAGTCGATGATTTCTCGGGCATATTTATCAGTATCGGCAACCACATCTTCGTAATTGACAACTTTCATCACACCCTTGGGCAGCACCTTTTCCCAGTGCTTCATCAGCGCATCGTACTGGCGGTAATAGCGGCCCAGTTCGCCCAGATCATAGCTGTGCGGCATGTCGTCCTTGAACAGCTTGGTGAAGCCCGACAGGCAGGTATCAACCGGATTGCGCCGGGTGTTGATGAATTTGGCCTTAGGGAACAGCAAGTGCAGCAGGCCGACAAAGAAGTAGTTGGTCAGCAGCTTGTCCGTTACCCGCCGGGCATTGCCGGCCGGGGTGGTCAGGGCACTGAGATAATCCTGGCCAAGAACTTCGAACTGGTTGGTGGACAATTCGCCCGCCATCGCGGGGAAGCGTGACAGGGCAGGAAAACGGTCACGCAGCCGGTGCAGGGCCGGCATAATCGACCACATCATCCGCTTCGCCTGTGTCATCACGCAGGAACAGCAGACCGTCATCTTCGATCGTGAGCGAACCGGCCACGATGCTTCCGGCATCATTGACGATCGCCATCGCACCAACACCGGTGCCGCCATCCACATAGATGCCTGCGGCATAGGCCCCGAGCGGCGCAAGCGCCAGGATCGATACGCCAGCCGTCAGCATGCGACGTGTGTTGCGATTCACCAGTAAGCTCCCTCATTTTGCCCCCTGTTCGGGGCAGATCTGCTAAAAACTCGAGACCGCACATTGCGGCCAGAAACCTGTTGCTACGACCCACGCCCCTGCCCGCATGTGCAAAAGACGCTTCTCCACAGATGCGCAGGTATCGCCCGTTTCAAGCGATGTCCATCGACCAATCGATATATTTGCATCGATATATTTGCAGGGAAATTTCGATCCTCCGGCCATTCCGCACGATCAGGCAGGCGCTGTATCATTTGCGCAACAAAGTTGCGAAGCGACACAGCACGACACCTTCACCGGCGCGGGGCTGTGAAGGCCAAAAGGTTTCTTTCGAGTAAATTTCCGGACAGAAGCGGGGCAGGCGCAAGACAGCTGCGACAGGCCGTTGCCATGCTGCGGGGATGCGTGAGCGCTGGCGGTCAGACCGCGGTGTCGCCGGTTTCGCCGGTGCGGATGCGCGTGGCCGAGGCGAGTTCGAGCACGAAAATCTTGCCATCGCCGATCGATTGCGTGTTGGCCACCTGCTGGATCGTTT
>JAURML010000171.1 GCA_030830695.1 Caenibius sp. | reverse complement strand
ATCGAAACGCGGCGCTTGCTTCACCGCAAATCCGCCGCATAATCACATGAACCAGATGAGCCAGACCCTCTCTTAGCTCAGCCCGCCAACTGGCCCAAAAACTCTGACGACGGACATGGTCTTCTGATGAAGCTGTATATTCCTGATGGGGCCGATGTGGGCAAATATATCAACGATCACCTGCTGGACATTCCCAGCATCGAACGTACCCTGACCACGCCGACATTCAAGGCGTTCTGAACGACCAAAAGCAAAAGCCCAAAGGGGCCAACACGGAGGAAAGACAAGATGAAACTGACGAAACTGGCGATGCTGGCCACGACCGCGCTGCTGGCGGCGGGCGCGGCCATGGCGGAAGGCAAGGTGAAGGTGGGCATGATCACCACGCTGTCGGGCGGTGGTGCAGGCCTTGGCATCGATGCGCGCGACGGCTTCATGCTGGCGCTGAAACTGTCGGGCAGCGACGCGGTCGAGGTGGTGATCGAGGATGACCAGCAAAAGCCCGAGATCGCGGTGCAACTGGCGGACAAGATGATCCAGGCCGAGAATGTCGATGTGCTGACCGGCATCATCTGGTCGAACCTTGCCATGGCCGTCGTGCCTTCGGCCGTGGCGCAGGAGAAGATCTACCTGTCTGTGAACGCGGGTCCGTCTGCGCTGGCGGGCAAGGGCTGCCATCCGAACTATTTCAACGTGGCTTGGCAGAACGACAACCTGCATGAGGCGGCGGGTGCTTATGCGACCAAGGCGGGCTATGCCAAGACCTTCATTCTCGCGCCGAACTATCCGGCAGGCACCGATGCGCTGACGGGGTTCAAGCGCTTTTACAAGGGTGAACTGGCCGGCGAGATCTATACCACGCTGGGCCAGACCGACTATGCCGCCGAGATCGCGCAGATCCGCGCCTCCGGGGCGGATTCGGTGTTCTTCTTCTTGCCGGCCGGCATGGGGATTTCCTTCATGAAGCAATATGCCGACAGCGGTGTCGGCCTGCCGGTGGTAGGACCTGCCTTCAGCTTTGACCAGGGCATCCTTCAGGCCGTGGGTGCTGCCGCGCTGGGCGTGGTGAACACTTCGCAATGGGGCAAGGATCTGGACAATGCGGCCAACCAGACCTTCGTGGCCGCCTTCCAGCAGGAATACGGACGTCTGCCGTCGCTTTACGCAAGCCAGGGTTATGACACGGCGAACCTGCTGCTCTCGGCCATCGGCAAGGCCGATATCGCGGACAAGGATGCGTTCCGTGCCGCGCTGAAGGAGGCCGATTTCGCCAGCACCCGCGGCGATTTCAAGTTTGGCACGAACAACCATCCGATCCAGGACATCTATGTCCGCGAGGTGATCCAGGAGGGTGACATTTTCACCAACAAGATCATCGGTGTGGCCCTTGAAGATCACGTCGACGCCTATGCGGCCGAGTGCAAGATGTAAGCACTGATCTGGTCCCGGCGCATGTGTGCCGGGACCTATCTGCACGGACGATGGCCGCGCCTGTTGCGCGCGGGCTGGTTGATCTCACCCCAAGCGGACGGAAAACATGACCTTTCTGCTCTTTGCCGAACAGATGCTGAACGGGCTGCAATTCGGGATCATGCTGTTCCTGATGGCCGCGGGCCTGACGCTGGTGTTCGGCGTCATGGGCCTGATCAATCTGGCGCATGGATCACTTTACATGATCGGGGCCTTTGCAGCGGCAGCTGTGGCCGGGGCAACCGGGTCGTTCGTGCTGGCGCTGATCGCCAGTCTTGCGGCGGCGGCGGCGGCCGGTGCCTTGATCGAACTGACGGTCATTCGAAGGCTCTACAAACGCGACCACCTAGATCAGGTACTGGCGACTTTCGCGCTGATCCTGATCCTGTCCGAGGGGACGCGATGGGTCTTCGGATCCTTTCCGCTCTATCTTGATGTGCCGAGTTATCTATCCGGTCCGGTCACTCTGCCGGGCGGTATCCAGTATCCGCTTTACCGTCTTGCGATCATCGTGGCCGGGTTGGTCGTGGCAGGTGGGCTGTTTGCGCTGATCGCGCGCACTCGCATCGGCATCCAGATCCGTGCAGGCGAGGCCGACCGCGAAATGATTGCAGCACTAGGTATTGATATTTCAAGGCTTTACACGCTGGTCTTTGCCCTTGGGGCTGCTCTGGCCGGGCTGGCAGGTGCGCTGGTGGGCGCGATCCAGTCGGTACAGGTCGGCATGGGCGAGCCGGTGCTGATCCTTGCCTTCGTCGTGATCGTCATCGGCGGGATCGGGTCGATAAAGGGCGCGTTGGTGGGCGCGCTGCTGGTGGGGATGACCGACACGATGGGCGGCGTTCTGCTGCCGCGTTTCTTCGCGCTGTTCCTTGATCCTTCGGCCGCCACGACGGTGGGCGCCTCACTTGGATCGATGCTGATATATATCCTGATGGCGGTTGTGCTGATCATGCGCCCCTCGGGTCTGTACGGGAGCGCCTGAGATGACGCGCGAAAGCTATATCAACGCAGGTCTGACCTTTCTGCTGGTGCTGGTCCCGTTCTGGGCCTGGTCCACGGGGCAGGCCTATATCCTGACGCTTTGCACCAAGGTTGCAATCCTTGCGCTGGCCGGTGTGGGGCTGAACATCGCGCTGGGGCTTGGCGGGCTGGTCAGTTTCGGTCATGCGGCTTTTTTCGGGATCGGCGGCTATGCGATGGGAATCCTTGCCAGCCATGCCCAGACCTTCGATCCGATCATGGACTGGCCGATCCTGATCGAGGGCACGAAATCCATGCCGGTAATCTGGCTTGTGGCGGTTGTGGCCTCGAGCCTGGCGGCGCTGCTGATCGGGGCGCTGAGCCTCAGGACATCGGGCGTGTATTTCATCATGATCACGCTCGCCTTCGGGCAGATGCTTTACTATTTCACAATCGGCTGGCCGGCCTATGGCGGCGAGGATGGGCTGTCGATCTATGTCCGCAACAGCTTTCCGGGGTTGAATACGCTGGTGCCGGTGCAGTTCCTGATCCTGTCCTATGTGGTGCTGGGGCTGGCGCTGCTGTTTTCCGCACGGCTGGCGCGGGCGCCCTTCGGGCTGGCGCTGACGGCGGCGCGGCAGAATGCGGACCGGGTCGAAACCGTCGGCATCGCGCCTTACCGGCTGCGGCTGGTGGCTTTCGTGATCTCTGGCTCGATCACGGGTCTGGCGGGGGCGCTTTTTGCCGATCTCAACCGGTTCATCAGCCCCACGATGTTCAGCTGGCATACCAGTGGCGAGATCATGATCTTCGTGATTCTTGGCGGGGTGGGGCGGCTTTATGGCCCGGTGGCAGGGGCGGCACTTTTCATCCTGCTGGAGCATCTTCTAGGCGGGGTCAGCGAATACTGGAAGATCTTCCTTGGCGCGCTGCTGCTGGCCGTGGTGCTGTTCGCGCGCGGCGGGTTGATCGGGACCCTTGCCGGGCGGGAGGTGGCGCATGGCTGAGCCACTGCTGCAGACGCGCGGCATCACCAAGTCCTTTGGCGCGCTGACAGCCTCGGACGCGATCAGCCTTGATCTGCGTCCCGGCGAGATCCATGCCCTGATCGGCCCGAATGGTGCGGGAAAATCCACGCTGATCAAGCAGATCGCGGGCAACATGAAACCGGACAGCGGCACGGTGCATTTCCTTGGGCAGGATGTGACTGCGCTGGACACCGTCGCGCGGGCGCGGCTGGGGCTGGGGCGGACTTTCCAGATTTCGGCCCTGGCGATGGACTTCACAGTGCTGCAGAACGCGGTTCTGGGCGCATTGGGAGCGCGCGGCGGCGTGATGCGGTTTTTCCGGCCCGTGATGAAGGATCGTGCCCTGCTGGAGCGCGCACATGAAGCGCTGGAGTGCGTGGGCTTGCAGGATCACGCGGCCATGCGCACGGCGGAGCTGTCCCACGGACAACGGCGCCAGCTAGAGGTGGCGGTGGCGCTGACCCTGAAGCCCAAGGCGTTCCTGATGGACGAGCCGATGGCGGGGCTTGGTGCGGGCGGATCGAAACGCCTGACCGGATTTCTGGATGGGTTGCGGGCCGAGGCGCCGATCCTGCTGGTGGAACATGACATGGACGCGGTCTTTGCCCTGGCGGACCGCATTTCCGTGCTGGTCTATGGGCAGGTCATCGCCACGGGGACTGCCGATGAGATCCGCGCCAATCCGGACGTGCGCCGCGCCTACCTTGGTGAGGAGGATGCGGCATGACCCTGTTATCGGTGGATAATCTGGCTGTGCAATACGGGTCTTCACAGGCGTTGTTCGGGGTGTCCTTCGACGTGGCGCCGGGCGAGGTCGTGGCCCTGATGGGGCGCAACGGCATGGGCAAGACGACGACGATCCACGCCATCTGCCGGATGGTGCCGGCCATGTCCGGCAGGCTCAGCTTTGACGGGCAGGACCTTTTGCGGCTGCCGTCCTTTCGTGCGGCGCGATTGGGCTTGGGGCTGGTGCCCGAAGGTCGGCGTTGCTTTGCGCCCCTGACGGTCGAGGAAAACCTGATCGCCAGCGCGCGCCCGGGCCACTGGGACCTGTCGCGCATCGCGCAGCTGTTTCCAAGGCTTGAGGAGCGGCGCGACCAGAAGGCCGCATCCCTGTCGGGGGGCGAGCAGCAGATGCTGGCGATTGCCCGCGCGCTGATGACGAACCCGCGCCTGCTGCTGCTGGACGAGGCGACAGAAGGGCTGGCGCCAGTGGTGCGGCAGGAAATCTGGGCCGCCATCGCCACGCTGAAGCGGGACAGCGGACTCGCAATAGTTGTGGTCGACAAGGCGTTGAAAGAGCTGAACAAGATTGCAGATCGCGCGGTGATCATCGAGCGCGGAAAATCAGTGTGGACAGGTGCGCCCGGCGATCTGACAGCGGATCTGGCCGACCGCTACCTGGGGGTCTGACAGATGCCCTACATCCATCGCCGCAAGATCATGTTCAAGGATTGCGACCCTGCGCGGATTGTCTTCTACCCGCGTTATTTCGAGATGCTGAACGACACTGTCTAATGCTTCTTCGACGAGGTGCTGGGCTGCCCTTTCGAAAAGCTGCATCAGGGGCATGCGGTTCCGACGGTGAGGATCGACACGGTGTTCACAGCTCCTAGCCGGTTGGGTGACCGGCTGGAGATTGCCCTGACCTGTCACCGCCTTGGGCGTAGCAGTCTTGATCTGTCATTCGTGGTGTCATGCGGGGCGGAGCAGCGGCTGACCGCGACGTCGACGCTGGTGCATGTGGGGCCGGATGGGCGCCCGGTGCCTTGGGCAGGCGATTTGCGCAAAGCATTGGAAATTCAGATAAAAGGAACGGAATAATGGCGCATCGGATCATTCAGCCCCAAGGTTGGGCCGCCGCGAAAGGCTATGCCAACGGGGTGCTGAGCGAGAATGGCACCCTCTATGTTGGCGGGCAGATCGGCTGGGATGAAAACTAGGGGTTTTGTCAGAGGAACTTTGCTTGAGACAGGGTAGGGGTCGGACTAGCGTCTGTTGATGACCAGATCCTCTCCCTTCAAGTACTTCAAAACCAGTCCAGAGATCATCCGCCTGGCCGTGATGCTCTATGTCCGGTTTCCGCTGTCGTTGAGGAATGTCGAAGATCTACTCCACGAACGTGGTATAGAAGTCAGTCACGAGACAGTCCGATTTTGGTGGCAGCGTTTCGGACCGATGTTTGCGTCAGAGATCACAAAGCGCTGGATTGCCGGCCTAAAGTCCAGCCGCTGGCTTTGTCAGAAGAACTTCGCTTGAGGCGGGGCAGGGCGCCGTTTAGCTTCCGGGGATGTCGAAACGCTCCCCCTTCAAGTACTT
>JAURML010000170.1 GCA_030830695.1 Caenibius sp. | reverse complement strand
TTGGACACTTCTTCCGGTTCGGCCATGCGCCTGAGCGGGATCATGCTCACCGCGTCACCGCCCTCTTCATCCGTGGCGGCGGCCATCATCGGGGTCTTGATGAAACCGGGGTGAATCGAGTTGCAGCGGATGTTCTTGTCCCCGAACTCCACCGCCACGCGCTTGGTCATTCCACGCACTGCGAATTTGCTGGCGACATAGGCGATGTTGGGCAGGCCATAACAGGCTACCATCCCGGCGATGGAGGAAATGTTGACGATCGAACCGCCACCGGCCCTGATCATCGACGGCAGGACCGCCTGAATGCCAAGGAACACACCCGTCTGGTTGATATTGCAGACGAAGTGGTAATCTTCCTCGGTGAAGTCGAGCGTGCTGGCGACCTTGCCGATCACCCCGGCATTGGCAACGAGCACGTTGATGTTGCCGAAGCGGGCCTCGCCTTCCTGCACCACGCGTTGCCAGTCCGCCTTCTGCGTCACATCCTGCCGGATGAACATGGCGTTTTCGCCAAGACTGTCAGCCAGAGCCTGCCCGGCCTTGTCGTTGAGGTCAGTCAGGATGACCTTTGCCCCTTCCGCCACGAACAGCCGGGCATGCGCTTCGCCCATGCCCTGCGCCGCGCCGGAAATGATCGCTACCTTGCCTGAAACTCTACCCATCGCACATTCTCCCAATCAACGCTTGCGTTTACAGGTTACATTGCCGCAGCCCGAGACGTAAAACAAGCGCTCGTTTGCCCCGGTTGGGCGATGCGGCCCGCTGCCGTCATCCATGCGCAAGTCGGCGTTGGAGCCCCAGCCGGTCCCCGCAAACCTGCGCGCGCGCCACCGCGCCATTGGCGACGTCGACAATGCCCGAGACCGGAAGCGAAATCTGCGTGCCCAGCTGACTCTGGTCTATGTCCGCGAACCCGCCCTTGTAGGCGCCCTTGAGCACCGCATGAAACGCCGCGCGCGGCCCGGCGGTGAAGAGAAATCCGATTTCAAGATCAGCAGCTTCGATCAGTTCCGCCAGACGCGGCCCCCCGGCGCTGATCTCATCGGTCGCCGCCAGCGGCGCGGCGGGATCGGTCAGCCAGCTGCGCACGATCCGTTCGGTTTGGGGATCGGGTGCCGCAACCGGGGCGTCCCATGGGGCGGGATGTGGCGGATCGATCCGGTTCACCTCGCCGCTGCGCAATTGCAGCTTGCGCGCGAAATAATCCTCTTCGGCCCAGCCCTGCCGCAGTCGCCCCGCTTCCAGCCGGAACAGGGTTATCCCCCCCCAGCTTGAGGGGCTTGCCTGCCGCGCCGATACGCCATGTTCTGTGAAGCGCAGCGCCACCGCCTCCGTTCCGAGCACGACATCATGCGCCGTCACGCACAAACCCGGGAATTGTTCGAGCTGCGCCACCGTGGCGGGCAGGTAGTGCTCGTCCCGCCCCGCCAGCAGGAAGCCGCCGATGGACAACGCATAATCCGGCGTCATGATGCGACGCGCCACATCGGGATCATGTGCGGTCAGAAACTCCACCGCAAATGCGCGCAGCACGCGCGCCTGCACGGATATCTCAGCGTTCATTTGCGCAGCTCCCGCTTCAATATCTTGCCCGAGGCATTGCGCGGCAAATCGTCTGTAAAAATCACCGCAGTGGGGCATTTGTATCGGGCAAGGCGCTCTTGCGCGAAAGCAATCAACTCTGCTTCGGAAACCGTTTGGCCCGCTCTCAACACGACATGCGCATGCGGTGTTTCCCCCCACTTGGGATGTGGCGCGCCGACAACCGCAACATCCTGAACGGCCGGGTGCTGCTGCAATACATTGTCGATTTCTGCAGGGTAGATATTTTCTCCGCCCGAAACGATCATGTTCTTGTAACGATCGCGCAAATAGAGATAGCCATCGGCATCCTGCACTGCCGCATCGCCCGAACACATCCAGCCATCGGGCGTAATCGTTTCGGCGGTTGCTTCGGGCTTGCGCCAATAGCCTTGCGTGACGGCACCACAGCGCATGCGCACTTCGCCGATTTCGCCAACGGCCACTTCACGGTTCGTCGCCGGATCGACCAGCTTCAGCTCAACCCACGGCATCGCCCGTCCGCATGAGCGCAGCCGTTCCGGATGTGGCCCACCAGGGTCATGGTCTTCGGGATCGAGCGTGACTGTCGTCCCGGCGGTTTCAGTCATGCCGTATGTATGATGAAACGCGCTGCCGAACGCAGCGATCGCACGGGCAAGCAAGGATTCGCCCATCGGCGCTGCCCCGTAGAACATGTGCGCCACCTTTGGCGGCTGATCGCCGCTTTCCTCAAGCTGCTCCACCAGCCTTTGAATAACCGTCGGCACAAGAAAGGCATGAGTCACGCCATGACGGCGCATCAGCGCCAGCAGGGCAGCAGGATCACTCTCGCGGGTCAGCACAGTCCTGCCGCCCTGGCTGAATGCCAGCAGCCCCCAGCCTAGCCCGCCGATATGAAACAGCGGCATCGCCGCCAGGTTGACGCTCTGAGGTGCGAATGACCACAATTGCCGCGCCATGCGTTCGAGATACGACAAGTTGCGGTGGCTCAGCACCACGCCCTTGGGCAATGCGGTCGTGCCCGAAGTATAAAGGATCAGCACCGGCGCATCGAGAGCCGCAGGCGCCGAGCTTTCAGGCTCTGCCGCATCGCGCCAGCGGGCATAATCCTGAAGGTCGCGCCGCGAAACATCATGCCCATCGGGCACCAGGTGGGCCAAATCCGCTTCAACCAGCAGCAGCGACGGTTCCGCATCGTCAAGAATTTCGCCCACTTCGCGCGATGACAGCCGGAAGTTGATGGGCACCATGATTGCACCGGCTATGGCGCAACCCAGCAGCAGTTCGAAGAATATCGGGCTGGAATAGGCAAGTATCGCAACCCTGTCACCCGCACCAATGCCCTGCGCGCGCATGGCGCCCGCCACCCGCTCGCTGCGCGCTGAAAGTTCGGAAAAGGTGATTACATCATCTTCGATCAGCAGGCAGGGACTATCTGGCCGCGTGTTGGCATGCCTGCCAAGAATTGTGAGCAGGCCGAGCGGGTTGTCGGCTTCGGGAGCGGGCATCAGTAGCTCTTCGGCAGGCCAAGGCTGTGCTGGGCAATATGGTTCAGCACCATTTCGCGGCTGACGGGCGCGGTCTTGTGCAGCCGGGCAACGAACCACAGATCCGCCAGACCATATTCATAGGACATGCCATTGCCGCCATGGACCTGGATCGCCTGGTCGAGCGCCTTGAGCGAGGATTCGGCTGCGGCGAACTTCGCCATGTTGGATGCTTCGGCTGCATCCTCGCCCCGGTCATAAAGATCGGCCGCGCGCGCCGCCATCAGCCGCGCCTGCTGCACGCCAATGAAAGCCTCAGCCAGGGGATGCGCAATTCCCTGATGCGCGCCGATGGGTGACTTCCACACCGTACGGTCGCAGGCATATTGTGCGGCCTGCGCCAGCGCGAAGCGGGAAATGCCATTGTTGATAGCAGCAACCGTGACCCGTTCCGGATTGAGGCCGATGAACAACTGCTTGAGCCCGTTTCCGGCCTCGCCTACCAGCGCCTCTGGCGGCAGCTTGATGTCATCATAATAGGTAAAAAAGCTGTCTTCCGCGACCTGGACTGCGCTGTCGATCTTCTTCCAGCTCAGCCCCTTGGCGTCGGTCGGGACGATGAACAGCGACAGGCACGAACGCTCTGCCGTTGAACGATCCGCATCGCGGGCCACCACCAGTACGGCATCGGATTCATCGATTGCGCTGGTCCAGTATTTGCTGCCGCTCAGCACCCAGCCGTCCGGCGTCTGCCGCGCGGTAGTGCTGACCTTGTGCGTGTTCGATCCGGCGTTCGGTTCGGTAATCCCGAAGGCCATGCGGCGCGCCCCGCTGGCAAGATCGGGCAGCCATTCGCGCTTCATTTCTTCCGATCCGTAAGCGACAATCATCGGCGAGCAGATCGAATTGATGACCATGGCGAGCAGCGGGCAGCCATGAGCGGAAACTTCCTCGATGATGGTGTAATAATCGGCCATCCCGCCGCCGCCGCCGCCATATTCTTCCGGCATGTGCACGCCCAGAAAACCCGCCTCGCCCAGCGCCTTCCACAGATCGACCGCGCGCGCGCCGCGCTGCACGATGTCCTGGAAATATGCGCGCCCGAAGCCACTCATCAGCCTGGCCACGCTATCACGCAGCGCCGGGTGATGTTCCTGCGTGTCAATCAGCGGGGTATAGAACATGTTCTGCGAGGACATTTTATGCTCCGGTGCGGCCTATTGCGGCCATTTGAAGAAGCCTTCGCCTGACTTGACGCCAAGCTTTCCGGCCGCGACCATTTCGATCAATATCGCTGGCGGCGCGAAGCGGGCACCATGCGCGGCTTCCAGCGCACGGGCGACATCCAGCCGCACATCCAGGCCAACGATGTCACTGAGCCGCAAGGGGCCAACCGGATGGCGATAGGCCAGCGTTGCCGCCCGGTCGATTTCCTCTGCGCTGGTGACGCCGCTTTCCAGCATCCGCATTGCTTCGAGCGAGGCGATCAGGTCCAGCCGGCTGGTAGCGAAACCGGGAATGTCGCGCACGACCAGCGATTCCTTGCCCATCCAGGCGGCAAAGTCGCGCGCGCAGTCAACCGCCGCATCGGATGTCCCGGCCCCGCGAATGATCTCGACCAGCTTCAGCGACCAGACCGGATTGAAGAAGTGCATGCCGAGGAAATTCGCCTTGTCCGGCACGACTTGCGCCAGCCGGTCAATCGACAGCGCGCTGGTATTGGTGGCGAGCAAGGCTGGGTGCTTCCCCGCCGCGTCGGCCAGCACCGCGTGCTTGAGCGCGAGATCCTCGAACACGGATTCGACAATCAGGTCCAGCCCCTCTGGCAAGGCAGCCACCGATGCCACCTGCCTCACCCGGCGGTCCAGCGCATCCGCTTCCTTTATCGTAAACTTGCCGCGCTTGACCGCGCCGCCCGCCGTTTCGCGGATAATGTTGCGCATGGCGGTCGCGCGCGCGTCGTCGGGTTCGACCACCGTCACATCCGCGCCTGCCTGCGCGCAGACATAGGCGATGCCGACCCCCATCGTGCCGCCGCCAATCACCGCAATTCGCTTCATTTCCCGCTCCACTTCGGCGCGCGTTTTTCTGCAAAGGCCTGCGCGCCTTCCTGCGCGTCCTGCGAATTGATCACAGATTCGGAGAGCGGGCTCTGCAATGCAAACATTTCATCATCGGGCCAAAGCCTGCTCTCGCGCATGATCCGTTTGGTCATGGCGGTGGAGAGCGGCGCATTGGCGGCAATTTCGCCCGCCAGTTCGAGAGCCGCTGCCAACGCCTGGCCCGGTGCAACCAGGCGATTGACCAGGCCCCACTCGCGCGCGGTCGCGGCAGGCATGGGGGCGCCAGTGAGCGCATATTCGAGCGCGATACCCGCAGGCATACGCCGCCCCAGCCGTAACAGCCCGCCCGAACCCGCCACCAGCCCCCGCGCCGCTTCGGGCAGCCCGAAGACCGCATTGTCTGCCGCCACGATCAGATCACAGGCCAGCGCCAGTTCAAACCCGCCCGCCAGTGCATAGCCTTCAACGGCCGCGATCAGCGGCTTTTGCGGCGGCGCCTCGCACAGCCCGGCAAAGCCCCTTCCTTCCAGTTCGGGCCGTTCGCCATCGACAAAGGCCTTGAGGTCCATGCCTGAACAGAAATTGCCGCCGCGCCCGGTCACAATACCCGCGCGCAGCCCGGCATCCCCATCCAGCAAGTCCAGCGCATCGGCCATGGCCAATGACACGGCGCGATTCACGGCATTGCGGCGTTCGGGACGATTGATGGCGATCAGCAGGACGGGACCGTGCCGCTCAAGCTCCACCACAGCTTGCGCCGCCTGCGTCATCCGCGATGCTTTTCGGTAAACGCCCCGACCGCTGCCGCCTGTTCCGCCGCCAGCCGGTCGCGCACGGCGCGCGTATCCAGCTCGCTCTGTTTCAGCCGGCGATTGGTCTTTTTGAAATGCGGGATCACATAGTCACCGAAGATTTCATAATGATGCTTCTTGGCCGCCCACGGCGCCCAGTTGTGATCGAACAGCAGGTAACAGCCGAAACCGCCGTTCGACAGTTCCTGCAAGGTCTCGATCTGCTCAATCGCTTCGTCATAAGTGCCGATGACAGCGGCACCTGTAGACAGCGCCCAGTCAATATATTCGGACACAGTGTTACCGACCGGCTCAAGCTGCGGCGTCGGCGTGGTGTGCTGCAAATAATCGCAGAACTCTCGCAGGCCGAATTCGACGTCCTTGATCGCCTGGTCCTTGGTGTCGGCCAGATGCATCAGGCCGACCAGGCGCCAGTTCTTGCGGTCCACAGTCTTGCCGCATTCCGCCGCGCGCTTTTCCGCCACATCCCAGTGCATGGCCAGCACATCGACGCCGGCCTTCATCGTCGCACCGATGGACAGCAGGCCTGCCCCGTGCGTCCCGGCAAGGCGCGGACCGGACGGGGAAACGATCGCCGCAGCCGCCACTTCGGGGTGCGGGTCCTGATAGAAATCAAGCTGGAGCTTGGCATTGACCAGCTTGTAGCGCTTGGTCTCGATGCTGATCGGCTCGTCACTGGTCATCAGATGCATCAACACCGCTGCGTCTTCTTCCAGCGCCTCGCGCTGCTCTGACGGGTGAATGCCGAGCATCCCCGCATCCGTCGCCAGCGCGCCGGGGCCAAGGCCCAGCATCACGCGACCGCGCGTCAGGTGATCCAGCATCGCCAGCCGGTCCGCCACCCACAGCGGATTGTGATAGGGCAGCGACACGACGCCGGTCCCCAGCCTGATATATTTCGTCTGCGCGGCAACATGCGCAATGAAGAGCATCGGATCGCCAATCGGCTCCGCACCGCCCGAGTGATGTTCACCGAACCAGGCTTCGTCAAAGCCGATCGTATCCGCCAGCTGCACGATTTCCACATCGCGCTGCAAGGCGTAGGTCGGGTTGTAATTGACCGGTAAATGGTGCGGTGGAATGAAGGTGCCGAAACGCATGCGGCTGGACATCTGATTCTCTCCTGAATGCCGACCCGACATTCACTCGGTCGACACTGAACCAGTTACAACACCATTGTTGTATGGTCAACTGGCGCCGAGTTCGCGATGTCGGGACAAGTCCGACATTAGCGCAGCATATGCGGAAAAACAGGACAGCTTGCCCTGCACTGCAATTCGGCTAGTTTCAGATCAAAGGAAGCCACAATTGCCAATCATCCGCAGTTGCCGGGTGAAGCGGGCATCAGAACAGGGTGAAGCCGGAATTTCATGAGCAAAGGCAGCGTCATAGAACAACGCAGGGCAGCGGCGGAAGCTGATCCTGTCGCATATGAAGCAAAGCGAAAGGAAATCGCGGAAGCCGCCGTTCGCGTGTTCGACCGGCTTGGCTTCCAGAAAGCGTCCATTTCCGCAGTGGCGCAGGAAATGCAGGTCGATCGCTCCACGCTCTATTATTACATCTCGTCGAAGGAGGAACTGTTCGACGAAGTTGTCCGCACTGTCGTGGAACGCAACCTGGAACTGGTCCGGCGAATCGCGACCAGCAAGGTTCGCCCCTCGCGCAAGCTGCGGGACATGATCACCTCGCTGATGAGCTCCTATGGCGAACATTACCCGCTGTTCTATATCTATATTCGCGAAAATCTCTCGCATGTCAGCGATGACCGGTCCGAATGGTCGCGGCGCATGCGCGAGGTAAACCGCCTGACGACAGACGCCATGATCAGCGTGATCGAAGAAGGCTTCGTCGATGGCAGCTTTCGCAAGGCAGGATCCGCGCGGGTCATCGCCTATGGCATTTTCGGCATCATCGGCTGGACGCACCGCTGGTTCAGGCCCGACGGCTGCGATACCAGCGCCGAAGAAATCGGCCAGACTTATGCGGACGTGATCCTGTCCGGCCTCGAAATGCCTTATTGAGCAGGATTGCCGGACGCAATCGGGATCAGGCAGTCTTAAAGCACTTCGAACAGTCCGGCTGCGCCCATGCCGCCGCCGACGCACATCGTGATCACGACATGCTTCGCGCCGCGCCGCTTCCCTTCGATCAGCGCATGGCCCACCATGCGCGAACCCGACATGCCATAAGGGTGCCCGATGGAAATCGCGCCGCCATTCACGTTCATCAGTTCGTTGGGGATGCCCAGCCGGTCGCGGCAGTAGACGACCTGCACCGCAAACGCTTCGTTCAGTTCCCACAGGCCGATGTCGTCCATGGACAGGCCAAACGTCTTGAGCAGCTTGGGCACCGCAAAGACCGGCCC
>JAURML010000024.1 GCA_030830695.1 Caenibius sp. | reverse complement strand
TGGCCATCGGTTCGGCTTCGGGGTGATTGACGTTGCTGGGGATGATCGCACGGCCGCGCGCCACTTCGTCGCGCACGAATTCGGGGGTGACATAGTCGGGGATGGCGGCCCCCCAGTCCTGCCCGTCACGGACAAGATCGCGTGCCAATTCCCGCCCCAGATTTTCCCGCTCGGCCACATATTCCATCTCGGGCGTGATGATGCCGCGGCGGGCATAATGCATCTGGCTGAGGTTCGCGCCCCGCCTTGCGCGCAGCACCTTGCGCGCCGCGCCGGGAAAGGGCGGGACGCCGCCCGAACGATCCGGCCCCAGCTGGCCATTGTCTTCCGGCTTCGCCGCGCGGGGGGCATATTCCTCCACATCCCCGCGCGCCAGTTGCCATGCCCGGCGCAGCTGCGGCAGGCCCGCCTGAATATCAATGGCCGCATCGGGATCAGTATAGGGACCGGAGGTGTCATAGACGCGGACCGGCGCTTCCCCGCTGGAAGGTTCGACGCTGATTTCGCGCATGGCGACCCTGAGCGGGCCGACGTGAATCTTGCGCGATCCGCGGATCGGGCCGGTGGTAACCCCGATTTCCAGCTTGGAATTGATGTCAGCCATGCGTTGCAACTTTCCAGTTGGGCGGAACGCGGGGCCTGTCGACAAGGGAAACGACCGCCCACTCCCTCCGCCCGTGTTAACGGGTTCAGGTTCAACGGGTCGGGCGGCGCTTACCCCGCCCCTCTCAGCCACAAGCTGACTCCCCGGGGATGGCCGCAGGGTTACGCCCCCGCGGCTGGCCTGTCAAAGCAAACGGTCAGACGAGGCGGCCCGCCAGATGCATCCCGCCCGCCACGGTCAGCGCAATGCCCATGGCCACGGTGAAGCTGGCCCAGCCACGGTGCATCGCGCCCAGGTTCTTCAGCCAGAACTGGGTGTAGATGTCGCAGAACGCCAGAATTACGAGCGCTTCGGCCATCATCAGCCCGCCCAGCCCCTTCAGCACGCAGGCCAGCGTATCGCCCGACAGCCACGGATTGGCGAGATAGACGATCGCGCCCACCAGCAGTTCCAGCATTCCGCAGACGAACTGGGCGGTGGGCGATTGTTCCACTTCCTCGATCATCCTGCGCCAGATGCCCGGCTTGCGCAGCGCGCCGATCCCGGCGAAGACCGCCGCCAGCCCCAGCAGGAGCCCGCTCCACCCTGTGAAATCCATCGCGCTTTGCATGTTCATTTCCTCTCCGAACGCTATTTCGCGCCGCAAGGATGACGCGCCTCGCCGCCCGGATATACGATCAGGATCAAAATTGGCATTTTTTGTGGCGGGTGATTCGCCTTTCAACAGGCGCTGTCGTTCAGAATGTGTAACCAAGCCCGAAGCCGACAAACCATTGATCGCGGCTACCCCGCAGGGCGGTCATGGGCGTTTGCGCGGCGCTGCCAAGCAGACGTTCGAAGCTGACCACACCGCCAATGCCCCAGCCGCCGTTGCGCAGGTTCCCGTCAAGATCGTATCCGCCATAAAGCCTTGCGGTCGAGTTCTTCCAGCCGCCATGGGCTTGATAGGTGGGCAATCCGCTCGCCGCAGCCCCTTGGGCACTCACAGAGTAGTGATAATCGGCACAGTCGCGATTGATATAGTCCACCCCCAGACTGGCGCCGATCCCGGCCGCGCGCGCCAAAGGCGCGAAATAGCTGACATCAGCCGAGAAGATCCGCGCGCCCTGGTTGCCGGCCACGGTCCAGCGCACCTCAGCCCTGACAGAGACGGAGTCGCGCGAATGGAAAATGTCCTCCAGCGAGACGCCGCCGGTAACCCCGACCTCCCATGTCGCCTTGAGGCGGGGAAGCAGGCGCACGACCTCATCCCTGACCTTGCCGGTCCGATTAGCCCGGTACCGCACGACCGGCCCAAGCGCGAATTTGACCCGCGCTCCCTTGGCATCGGGGATAAAATCCGCACCGATCCCGACTCCGCTGGAAAAGATGCGCATATCGCTGATGCTGGCGCGAAACCCGCCAATGGGCCGGAGCGTATAATCGTCAGACCCGTTGTAATCGGGCGCATAGCCCACACCCGCCCCAAGGATCAGGTAATCACCGTCAAAGGCACTGTCAATGTCACGCGGGACTGTGCCGTCCGCCTCATTGGCCAGCGCGGGCAGCGCACAGCCGACGCTAGAGAAAAGGGCAACCCTAGCAATCAGCCTGTGCATGGCATCCTCCTTACCCGAAATTCTGACGTTTTGCATAAGCGGAATGAGCCACCCGATTTCACGAGCTGGCATTGTAAGAACCGATCCAGCCGTTCTATGGTGCCAGTGACAGAGGAAATTTCAAGGGATTACATGCTGCGCCTTCGCCTTGCCGCCTGCTTCGCCGCCCTGCTGGCCCTGCTTGCCGCGCCTGCCGCTTTTGCCCGACCGATGACGGAGCAGGACGTCGCCCGCACCGAAGCGGTGGCGGCGATGGCGGTTGCCCCTGACGGCAGCCGGATTGCCTATCTCCTGACCAGCTTTCCCGATGTGACGCAGGGGGAAAAGGATGGCAAGGCGCGGCTCTCGCTCCAGCTCGCCTGGGGACCGGGGCAGGAACGCGATTACCTGCCCGCTGACATGAACGTCGGCGCGGCGCGCTTTTCCCCTGACGGCAAGTTGATTGCCTTTCTGTGGGCTGACAAGGGCGGCAAGGACGCGGTCTGGGGCATCCCGGTGGATGGCGGAGGGCACCGCAAGCTGGCGGAAGTCGCGGGCGCCAATGTGCTGGATTTCGCGTGGAGCCCGGACGGGGCGACGCTGTATCTGTTGGCCGATCCGGGCGAGGATGCGCGGCGCAAGG
Organism: Caenibius sp.; assembly: GCA_030830695.1. GTDB lineage: Bacteria > Pseudomonadota > Alphaproteobacteria > Sphingomonadales > Sphingomonadaceae > JACKKV01. The sequence goes on along the minus strand of JAURML010000024.1, from coordinate 792 downwards.
CGGAAGTGGAAGCGGGCTTCGATGCGCAGGTTTTCGAGGAGGATTATCGCTTCAACCGGCTGTTCGCGGCGCGGGTAAGCCGCAAGCCCGATCGCGATCCCCGCCCCATCGCGGTGCCGGGCTTCGTTTCCGGTTTCAAGCTTTCGCCCGATGGTCGGCGCGCGCTGATCGAAACCGCGCCCAGCCCCAGCGTGGATGACAGTTACACGAGAAAGCGCCTGCAACTGATCGATCTGCCTGGCGGTGTGGCGGGCAAAATGATCCAGACCGAAGGCAAGATCGGCGATTACGAATGGTCGCCTGACGGCAAGGCGATTGCGCTGATCGCGGCCACGGACAGCCATGATCCGGCGCCGACCACGCTCTATCTGGTCGACACGGCCAGCGGGGCGATGCGCGCGCTGAACCAGGGTGCGGCAGAAGCCGCGCAGGATGCGCAATGGCTGGCAGACGGGCGGCTGGCGGCGGTGATTCACCTCGGCGCGCAGAGCCGCTATCGCACCTATCGGGCGGACGGCACGCGGGATCAGGAACTCGATCCGGGGCCGCTGATCCTGCAATCGCTTGCGGCGGCGGGCGGCACGATTGCCCTGCGCGCAGATTCGCCCGCTCATCCCGAAGAGCTGTTCGTGCTGCGCGATGGCGCATTCCAGCGCTGGACGCATCACAATCCCTGGCTTTCGGAAATCGATTTCGGGGCGCAGCGCACGCTGTCCTACACCGCGCGCGACGGGCAGCGGATCGAAGGCATATTGATCGAACCGGTGGGCGGGGTGAAGAAGGGCAGCGCGC